>PABG01000015.1 GCA_002699185.1 Gammaproteobacteria bacterium | reverse complement strand
AGTGCAAGACGATGAACGACAAGTCCTGGCGGGAGACCGTCAAGCAGGGCGTGGCGCGTGCCAAGCCGATCTACGCCGCCCAGATCGCCGTCTACCAGGCCTACATGGAAGGCGCCGTGCCGGGCATCGCGAGCCATCCCGCGCTGTTCACCGCCATCAACAAGGACAGCGAGGAGATCTGGTTCGAGCGCGTGCCGTTCGACGGCGGGCTGGCGCAGCGCATGTCGGACCGGGCCGTGCGGATCATCACCGCCACCGAGGCCAGCGAGTTGCTGCCCCGGCACGCCACCACGCCGACCCACTTCGAGTGCAAGTCGTGTCCCTGGCAGGACCGCTGCTGGAGACCGGCTTGATGGCGGAAAACATCGTCTGGCTCGATTTCAATGACGCACCGGATCAGCAGACGCATGCGTCATCCGATACCGAGGCGCTGCGCAGGGGTCTGCTCGATCGCCTGGAGCCGGTGTTGCTCTACCTGTTCCCACAGGGCTGCATCCGAGGCGGCAAATTCTATGTCGGTGACGTCGACGGCAACCGTGGCAAGAGCCTGGTGGTCGAGATCGAGGGCGAGCGGCGCGGCCTGTGGAAGGACTTCGCCACTGACGAAGGCGGGGATGTCATCGATCTATGGGCGCGCTCGCGCGGGCATTCCGCCCGGCACGACTTTCCCCGGCTCGTGGACGAGATCCGTCAATGGCTCGGGCTCGCGCCGCCCATCGGCCGCGCCCCGAAGCCATCGGATGTCCACAGCGCCCCCGTCGACGAGCTGGGCCCCTACACCGCGAAGTGGGACTACCTCACGGCGGACGGTCGGCTCATCGCCTGCGTCTACCGCTACGACCCGCCCACCGGCAAGGAGTACCGCCCCTGGGACGTGCGCGCCCGCATGTGGCGCGCCCCCGACCCGCGTCCGCTCTACAACCTGCCGGCCGTGGCCAATGCGCGCGACGTGGTGCTGGTCGAGGGCGAGAAGGCGGCTTGCGCCCTGATCGGGACGGGCATCACGGCGACCACGGCCATGAACGGCGCGCGGGCGCCGATCGACAAGACCGACTGGACGCCGCTCGCGGGCAAGCACGTGCTGGTCTGGCCGGATCGCGACGTCCCGGGCTGGGACTACGCGGAGAACGCCGCCCGTGCCTGCGTGACGGCGGGCGCGGCGTCGGTCGCCATCCTCGTGCCGCCCATGGATAAACCGGACAAGTGGGACGCGGCCGATGCCGTGGCCGAGGGCTTCGACTGCGCCACCTTCATTCGTGAGGGCGAGCGCAGGGTCGTCAAGGGGGCGGCGCCGACACTGCCGACCTTCACCCTGGGTGCGCTGCTCGACGACGACTCGCCGTTGCCGCCCGATCTCATCGCACCCCGCGTGCTCACACCCGGCGGCCTGCTGGTATTCGGCGGTGCGCCCAAGGTCGGCAAGAGTGACTTTCTGCTCGCATGGCTCACGCACATGGCGGCGGGCGCCACCTTCCTCGCCATGACGCCGCCGCGCCCGCTGCGGGTGTTCTATCTGCAAGCCGAGGTGCAGTACCACTACCTGCGCGAGCGTGTGAAGGAGATCCGCCTACCGCTCAGTCGCATCGGTGAAGCGCGCGTCAACTTCGTCGCCACGCCGCAGCTGCGGCTGATCCTGGACGACGCCGGCCTCGCCCAGGTCATCCCCGCGATCAAGCAGGCCTTCGGCGACGAGCTGCCGGACATCATCGCCATCGACCCCATCCGCAACGTCTTCGACGGCGGGGAGTCCGGCGGCGAGAACGACAACGCGGCGATGCTCTACTTCCTGTCGCAGCGGGTCGAACGCCTGCGCGATGCGGTGAACCCGGACGCCGGCATCGTGCTGGCCCACCACACCAAAAAACTCGGCAAGAAGCAGTTCGAGGAGGACCCGTTCCAGGCGCTGGCCGGGGCCGGCAGCCTGCGCGGTTACTACACCACCGGCATGCTGCTGTTTCGACCGGACGAAACGCGAACCACGCGCCAGCTCTTCTTCGAGCTGCGCAACGGTGCCGCCATCCCGTCGATGCACGTGGACAAGATCCAGGGCGAGTGGCGGGAGGTGGATGCCAACGCGCGGCTGGTGATGAGGGACTATGGCGAGCGCCTCGATGCCGAGCGCCGGCGCAAGCGCGACGCCATCCTGCAGATCCTGTTCGACGAGGCGGCCCAGGGGCGCTGCTACACCTCCAACCAGTTCGCGGAAAGCTTCGAGGGCAAGGCGGGGCTCGGCGGCGAGCGCACCATCCGCGAGCGCCTCTCCGCGCTCTCGACCCAGGGTTACATCAAGTACTTCCGCAACGCACAGGACTATGGCCTGCCACGCATCGGCCGCACCAAGTACGGCTACCTGTGCGTCGAGGGCATGGTGCTGCGCATACCGGCGGGCGAGCCCGATCCCGACACCGGCGAAGTGCCGCTGCGCGAGCTACCGGTATTACCTACCCACTTCAAATGCCCGCAATCGGGGGCCGCATTGCCGGTCGAGAACCCCGAGGTGTGGGTTTACCAAGACGACTTCATCGACCCGCAGGAGGACGCATGAACACGCGCAGGCAAGTTGGCAAAAATTCTGCCAACTGGAACCCGAATTTTGCCAACTGGATTCAGTTGGCAAACGTCTGCCAACTGGAAAATCAAAAAAATCAATGCATTACAGATCAGTCGGCAAGTTGGCAGTTGGCAACGCCTGCCAATTTGCCAACTGAGCTAACACCATGTTTTTACTTACCTTTCGGGGATTTCCCAGTTGGCGAAAACTCCCTCCCCCCTTCGGGGGGAGAGGACCACGTCGTGTCCTCTCCCCCGACCCGAAGGGGTCTGCCCGGCATCGACGGTCGGGATCGTGAACCGGGCACGGCCATCCTGAGCCTCGACCTCGGCACCCGGACCGGCTGGGCGGTGCTCGGCCGTGACGGCTCCATCACCAGCGGCTCGGAGTCCTTCAAGCCCCAGCGCTTCGAGGGCGGCGGCATGCGCTACCTGCGCTTCAAGCGCTGGCTTGCCGAGATCAAGCAATCGGCGGACGGGTTGGATGCGGTGTACTTCGAGGAGGTCCGCCGCCACGCCGGAGTGGATGCCGCCCACGCCTACGGCGGTTTCATGGCGCAGCTCACCGCCTGGTGCGAGCACCACGGCATCCCGTACCAGGGCGTTCCGGTGGGCACGATCAAGAAGCACGCCACCGGCAAGGGCAACGCCGGCAAGCAAGCGATGGTGGCCGCCATGCAGGCCCTGGGTTTCCGGCCCGAGGACGACAACGAGGCCGACGCACTGGCGCTGCTGATGTGGGCGATCACGACGCAGGAGATGCCGGCATGAATGCACCCAGCCCCCACTATCGTTGCCCCCTCGGGCGCCTGCAACCGACTCCCCCGGACGTCGATGCCATAAAACGCGACGGTTGGCGGGACCAAGGCATCCTGGTGGTCTCGCTCGACGACGAGCGGCTCGACTGGATCGAGCGGGAGCTGGTGAAGCGCATCGGCGAGCGGCTCTACGGTCGCCAGGGAGACGGCCATGTGGAGCGTTGACGACGTCGCCGAGCGCTTCCGGGAGGCCGCCCAGACCGCGCGGCGTCTGCCGCCGGTACGCGTCCAGGGCTACTTCAACACCTGGCCGGCCATCCTGCGCCAGCCGTGGGAGACCTACTCGGGCGACGACGTGCTGTACCGCTTTCCGCCCGACCCGGCCGCCATCGACCGCATGGAGGAGACGATGCGCTGGGTGCTGTGGCTCACCGAGGAGCAGCGCCATCTCGTCTGGATGCGCGCCGAGGAACGCGGGTGGCGGGAGATCTGCCGGCGCTTCGGCTGCGACCGCACTACGGCCTGGCGGCGGTGGCAGAAGGCGCTCGACATCGTCGCCTGCCGTCTGAACGAGCAGACCCGCCGGACCGTGGCCAGCCTTTCATGAGTGAAGTTGCGGGTCGTTTCCAAAGTGATCCAAGCCATGCGGGCGGATGCGGAACGATGCCGGTTTCGAGCCATTTTGGACGTGCAACACTTCACCCGTTTTTGCGCTAGGATTTCGCTAACCTCGCGAGAGAAGCATGTGCGAAGGCCACGGAGCGATCCGTGGCCTTCGTCGTTTCTGCCTTCGCGATCCGACCCGCCGAGCGCGATGGGTCCTTCCTGGCCGAAAAGCCATGCGGGGGGCGCGAGCGCGATGCTTTTCTAGCGTCAGAGTGCAAACCGTGGTTTGCACGGTTTGCGGTTTGCACTCCCCGATACACATCACGAGCCCGCCCACGGTTCTCCGTCGGCGGGCTTTCCATTTCGAGGTTCCGATCCTGAACACGCTCAACGTCGAGTACCGCAAGGTCGAGACGCTGATTCCCTACGCCCGCAATCCGCGCACGCACAGCGACGAGCAGGTCGCGCGCATCGCCGCCAGCATCGCCGAGTTCGGCTGGACCAACCCGATCCTGGTCGATGGCGACCATGGTGTGATCGCCGGCTATGGCCGACTGCTGGCCGCACGCAAGCTGGGGCTGACCGAGGTGCCGGTGATCGAGCTCGCGCACCTCACCCCGGCGCAGAAGCGCGCCTATGTGATCGCCGACAACCGGCTCGCGCTCGATGCCGGCTGGGATGAGGCCATGTTGGCGCTGGAGTTCGCGGAGTTGGCCGACGCCGGCTTCGATCTGGACCTGACCGGCTTCTCTGCCTCCGAGATCGAAGGCCTGCTCGACCACATCGAGGAGACGGAACCGTCCGCCGATGAGGACGAGCGTGCGCCGGAAGGCGACGCGGACGAGGACGACGTCACGCCGCCCACGGTTGCGGTCACGCGGCCCGGCGACTTGTGGCTGCTGGGCGAACACCGGCTGCTCTGCGCCGACAGCAGCGACGCGGCCGCCGTCGCGCGCCTCATCAATGGCGAGCGCGCTCACCTGCTCTTTACCAGCCCGCCCTACGCGAACCAGCGCGACTACACCACCGGCGGGATCACTGACTGGAACGCGCTCATGCAGGGCGTGTTCGGCGCCGCCCGCAGCGCGCTGCACGAGGACGCGCAAATCCTGGTCAACCTCGGCCTCGTCCATCGCGACGGCGAGTGGCAGCCGTACTGGGACGGCTGGATCGAATGGATGCGCACTCAGGGCTGGCGCCGCTTCGGCTGGTACGTCTGGGATCAGTCGGTGACCGTGCCCGGCGACTGGGCCGGGCGCCTCGCGCCGCGCCACGAGTTCGTGTTCCACTTCAACCGCCAGGCGCGCAAGCCGAACAAGATCGTGCCCTGCAAGTGGGCCGGTCACGAGACGCATCTGCGCGCCGATGGGTCATCCACCGCGATGCGCGCCAAGGATGGCAAGGTCGGCGAATGGAACCACGCCGGACAGCCCACGCAGGAGTTCCGCATCCCGGATTCCGTCGTCGAGGTGACGCGCCAGCGCGGCCGCATCGGTGATGGTATCGACCATCCGGCCGTATTCCCGCTGGGCCTGCCGAAGTTCTTCATCGAGGCCTACACCGACGTGGGCGAGATCGTCTTCGAGCCGTTCTCCGGCGGCGGCACCACGCTGCTGGCCGGGCAACTCACCGACCGCAGGGTCCGCGCCATCGAGCTCGCGCCCGAGTACGTCGACGTCGCGCTGCGCCGCTGGCTGCAGCACCACCCGGGCATGGAGCCCGTGCTCGCGGCCACCGGCCAGCCCTTCGCCGAGGTCTCGGCCGAGCGCTTGGGCGAGACGGCGGAGGCGGCCGCGTGAACTGGTTCGCCGAGCGCATCGAGCACTGGCCGATCGACAAGCTACTGCCCTACGCGCGGAACGCCCGCCAGCACTCGGACGAGCAGATCGCCCAGATCGCGGCCTCCATCGCCGAGTTCGGCTTCGTCAATCCCTGCCTGGTCGGCGCCGACGGTGTGCTGGTCGCGGGCCATGGGCGGCTCGCCGCCGCGCGCAAGCTGGGCCTGTCCACCGTGCCGGTGGTGGTGCTCGATCACCTGACGCCGACGCAGCGCCGGGCGCTGGTCCTCGCCGATAACCGGCTCGCGGAGCTCTCGACCTGGGACGATGTGCTACTGCGCATCGAACTTGAGGCACTGCAGGACGAAGGCTTCGACCTCGATTTGACCGGTTTCGATGCCGATGCGTTGGCCGAGCTACTGGCCGGTGAGGAGCCAGAGCACGAAGGCCAGACCGAGGACGACGCCGTCCCGGAGATTCCGGAAGAGCCGGTGTCCAAGCCGGGCGACGTCTGGAGGCTGGGGCCGCACCGTCTGGTCTGCGGCGATGCGACCGCGGCAGAGGCCTACGCGCGCCTGTTTCCGGACGGCGAGCGGGCGGACATGGTCTTCACCGATCCGCCCTACAACGTGAACTACGCCAACAGCGCGAAGGACAAGCGGCGGGGCAAGCACCGTCCCATTCTCAACGACGCGCTCGGCGCAGGCTTTCACGACTTTCTCTACGACGCGCTGTCGCTGCTCGTTGCCCACACCCGCGGCGCGATCTACGTCGCCATGTCGTCGAGCGAGCTCGACACCCTGCAGGCGGCGTTCCGCTCTGCCGGCGGCCACTGGTCTACGTTCATCATCTGGGCGAAGAACACCTTCACGCTGGGCCGCGCCGACTACCAGCGCCAGTACGAGCCGATCCTCTACGGTTGGCCCGAGGGCGCGGAGCGCCACTGGTGCGGCGACCGCGACCAGGGCGACGTCTGGCAGATCAAGAAGCCGCAGAAGAACGACCTGCACCCGACCATGAAGCCGGTGGAGTTGGTCGAACGGGCGATCCGCAATTCGAGTCGTCCCGGCGACGTGGTGCTGGACCCCTTCGGCGGTTCCGGCACCACCCTGATCGCCGCCGAGAAGTCAGGGCGCGTGGCGCGCCTGATCGAACTCGACCCGAAGTATGCGGACGTGATCGTGCGGCGCTGGCAGGACTGGACGGGCAAGCAGACCACCCGCGAATCGGATGGCCTGGCGTTCGATCAGGCGGCGACTTCCTCCTCGACGATCTCGCAGTGAATCACGAACCCGGTCAGATAAGGAAGCCCGCGCGGGATACCGTAGTCCTTACTGGTGCGGCGTCCGATGGTCCATTCCATCCACTGCCGGGTGGCGGCGCGGATCGCGTCGTGGAGGGCATGGCCCGCATGCTTGCGGTTGAGGACTTCGTCCGCGAAGTGGCGTCCGTGGCGGCTGTCGAGGAAGGCCCGCACCGCTTCGAAGGGCTGTCCCGTGGCGTCGGAGATGGCGTTCATCGCGATGGGCCAGGCGGCTTGCGCGTGCGCGTCCATCGTGCCCCAGAAGCCCCAGGCTTCGTTGCGGGTGGCGGGGATCGTTTTGGCTGTGGTCATCGTTGTCTCCTTCGTTGATCGTTGCGACACACGTATGAACGCGCTGTTCGATCAGGAAGCCAAGCTCAATCTCAATCATCTCGCGTCGTCTGTTGGCGACCGGTTACGGCGGCCAGCTTGGCGCGGGCCGACGCGCTTTCCCAGTGGCAGGGTCCGTTGCCGTGCGCAGCCTCTTCGCTCCAGCGGGCCAGGATTTCGTCATCGCTCCAGCCCTTGGCGGTGAGGTAGGCGTAGTCGTCGGCGTCGTAGTTGCTGTGGGTGAGGATGGCGCGGGTGGGTTTCATGCTGTGCTCCTTGGCGTGGATGGTTGCGACACCCGTATGAACGCGCTGCCGGCGCGGGAAGCCAAGCGTTTTCTGCTTGGCTTCCCATTCCGATCGAATCACGCGATCCGGTAGATGCGCTCGCCGCCCTCGGGCTTGTCCGAGGTGATGGTCAGCCCCAGCTTCTTCTTGAAGGCGTTGGCGAAGGTGCCGCGCACCGTGTGCGCCTGCCAGCCGGTGAGTTCGCAGATCTGACGCACCGTCGCGCCCTCCGGGCGCCGGAGCATCGCGATGACTTGGGCCTGCTTGCTGTTTTGCCGGGTGCTTCGCACCCTCTCGGCTTCGCCTCGCGAAACTTCGCTGCGCTCGTTTTCGCGGGTGCGGGGCTTGGTCTCGGCGCGCTGCGGTGCCCAGGTGGCTTCGGCGGCTGCGACCTCCGTCTCGAGATCCGCATCTGCCTCCACCGGCGCCAGCGCGGGACGCGGGCGCCCCAGGGCTTCGTAACCCTCGGCGGCGACGGACCAGTCGGTGCCGTCGGTGGTGATCAGGGCCCGATTGCAGAGGCCGTCCAGCACCTTCTTGCGAGCGCCGCCTTTCACGTTGTCGGGGAACCACTCGATCTTGCCACCGGTGTGCTCGACGGCGTAGGCCAGGATCGCGTGCTGGGCGGGGGTCAGGGTGATGGTGCTCATGGTCTGCTCCTGGATAGGGATGGATCGGCGCGAGTCAGTCTTCCCACAGGTGCTCGCCATCGAGGCTGATCCACAGGCGCGCATCGCGCGCGGTGGCCATCTCGCGCACCGCCAAGCCGGTTTTGAGGTGGGTGCCGGTCTTGCCGGTGAAGTCGTAACGCTGGCCGTCGTGCATCACGGTCGCTGGGCCTTGCTCGTCGAACTCGATTCGGATCAGGCGGGTGCCGAGGGCGTTTCCGTTGGTGTCGGTGACCTGGGGTTGGCGGATGCGCAGGGTCATGGTCTGCTCCTTGGTGCGTGGTGATCGGGTGAGGTGATGAACGCGCTGTTCGCGTGAGAAGCCAAGCGTTCTTGCTTGGCTTCGCATTGCTCGTCAGACCTTGCGCAACACCGCGATGCCGGCCTGCGCCAATTCGAGCGCGGCGGCGTGGAAGGCCATCTCGCCGACCCAGGGCGCAGCCCTTGCGTCGTCAAACAAGCGGTCGATGACCGGCCGGGCCTTGGCGCGCATCGCGGCGCAGGCGGCTTCGAGCTCGTCGCGGCTGGCGGCGGCCACCTCCTTGCGGCAAGTGTGCACCAGCACGGTCAGGGCGGCCTCGGCGAGCTTGGCGGCGAGAAGGTCGGGGGTGTGGGGTTCATCGGGCGTCCTTTCGATCGGGTGGTTCGGGGTGACGTGATGAACGCGCTGTTCGCCCGTGAAGCCAAGCGTTTTCTGCGGGTGTTGGCCAAGAACTGACGATGACTTGATCGAAGAGGGCCATGGGCATCTCGATTCGCGCCTACGCCCGTCACCGTGGGGTATCGGACACCGCCGTGCACAAGGCCATCCGCGCCGGACGCATCACGCCCGAGGCGGACGGCACCATCGACCCGGACCGGGCCGACCGCGACTGGACCCGGAACTCCGAGCCGCCGAAGGCAGGAACGGGCGCCCGGGCCGCGAAGGTGCGGGTGGCGGACGATCCGACCCCGAACCTCGCCACCGGCCTGCCCGCGGGCGGCACCACGCTCGTGCAGGCGCGCACGGTCAACGAGGTGGTCAAGGCGCAGACCAACAAGGTGCGGCTGGCCCGCCTCAAGGGCGAACTGGTCGATCGCCATCAGGCCATCGCGCACGTGTTCAAGCTCGCCCGCACCGAGCGCGATGCCTGGCTCAACTGGCCGGCGCGGATCTCGGCGCAGATGGCGGCCCGGCTCGGCGTGGAGGCCCACACCCTGCACGTGGCCCTGGATGCCGCCGTGCGCGAGCACCTCGCCGAGCTCGGGGAACTCAAGGTTCGGGTCGATTGATGGACGAGTTCGCCTATGAGGGCTGGGACGTCATCGAGCGCGCTTGGCGCGAGGGCCTCACGCCGAACCCGCTGCTCACCGTCTCCGAATGGGCCGACCGTCACCGGGTGCTGTCGAGCAAGGCCTCGAGCGAGCCGGGGCGCTGGCGCACCAGCCGCACGCCGTATCTGAAGGCGATCATGGACTGCCTGTCGCCGACCTCGCCCGTCGAGCGCGTGGTGTTCATGAAGGGCGCGCAGGTGGGCGCGACCGAGACCGGCTCGAACTGGATCGGCTACGTGATCCACCACGCCCCCGGGCCGATGATGGCGGTGTGGCCCACCGTGGAGATGGCCAAGCGCAACTCCAAGCAGCGCATCGACCCGCTGATCGAGGAGTCGCCGGTGCTCTGCGAACTCATCGCCCCGGCGAGAAGCCGCGACTCGGGCAACACCATCCTCGCCAAGGAGTTTCGTGGCGGCGTGCTGGTGATGACTGGCGCGAACAGCGCGGTGGGTCTACGCTCGATGCCGGTGCGCTATCTCTTTCTCGACGAGGTGGACGCCTACCCGCTCGATGTCGAGGGGGAGGGCGATGCGATCTCGCTCGCTGAGGCGCGCACGCGCACCTTTGCGCGGCGCAAGATCTTCATCGTCTCGACGCCGACGATCGCGGGCGCCTCGGCCATCGAGCGTGAGTACGAGGCCAGCGACCAGCGCCGCTACTTCGTGCCCTGCCCGCATTGCTCGCACCGGCAGTGGCTGCGCTTCGAGCAACTGCGTTGGGAGAAGGGACGGCCCGAGACGGCGGCGTATGTGTGTGAATCGTGCGAGACGGCGATCGCCGAGCACCACAAGACCTGGATGCTGGAGCACGGCGAGTGGCGCGCGACGGCGGAAGGCTCGGGCAAGACGGCGGGGTTTCATCTGTCGTCGCTGTACAGCCCGCTGGGCTGGCGCGCCTGGCGCGAGATCGCCGCCGCGTGGGAGGCCGCCGTCAGTAAAGAGTCGGGATCGGCCGCTGCCATCAAGACTTTCAAGAACACCGAGCTCGGCGAGACCTGGGTCGAGGAGGGCGAAGCGCCCGACTGGCAACGCCTGCTGGAGCGCCGCGAGGACTATGCCATCGGCACCATTCCCGCCGGCGGGCTCTTGCTCACCGCCGGCGCCGACGTGCAGAAGGACCGCATCGAGGTCTCGGTCTGGGCCTTCGGGCGCGGCAAGGAGGCCTGGCTCATCGAGCACCGGGTGCTGATGGGCGACACCGCACGGGATGCGGTGTGGAAGGCGCTGGGCGGGATGCTCGCCGAGACCTGGACCCATGCCTCGGGCGCGGCCATGCCGCTGGCCCGCTTGGCGCTGGACACCGGCTTTGCGACACAGGAGGCCTACGCCTTCGTGCGCGCCTGCCGCGACGCGCGGGTCATGGCGGTCAAGGGCGTGCGGACGGGTTCGATGGGGGGCGCAGCCCTGATCGGCACACCGACGGCGGTCGATGTCTCGCAGGCGGGCAAGAAGCTGCGCCGGGGCATCAAGGTGTATGCGGTCGCGGTGGGGCTCGCCAAACTCGAGTTCTACAACCACCTGCGCCAGAGCGCGGAGGTGGCCGACGACGGCGTGACGGTGACCTACCCGGCCGGTTTCGTCCACCTGCCCAAGATCGACGCCGAGTTCATCCAGCAGCTCTGCGCCGAGCAACTGATCACCCGCCGCGACAGGAATGGTTTTCCGGTGCGGGAGTGGCAGAAGGTGCGTGAGCGCAACGAAGCGCTGGACTGCTACGTGTATGCCCGTGCTGCTGCTGCGGCCGCAGGGCTCGACCGCTTCGAGGAACGCCACTGGCGCGAACTGGAGCGGCAA
Source organism: Gammaproteobacteria bacterium (assembly GCA_002699185.1). Taxonomy (GTDB): domain Bacteria; phylum Pseudomonadota; class Gammaproteobacteria; order Thiohalobacterales; family Thiohalobacteraceae; genus Thiohalobacter. The sequence goes on along the minus strand of PABG01000015.1, from coordinate 12,097 downwards.
CTGGGGCTGGCCAGTCCGCCAGCCCTTGAAACACCTACTGAATCGATCACCGAGGCCACCCATCGAGGTGGCCTGGGTGTTTCTGGCAACCGCAACACCGGCCGGCGCGTGATGTACGCCATCGCCGACCTCGAAGCATGGGCCGACGCGCGCAGCTTCGAGATGACCTCCGATCCGCAGTACACCGAACAACACGCCGCGCGCCGCCCCGGCTCGCGCTGATCGGCGATGGACACCATCACCGATGACCATCGGGCGCGACCTGCAGCGCGAGCAGCTCGAACTGTTCCATGCCTTCTCGGGCGAGCTGCCGGCGCGCGATGTGCAGGACCTGATGGCCTATCCATTCTTCTCGCTCGCCAAGAGCAAGCGCATCGTGCCAATCGACTTTCGCGCCGGCGACGTGACCGTGCGCGTAGAAGGCACGGCCGAACATGGCCTGGCGACCATCTGGGATGCCGACATTCTGATCTGGGCGGCCAGCCAGATCGTCGAGGCGCGCGATGCGGGCATTCGCTCGTCTCGGCTGATGGCGGCCACACCCTACGAAATCCTGCGCTTCATCGGTCGCGGCACGTCGCTGCGCGACTATCAGCGTCTCAAGGCCGCCCTGGATCGCTTGCAGTCCACCAGCGTGGCCACCTCCATTCGCCAACCCAATGCGCGGCGTCTGCACCGCTTCTCGTGGATCAACGAGTGGAAGGAACGCGCCGACGGCCTGGGCCGGCCGCTGGGCATCGAGCTGATCCTGCCGGACTGGTTCTATGCCGGTGTGCTCGAAGAGAGCCTGGTATTGACCATCGACGCCAACTACTTCCGCCTGACCGGCGGCATCGAGCGCTGGCTGTACCGCCTAGTGCGCAAGCATGGCGGCTGGCAGCGCGACGGCTGGCGCTTCGATTTCCCGCACCTGCACCGCAAGTCCGGGAGCCTGGCGCGCTTCACCGACTTCGCCTACGACCTGCGCCGCATCGTGGCGCGGCAACCCTTGCCGGGCTACGCGCTCGCCATCCTGCGGCCGAGGCATGGGCCGGAGGTGTTGACCTTCCGCGCCGTGCCGTCCACGGCACCGCTTCGACCCGGTGGCAGCTTTGGTGCCAGCCAGGGTGTCATCAGCGTGCCTGTGGAAAAGCGGTGAATCCGCTCGTGCTATCAGGCGTAGAAATCCTCGTGCTATCAGGCGCAGTGCTGTCGTGCCATCAGGAGTACGGATCGACCGAAACACCTTCTTCGGCGCGGATTTCGGTGTCTCTTAACTTAGGTTCTAACTTTGAATCTATAAAACTAACGATAAAAAGACCCCGCGCGCTGTGGATAAACCGGCGCGCGAAAGGCAGCGCATCATGATCATCGCGCTGCTCAACCAAAAAGGTGGGGTCGGAAAAACGACACTCGCCACGCACATCGCGGGTGAGCTGGCCATGCAAGGCAGTTCGGTGATCCTGCTCGATGCCGATCCGCAAGGTTCGGCACTCGATTGGACCCAGCGCCGCAGTCAGAATGGTTTGCCAAGACTGTTCGGCGCCGTAGGTCTGGCAAGGGAAACCTTGCATCAGGAAGCGCCAGAACTGGCCAGGCGCTGCGATCACATCGTCATGGATGGCCCACCCCGAATTGCCGCCCTCGCGCGCTCCGCGCTGCTCGCGGCGGACCTGGTGCTGATTCCCGTTCAGCCCAGTCCCTACGACGTATGGGCCAGCGCCGAGATGGTGTCGCTGATTCGCGAAGCGCAGGTGTTCCGGCCAGCGCTGCGCGCGGCCTTCGTCATCAACCGGCGGGTCAGCACCACGGTGATCGGGCGCGAGGCACGCAATGCGCTCACCGATCAACCTTTGCCATCGCTGCTGTCGGAGGTTCGCCAGCGTATCGTGTTCGCCGACAGCGTGGCCAGGGGTCAGCTCGCCCGCGAACTCGACGCAGACAGCAATGCTGCGCGCGAGATCGCGGCGCTCGCCGCTGAAGTATTGAGGATGGCGCCATGAAGAATGGGAAACGCGTCGCCATCGGTGCGCGTCCGCCAGCCAATCCGCAGGCCGACGCCTGGGTGCGTCAAGGCGATGGTGCAGACATCGGAAAAACCGATCTCTACACCGCCCGCTTGACCCTCGACGTGACGCCGGCGCTGCGCGCTCGCATCAAGATCGAGGCCTTCACACGCGGCATCACGGTCGCCGAGATGCTGCGTGCGCTGCTGGAAGATGAATTCCCGGAGAAGCCGCAATGAACGCAGCCCAACAGACCGCGAGCGAGAGCTTTCCCACGCCGCGCACCGTGCGATCGAGCGTTGCGAACGACACGCCACTGACGCGCGTGTCGCTGGCGTTCGTCGAACACCGGATCAACCTCTATCTGCGCTTCGGCCATCCGCTGCGCGAGCTGCGACTGGACCGCTGGCGGCGCAGTGCGATTTTCACACCGGCGACCGTGTTCTGTCGCGTGCGCTGGGAGTCCAATGACTACGGTACGACGCGCTGGCAGCTCATGGTTTTGCAGGCCTGCACACCGCTCGATGACATCCAGCGCGTCGCCGGCATCCAACCGGGCGCGCGCCTGCTGCTGCGTGCCGAAGGCGAACAGCAACTGCAGTCAGTGCTGCCACATATCGACGCCATCGAAACGCTCGGCTTCGATCCGGCAGCGGTGTCGCCCGCGTACTGGCGCACGCTGGGCAACCGGCTGACCGCGCGCCTGCCACTGCCGGCCTACACCGCCGAACGGCATGCGGCCTACCTCGCGGGCGAGGTGTTGCGATGAACACCCGCGTCCATCGCTGGGTCGTCGTACTGTTCATCGTCCTTGGCATTGCTGCGCTCGCCTGGCCGTCTGACCATACGCCCGTTGCGCGCCTCGTCTACAACCCAAGTGACAGCGTGCCGCGCGGCTGGTACCGCATCGGCCCGCCTGACTCGCTGCACGTCGACAGCATCGTGCTCGCTCGGCTTCCGTCAGAGGCCGCCGCGCTGGCTGCGCAGCGTGGCTACCTGCCTGAGCACGTCCCGCTGCTCAAGCGCATCGGCGCGATGTCACCGCAGCAGGTGTGCATCGAGAAGCACATCGTTCGTATCGACGGCGTGGCGGTCGCTGGCGTCCATAGAGTCGATGGTCGTGACCGTCCGCTGTCAGCCTGGCAGCAATGCCGACCGCTTCGCGACGGCGAGCTGTTCCTGCTCAGTGCAACCAATCCGGCATCGTTTGACAGCCGGTACTTCGGTCCCATTGCTGTCTCCGCCGTGATCGGCAGCGCGCAGCCCTTATGGACGTGGGACACACCATGAACGTGCAGCCCCGCTGCACATCGCTTGCACCACCGCCTGCGGTTGTGGTGCTTCACCCGTGCAGACGATCGCAGCCTGACCGTCGAGGCCGGTCGCGTCAGCGATCGGAAAAGACGGAGGGCAAGATAAAAGGACGCGGCACTCCGTCGCGTCGACAGCCTTGCCTGCACGTGGGTTGGCGCGGCACGCGCCTTGGGTGGCAATGTGCCGTGTGCGGCACGAAGTCGGCGCCGGCACTGATCGAATGGCGTGCTTTGTCCGCTGGGCTTGGCAGTGCTGCGCTGGAGTTCATGCCATGAGCAAGCAGGACGATGACCGTTTTCGCGTCCGCCCCAACGCACCCAAGAACCGCCAGCAGAAGTTCGTGTCGCAGGTTTTGAAGGAGGTCAGCAAGGCTGGCGGCAGGTCGGTGCGCAGGTCGGGCGCCCGGCCCGGCGCACGCCTTGGTCGCGGGCATGTAGCCGCCAGCTTCACCGGCCGCTCCGCGCAGCCTGGCTCACGGCGCGTCACGATCAAGACCCGGCTGGTGAATCTCAAGCAAGCCGGATCACGCTCGACCACCACGCACCTGCGCTACATCGAACGCGATGGCGTGGGCCACGATGGCGAACCGGGCCAGGCCTATGGATCAATAACGGACAACGCCGATCTGGTCGCCTTCGAGGAACGCGGACGGGAGGATCGGCACCAGTTCCGCTTCATTGTCTCGCCCGAGGACGCCGAGCAGCTCGACGACCTGCGCCGCTATACCCGCCACCTGATGAGCCGCATGGAAGCCGACCTTGGCACACGGTTGGACTGGGTGGCCGTCGATCACTGGAACACCGACAACCCGCACACCCACATCGTGCTGCGCGGCAAGGACGGCACCGGCAAGGACTTGATCATTTCGCGAGACTATATCGCGCAAGGGATGCGCGACCGAGCCGCCGAACTGGCGACCGAATGGCTAGGGCCGCGCACCGAGCTGGAGATACAACAGAGCCTGCGGCGGGAGGTCGATCAGGAACGCTGGACCAGTTTGGATCGCACGCTGCAACGTGAAGCGCAAGGCGGGCTTATTCACATGAATCAACCTGCCAGCGATCCATCGCACAGGCAGCAGCGCGTGCTGCTGATCGGACGACTGCAACGCTTGCAGCACATGGGGCTGGCGCACGAGCCGTCGCCCGGCGTGTGGGCCGTCCACGCCGATGCAGAACAGGTTCTGCGGACGATGGGTGAACGTGGCGACATCGTGCGCACGATGCAACGGGCCATGAGCGGTGTGCCGCGCGACATGGCGGTGTTCGATGCTGGCGAGAACGCCCGGTCGGTGGTCGGTCGGGTAGCCGCCAAAGGCATGGCCGACGAGTTGTACGACCGGGGCTATCTCGTGGTCGATGGCACCGACGGCAAGGCGCACTACATCGCCTTGTATGCCAAGGCGGAGCTGCAGCAGTACCCGGTGGGGTCCGTGGTGGAGGCACGCGGGTCGGCCGAGATTCGCGCGGCCGACAAAAACATCGCCGCGCTCGCGGTCGATGGCCTGTACCGCACCGACCATCACCTGACGACGGCCACGGCCCAGGCGACGCCTATGCGCGACCCCAAGGAGGTGGTTGATGCCCATGTGCGCCGACTGGAAGCGCTGCGGCGGGCGGGCATTGTCAAGCGCGTGGCCGAAGGGGTCTGGCAGGTGCCGAAGGACCTGCCCGAGCGAGGTCGGCAATACGATGCACAACGGCTGGGTGGCGTGTCGGTGGAATTGCGTTCGCACCTGCCCATTGAGCGGCAAGTTCGCGCGATCGGCGCGACCTGGTTGGACCAGCAGTTGATCGGCGGTGCCAGCGGTATCGCCAACAACGGTTTCGGCGGTGACGTGCGCGAAGCACTGCGGCAGCGGTCGGATTTCCTGGTTGAACAAGGGTTGGCCGAGCGACACGGACAGCACGTGATCCTGGCGCGCAATCTGCTGGGGACGTTGCGTGGACGCGAGATAGATAGCGCAGCCCAAACCATCTCAGCGGAAACCGGCCTAGAGCACCGACCCCTGATAGATGGTGAACGTGCGACTGGGATCTACCGCCGCAATGTGCAACTCGCCAGCGGACGCTTCGCAATGCTGGATGACGGCAAGGAGTTCAGTTTAGTGCCCTGGAAGCCTGTGATCGAGCAGCGGCTTGGACAAATGTTAGCCGCGACGCCGCGCGGCACTGGCGTGGCATGGGAGATTGGACGGCAACGTGGTCCTTCGATCGCGTAACGAAAAATAGCGAACCAGTATAACTGGCCACCAACCCCCATACTGAAGGATTACTTCATAAGATGAACCGGCGCTTCACAATTTCGCCATGGAACACAACTAAGTATTTGATTTTACTATAACTGCTATCTGGCACCTTGTTTGCTCAATACAAATTGGCCAGCGATTCGCTGCCACTTACGCAATCTATGGAGAAACCAATGGCAAACTCAAATACCGATCAGTTCCTGGAAAACAATAAGCAATATGCAAGCGGCCAAACGATGCATAAAGCAGTCTATCCCGGGAAGCAACCGATCCAGCCATCCCGGCATGTTGCAGTTGTTGCTTGCATGGACGCCCGGCTCGATGTCGAGGATCTTCTCGGCCTGCAGACTGGTGAAGCACACATCATTCGCAATGCCGGCGGCGTGGTGACAGAAGACGCTATTCGTTGTCTGATCATTTCCCATCATCTATTGAACACCAACGAGATCATCCTCATTCATCACACGCGTTGCGGAATGCTCGCTTTCACTGACGACTTGCTCAAGGCGGGGCTGGAAGGTGACCCTGCGGCTGAAAAAGTGCTGGGGCAGGCAACTGGCCGTCCGTTCACAACGACAGGAAAAGCGTCGTCATCTCCCGTGGCCTTTCATCCGTTCCGCGGGCAGATCGAGCCGCTGGATTCGCCGCGCAATGAAAAAAGCACGGAGAGACTGCAATGGGACGTGCGCCGTGGCATGTCGACGATTCTGAACCATCCATGGATTCCCACGAGCGGACCCGACGCGAGCACCGTGCGTGGCTTTATCTATGATGTTGACACCGGGAAACTCGAAGAAGTGACTTACCCGGGGCCGATGGGTTCGTTTGGCTAATTGCAGCAAGAAGCTCCTTCCTGAAGCCAACTTGTTATAGCTCCTGGAATGGGAGCCAGTAGCCCCTAAAAAAAGGCGGGCCCGAGTGGGCCCGCCGAAGAATAACGGGCATGAGGAGTTGATACAGGAGGATGCCCGTCAAGGCAACTTAAAGCACAAATCGAACCAACTAAACTAATCAAGCAATATCAATTACTTAATAAACTTGAATCAGGATTCAAGTGAATTCTGATTTCTCTACGCAAAGGAGAAAAAAACATAACCATTTGAAAAATACTGGCAATTTTTATAAAAAGAGCAGCTTCACAGTTCAGAAGCAACACTTCCTTTCCCATCAACAATGGTTGACGGCCGCCTCAGCACTAGAATAGTCAGCTTTCAGCAGCTCACCCTTCCTAATTCAAAGAACCAAGCAAGCTCGGGGCACGCCGGAGGCCTTCCAAAAGAAGAATGATGCGGGCAAGCACGCACAGTCACTTCCTACAAGGAAGTATTTGTTCGCTCCGTCCCATGGCCCCATGCCGCGGGGTTTTCCAGCCTCGGTGGTCACCTGTTCGGGAAGCGCATAGTCCCATACCAACCCTTTGAGAATGCTGTATCTACATGTTTTCATTTGAAAAACACGGATGGCACATAGGTTGCTTAGCACCGTACGCGGAATCCGCCACTGGAGATCATCCAATCGGAACTTTCGTAGCCGAGTGTCGGATAACCGCTTTAACTCAATTTTTAAATGGAGACGCAAGATGACAACACTGAAGGACCAACTGAACGCGCGGACTGCTTCCTACGACCATTGGGCCCTGCGGCGCCGCTACGGCCCGGAAGGTCACAACGACCGCAGGCTCTGGGTGTTGGCCTGCATGGACGAGCGCCTGCCGGTCGACGAGGCCTTGGGGATTCGAGTGGACAGCCCTGCTGGCGGCGGCGATGCCCACTGCTTCCGCAATGCTGGCGGCATCGTCACCGATGATGCGATCCGTTCAGCCATGCTGACCTGCAATTTCTTCGGCACCAAGGAAATCGTCATTGTTCAGCACACCCAATGCGGCATGCTGTCCGCCAATGCCAACGACCTGGAACGGATGCTGAAGGAAAAGGGTGTGGACATCGACAACTTGACGCTGGACCCGACCCTGCCCGAGCTGAAGCTGGACAAGGGCGGGTTCGCCAAGTGGATCGGCATGATGGACGATGTGGATGTGACCTGCATGCGCACCATCGAGACGATTCGCAACCACCCCCTGATTCCCAAGGATGTCGTGGTCAGTGGCTGGGTGTGGGAGGTGGAGACCCGCCGCTTGCGCGCGCCCACGTTGGATGCCAAGGTGCGAGGTCGCGTGCCTGACGTCCGTTGCACGGACTTCGGAGTGAATCAGAAACAACCCCCGCGGTGGAGCTGATCGGCCCTTAGGGCGTACACGCAAGCCCTAAGAAGAAGTAGGACGCATCGCTCAAAGGCGGTGCGTCCACCCTTATGTGTACCAATTAACCGGGAGTTCATATGCCGACATATGATTATCGCTGTTTGCGGTGCGAGACACCGTTTGAAGCCAGCCACGCGATAAGTGAGCCCGCGCCGGATTGTCCCAACTGCGGTGGCCGGGCTGAGAAGACCATTCTCACAGCGCCGGCCACGCATGGCCAAATGGCGCGGGGTCGTGAGCTCGCTATGCGCTCGCTGCTGACCTCCAGGACGAATGCCGGTTCGAATGGCCATGGACCGGGTTGCAGTTGTTGCGCGCCCCGTACGACGAGCACGACCAAGACCGATTGAAACGATTAAGGGGCGGTATTTGCCGCGCATCTACCCCCTACCTTGCTAGGATGAAGATGTGATTTTGGGTTCCTCGGCATGGTTCTCACAACGCCGTGTCGTCTCTCTGAAGGATTATCCATGTCTCACGTATTGCTTTCCGAGCTTAGCCCACTCTCGTTTCTGCAAATGTTCGTCACGCAGAGCGTCAAGCTCGCGGGACAACTGCCGCAAGAGGACGCAGCATGTCACAACCATATCCAGGTTCTGGGGCTGACCGCCAGCAGCTGTCTGGAGGCCCATGCCCGCCAACAGCTCGACCTATCTGGTGAAATCAGCCGCGATCAATACACGGCCCTGGTCGTCAGCATCAAGAACCAGATTGGCGGGGGATTTGCGCCAGCTGCGGACGAGGCGGGAGCCATCCGGGTGATGAACAACCGCTGCCCCTTCGGCGACCGGGTCAAGGAGGCGCCGGAGTTGTGCCGCATGACGTCGTCCGTGTTCGGTGGCATTGCCGCCCGTAATTTTGGCTACGCCAAGGTGGAGTTGCGTCGACGAATTGCCAATAATGATGGCTGCTGCGAAGTGCTGATCCATATCGACCGGGAGGCAGCCCGGGACAAGTATGGCGACGAATATGTCAGCGAGGACGGTGCTATCGTGTCCCGCATGGCCTTGGAAGACGTGACCGTGCGGGTAGCGGAGAAAATGGCGCGGATCTGGCGTCCTGCAACCGGAAACGAGCCAGAAGGCTGCCGTGGCGGACCGGAGATCGTGGCCGAATCCCTCGCCATGCGCGAAGCACTGGGAGCCGTCGAACTGGTGGCCCCAACCATGGCCAACGTCCTAATCAACGGCGAAACTGGCGTAGGCAAGGAAATAGTCGCCCGCGCTATCCATGCGCTCAGCAAGCGTAGCGAGGGCAAGTTCGTTGCCGTCAACTGCGGAGCGATCCCGGACAACCTGATCGAGAGCGCCTTATTCGGCCACGAGAAAGGGGCTTTCACTGGGGCGCATGAAATGCGCCAGGGCGTGTTCGAGCGGGCAGCGGGCGGTACGCTATTTCTCGACGAGATCGATAGCCTCCCGCTCTTGTCACAAGCCAATCTGCTGCGCGTGCTGCAGGAAGGCGAGTTCGAGCGAGTGGGCGGTAAACAAGTATTGCACGCAGACGTGCGCATCATCGCCGCCTCCAATACGCCAATGGACAAACTTCTAGCTGGGGGCGGCTTCCGCCAGGACCTCTACTACCGGTTAAACGTCGTGCCCATCCATATTCCTTCCCTGCGGGAGCGGAGGGAGGACATCACCGCACTGGTCAATCACCTGCTGCCGCGTCTGGCGGCGCGTTATCAGCGGCCCCGGAAAGTACTGGGCAGCCGGGCCTGGGGACAGGCTATGGCCTACGAGTGGCCTGGCAACGTGCGCGAACTGGAAAACGTGCTGGAGCGCGCATTTCTGTTCGCCAAGGGACAAGTCATCGACGAGCTCGGCGTGCGGCTCCCTGATGAGACCGGCTTGTCGCAAATAGAGGATTTGCGCCGGCGTAGACAAGGCGCGGTTCGGGATATCGAGACCAAGACTCTACGCGATGCGCTACAGCGTCACGCCGGTAATGTAAGCGCTGTAGCCCGTGAGATTGGCATCACGCCTCGGGCGGTTCATCAGAAATTGCGCAACTACCATATCGACGCCGCCGCTTATCGCAAATCAGCCAAATAAGCCGACCAGGAGCATGAACTGGCCGCCCCAAAGATGAAACCGCAACACCATCAAATTTGTGGTGCTCCAAGAAATCTAGGCGCGTGTCGGCAGAACGTCTAGGCAGCATCTCGCGGGAATGCGGCTGGATTTGTAGTTAGTTCCGCATTGCGCTTCCTAGTTGCAACGAGCCAATGCGATCGATGAAACGACGCAGAGGAGCGGAGGGTTCCGCGTCGAGTCTCAGCAGACGAGTTTCCACCGCCAACCTATTCCCTGAAAGTGGGCGTGTCACAACATCCAGGTGACGACAAGTATTCGTGTGAGACTCGTTTGCCAAGCCTATTCCAAAGCCAGCTGCCACAAACACCATCATCAAATCGAAGGTTGCCACTTGCTCGGCGATGACGGGGGCTGCTCGCAACGTACGCAGATAGTGCTGGATCTGCCGATGACTCCCCTCACAGCTCTGTGGGTGACACTGTATCAATGGGTAACGAAGCACTTCCTCGATCGGAATATCCGTATGCGCGAGCAATGGGTGGCGCGCGGGTACCGCAACTACGAGTGAATCGCTCCAAACGACCTGAGAGACAATCCCATCGGGCTCGTCGAGAGTCTGAGTGAATCCAGCGTCATACAAGCCGTAACGTAACCCCACCAACTGTTGGGCCAGAGGCACCTCAAACAACCGAATTTCTACATCGGGCTCTTCTTCGCGGCACTGTGCCAACAGAACGGAAAGTCGTACCGGGTCAATGTCATCTGACAACGCGATGCGCAGCTTACCTCGATAACCTTTGGCCGCAGCTTTGGCGCTCGCTATAGCCTGTTGCAAGGTAAATAGGACATGCCTTGCTTCGTCGAGAAATATCTGCCCAGCCCAAGTTAGTCGTGTAGTACGTGTCGTACGCTCGAATAACTGTACACCCAGGCGGTGCTCCAGATGCTTGATTGCGCGTGAGAGTGGGGATTGCTCGATGTGTAGACGTTGCGCAGCACGCGCAAAATGCAGCTCTTCCGCGACAGCTATAAAGTACCGAAGATGGCGAATTTCCATTTCGTGGCATTCGTTAGCCGAACATGCGGAAACCAAGCTCCGCGGCTCTCGTCCGATGGTCAGGAAAATTCCTTGCCAGAGCCGTCAAAGCTGGCCACCTATCCATCCCTCGGCGAGGACCCCACCCCCCCAGACGGTCAGCACCCCCAGGCCGATCAGCAAGGCTTGCTGAGCTGTGTGCATCAGTTCCACCCGCTTGTGCAATCCGGGAATCAAATCGGCAACCGCAACGTAAATCATGCCCGAGGCAGCCAAGGCGAGCATGTACGGTAGCAGGCCATGCAGAGGAGCCAACAGGAAATAGCCCAGCAAAGCGCCCAGCAGCATGGCAGCACTGGAAAGGAGGTTCAGCATCAGTGCCTGAACCTTGCTGTACCCGGAATGGAGCAGAATGAGAAAATCTCCGAGTTCCTGGGGTATCTCATGGGCGGCGATGGCGAAAGCCGTCACCAGCCCCAGCTTTACGTCCACCAGGAAGGCGGCGGCTATCATCACGCCGTCCACGAAGTTATGCACCGTGTCACCCACCGTGATCATCAGCCCGGAGCGGCCGTGATCATGATGATGGTCGCCGCCGACAGGCGCACCGTGGGCCTCGCAATGCTCGGTGTGGCAATGTCGCCAGAGCACCAGCTTTTCCAGGATGAAGAAGCCGAAGATGCCGGCCAATACAGCGCCGCTGAGAGTCTCGAAACCGCCGGAATGCTCCATGGCGTGGGGGAGGATTTCAAGAAAGGCCGCCCCCAACAGGGCGCCGATGGCGTAGCTCACCATCACGGGCACCCACTCCGCCTTCAGGTTCAAAGCCACGCTCGCCAGTAGCACGGACAACAGCCCGCCGGCAGCACTGGCGAGAAGGATCATAGCAAGCAGGCTCATGGCAGCTTTCCAGCAGTTTGCGAGTGCATGTAGCCCGGCCCCACGCATGTATAGGAAGGTATCGAACGTTCCGGCAGGCCAATCTTGGCGCCTGCAACCTCGACTGCCTGCTCATACGGATAGACGGGAATCACTTCCGCCACACTGATCGTACTGAACGCCCTGCTAACTACTCTCATCTTCTTCCTCCTCGACATGAATGTCTCCTGGCGCAACACGACTACTCCTTAAGTTTGGAAATCCCCAGCGCGCGCAAAGTGAGATTTTCGTAGACCGGCCCAACGTTGCCCTTCTTGATCTTGCGCAGGAAATACTTCT
>PABG01000014.1 GCA_002699185.1 Gammaproteobacteria bacterium | reverse complement strand
TGGCCGGCGGCTTCGCCGGCGCCTGGACCTTCCTGTATCCGCTGCCGGCCCGGCCCATGGGGGTGTGGGACACCCAGGCCGCGGCCCTGTTCGTGGGCGGGCTGCTGGTGATCGGCACCGGCTTCCTGCTGCTGTACCTGGATGCGGCGCGGGCCATCCTCGCCCGTTACGGCAACCTGGGCCGTGCCCTGGGCTGGCCGCAGCTGTTCGGCCGCGACGACGGCGGGGCACCGCCGGTGGCGGTGGTGGCCAGCACCATGGTGCTGATCATCAACAGCATCGGCATCACCGTGGGCGCGGCCATCCTCGTCATGACCCTGATCAACCTGTATGTGCCGGCCTTCGACATCGATCCGCTGCTGGCCAAGAACATGACCTACTTCTTCGGCCATGTGTTCATCAACGCCACCATCTACATGGCGGTGATCGCCGTCTACGAGATCCTGCCGCGCCATACCGGGCGGCCGTGGAAGTCGAACAAGGTGGTGCTGGCGGCCTGGAACGCCTCGCTGATCATGGTGATGACCAATTATCCGCACCATCTGCTGATGGACTTCGCCATGCCGGAGTGGGTACTGGTGGCCGGCCAGGTGATCTCCTACGCCAGCGGTCTGCCGGTGCTGGTGGTGACCGTGTTCGGCGCGCTCACCAATGTCTACCGGTCCGGCATCCGCTGGGACCTGACCTCCGGTCTGCTGCTGCTGTCGATGTTCGGCTGGGGCGCGGGCGTGATCCCGGCCATCATCGATGCCACCGTGGTGATCAACCAGGTGATGCATAACACCATGTGGGTGCCCGGGCATTTCCACACCTATCTGCTGCTGGGCATGCTGCCCATGGTGCTGGGCTTCATGTATTTCCTCAGCGGCGGGCGCCGTTCCGACAGCGACGGCGGACTGGACCGGATCGGCTTCTGGGTGTTCGCCGTGGCCGGACTGGGTTTCGTGCTGGCCTTCCTGGCCGGCGGCCAGGCCGGAGCGCCGCGCCGCTATGCCGAGCATCTGGCCCAGTGGCTGCCCTATGACCGTGCCGGCGCCCTGTTCGCCGCCCTGGTATTGGCGGCCACCCTGGTGTTCGTCGGCCGGTTCCTGCTGCGCCTGGGCCAGGCCCGGGAACCGGCGGCATGAGGTGCAGCCTGCTCACCGCCCTGGCGGTGACGGTGCTCGGCATCGCCACCCTGGCCTGGGGCACGGACGGCTTCCGCGCCTTCACCGACGAGGGCGCGCGCCGCCTTGCCGTGCATACCAGTCCCCGGCCGCTGCCGGAGGTTACGCTGCAGGATCAGACCGGCCGGCGCTTCAGTCTCGAAGAGCTGCGCGGCCGGCTGCTGGCGGTGGAGTTCATCTATGTGAACTGCCCGAGCGTGTGCCGGGCCCTGGGTCAGGCCTTCCAGCGAGTGCGCGCTGCTCTGCCGGCGTCCGTGCCGGGGAAGGAGTTGGTGCTGCTCAGCATCAGTTTCGATCCCGAACGCGATCGCCCGGCGCGGCTGGCCGATTATGCCGCACGCTACGGCGCCGATGCCGAGGCCTGGCGGGTGGCGCGGGTCGAGGATCCGGATGAGTTGCAGTCACTGCTGCGCAGTTTCGGCATCGTGGTCATCCCCGACGGTTTCGGCGGCTTCGAGCACAATGCGGCCCTGCACCTGGTCGACCGCGACGGGCGGCTGGTGCGGATCGAGGATCACGACCGGCCGCTGGCCTTCGTCGAACGGGTGCGGGAATGGCTGTGAATCCGTTTTCGGGGCCGGGCCGCGGCTGGATGCTGGCGGCAGTGTATCTGCTGTTGGCCGCGCCGCCATTGCGCGGCTGGCTGGAGGCGGGCATGGTCAGCCACATGCTGGTGCAGCTGCCGCTGCTGGTCGGGATCGGGGCGCTTGCCGTCCGCTGGCTGCCGCCCCGGCTGCACGACCGCCTGGATCGCTGCAACGCCGCCGGCCTGCCACTGACCCTGCTGGCGCTGTTCGCGGCGGCCTTCTGGATGCTGCCGCGCTCGCTCGATGCCGCCCTCAATGCGCCGCTGATGGAACTGGCCAAGTTCCTCAGCCTGCCGCTGCTGGTGGGAATGCCGCTGGCGCTGAGCTGGCGCCGCCTGCCGTTGATCGGCCGCGGCTTTCTGTGGAGCAATCTGATCAGCATGCTGGTGGTGCTGGGCTGGCTCTACAGCGCCGCCCCGGTGCGGGTGTGCACCAACTACCTGGTCGATCAGCAGCAGCTGCTGGGCCGGAGCCTGCTGCTGCTGGCACTGGGTCTGGCGCTGTGGCTCGCCGGCCGGGTGCTGTTCGGTGGCGGTCCCGGGCATGCCGCGCCGCGGCGGGCGGCGGGGCGGATCAGATGGTCACGCTGAGTTCCACCTCGCCGCGGCGGCGCTCGATATTGACCGCGATGTCCCTGCCGTGGCGACGGACCATGAGGTCGATCTCGCCGCCGGCGTGGCTCAGACCGCGGATGCGCAACCAGTTGATGTAATCGGGCAGGCGCGGGCGCTGCAGGTGGATGCGGGCGGCCCCGGGATCGAATTCCAGACCGAGCAGGGCCTCGACCAGCATGAATACGGCGCCGCTGGCCCAGGCCTGGGGGGCGCAGGCCACGGGGTAATGGGTCGGGGCCTGGCCGGGCAGGCGTTCGAAGCCGCAGAACAGTTCCGGCAGCCGGTGCAGGTCGAAATGGATGGCGGCGTTGAACAGGCCCTCGATGAGTTGCAGTGCCTCGTCCTTGAAACCGCAGCGGGCCATGCCGGCGGCGGCCAGCGCGGTATCGTGCGGCCAGACCGAGCCGTTGTGGTAGGACATGGGGTTGTAGCGGCGCTCGCCCTGGAACAGGGTGCGCACCCCCCAGCCGTTGAAGGCCGCCGGCGCGACCAGGCCGCGGGCCACCCGGGCGGCGCGCGCCGGCGCGGCGATGCCGTTGTAGAGCAGATGCCCCGGGTTGGAGCTGCGTACGGCGCAGGGGCGGCCGTCGCCGTCGATGGCCAGGGCGTAGGTGTCGAGCGCCTCCAGCCAGAAGGCCTCCTCGAAGCGTTCACGCAGACGCCTGGCCTGTTCCCGCCACTGGGTGGCCTGGACGCTGTTGCCCAGCCTTTCCGCCAGCGCCGCGCCCTGCAGACAGGCTTCAAAGGCATAGCCCTGTACCTCGCACAGGGCGATGGGCGGGGTGGCGGGACGGCCGTCGGCGTGGAAGACGGCATCGTCGGAGTCCTTCCAGCCCTGCTGCACCAGGCCCTTGTCGCCGTGGCGGGCATAGACCAGGAAGCCGTGCTGTTCCAGCTGCCCGGTGATCCAGCCCAGGGCGCGCTCGAGGTTGGGCCAGATGGACTGAATGAAGTCGCGCTCGCCGCTGCGCAGGTAATAGCGGCCGGCCAGCACCACGAACAGCGGGGTGGCGTCGACCGAGCCGTAGTAACGACGAAAGGGGACCTCGCCGAGGGCGGCCATCTCGCCTTCGCGCAGTTCGTGGATGACCTTGCCCGGTTCGGCTTCGCTGGCCGGGTCCTCATAGTTGGCCTGGGTGGCGGCGAGAAAGGCAAGCACGCCGCGGGCCAGCACCGGCTGGCACCAGAGGGTCTGCAGGGCGGTGATCAGGCCGTCGCGGCCGAAGGGGGTGGAGAACCAGGGTACGCCGGCGTAGGGATAGGGGCCATAGCGGGTGTGGGTGGTGAGCATCTGCAGATCGGCCGCCGAGCGGTTGATCCAGTCGTTGAACTGCTCGTTGTCGGTGGTCAGTTCCACTCGCGAGTCGCGGTCGGCGGCCAACTCGGTCTCGATGGCCTGGAGGGACTCGTTGTGGCTGGGTACGCAGAAATAGGCGCTGCCACTGTCGCAGGAGACGGTGGCCTCGATCCGGCAGTCGGCCCCGGGCGGCAGTTCGATCACGAAGCAGGCCGTCTCCGCGTCAAGCCGGTCGGGGGCGGGACTGAATCCGATGCGGGTGCGCCGGCGCACGCCGTCCAGCCCGTCGTAGGCGAGCACCACGGCATCCTCGCTGACTTCGGGCGGATAATCATTGCCACGGCGCGGACGGCTGGCGCCGCGCACCTCGAAGATGTCCCGGAAGTCCGCTGCGAAGCGGTATTCCAGTTCCAGCCGCCGGGCCTGGTCGTGGTAGTTGGTCAGGGTCAGGCGTTCGGTCAGGGCGCAGTCGTGGGCCACCAGTTCGCGGCGCAGGTGCAGGCTGCCCTTGGGCAGCCAGAGTTCGCCGCCGCTGAACAGATCGGGCGTGGTCTGATCGATGACCAGGCGGCTGTTGTCCAGCCGCACGGTGGAATTGAGCAGCAGCGGCTCGCGGCCGGCCAGGCGCAGATGCCAGTAGGACAGGTGGCGGGTGCCCAGGTAGTAGAAGCCCTGCTCGCCGAAGCCGACCCGGCCCAGTTCGCCGTGGCGGCTGAACACCACGAAGCCGTCGTCGGATTTGAGCACCCGGGTGCGGTCGTCGGCGCGCGACGAGATGGCCGGGATGTACCAGCGGTTGTCGATCTGGATCGCGTCGTCCATCGGCCGCTCCCGGGACCGGCTCAGGCGTGGCCTTCGCGCTCCGGTTCGGAACCGAACCGGGCGAAACCGCCGTTGGGATAGCGCTCCATCTGCAGGAAGGTGCCGCCTGCCTCGGGGCGCCGCGCTTCGTCGCGCTCGACAGCGCTGGCGATCAGGCGGCGGTAGAGCCGGACATAACCCTCGGCCATGCGTTCGGCGGTGAAGCGGCTTTCGAAATAGCGCCTGCAGCCGCGCCGGTCAAATCTCTCGAGACGTTCGATGGCCGCCAGTGCCGCCTCGACCGAGTCGACCACATGGCCGCTTACGCCGTCGCGCATCACTTCGGGCACCGAGCCGCGCGGCCAGGCGATCACCGGCGTGCCGCAGGCCATGGCCTCGATCATCACCAGCCCGAAGGGCTCCGGCCAGGCGATGGGGAAGAGCAGGGCCAGGGCGCCGCCGAGCAGTTCGTTCTTGCCGGCTTCGTCCACCTCGCCGATGAACTCGATCAGGGGATGGTCCAGGTGTGGCCGGATGCGGGCCTCGAAGTAGTCCCGGTCCACGGCGTCGACCTTGGCGGCCATCTTCAGCGGAATCCCGGCCCGTTTGGCGACCTCGATGGCGGTCTCCGGGCCCTTCTCCGGCGACATGCGGCCGAGGAAGGCGAGGTACCGGCCCGGTTCCGCCCGGAACCGGTAGGCGGCGGCCGGGATGCCGTTGTAGACGGTCCCGGTCCAGCGCGCCATCGGCAGGGGGTGGCGCTGGTGATCGGAGATGGAGACCACCGGCATGTCGCGGAATTCCTCGTACAGCGGCTTGAGGTCGGGCAGGTCCAGCCGGCCGTGCAGTGTGCTGAGTTGGGGCGTGGCCTGGTGCCGCCACAGCGGGAAGTGCAGGAAGTCCGTGTGGAAATGGATGATGTCGTATTCCCCGGCGTCGCGCGCGACCTGCGTCAGCTGCAGCAGATGCCAGGTCAGGGGATCGCGCCGTTCGCGCGTCAGTCGCAGGGCCTCGGGGACCATGGGCCGCAGTCGGGCACGGGTGCGGGAATCGGCACTGGCGTACAGTGTGACCTCATGGCCCTGATCGACCAGGGCCTCCGTCAGGTAATGCACCACCCGTTCGGTGCCGCCGTAGGTGGTGGGGGGGACGCTCTCATGGAGCGGGGCAATCTGGGCGATCTTCATCGGTTCAGCAACCTCCTGGATACAAACAGACGATTGATAAAACGATTGACGGCCGTGCCGGGACGGAACAACTGATCCTTTATTGGGTACGTTCGGGGGAATTTCAAGGCCCGGGTGCGAGGGGCAGGGAGGGTAGGTGCAACGTCATGCCGCCCGCAACGCGGAGGGGGGGGGCGGAATTTGTCCGCGATCAGACGCGCCGGCGCAGTACGGGCAGGGTACTCAGCAAAGCCAGCCCCAGCAGCCAGGCGGTGCCCGGCTCGGGGATCTGGCTGGGTGGGATCGGGGCGGTGCCGATGCGGCCCTTGACCCGGGTGCTGGTGAAGTCGCGGGCGAAGCTGCCGGTGAAGCTGGAGTTCTCCAGCGTCATGGCCACGCCGATGTCAAAGCCACGGAACAGGCCGGCCAGGCTGCCGCCGCTGACCTCGAACAGGAAGTCCATGACATCCACCGTGGCGGTCAGGTTGCGGGAGCCGAACCCGCGGATCTCGCCGGCCAGCAACAGGCCGGAGTAATCGGGGCTGCCATCGCTGTCGCTGTCGATCTCGCCGAACAGTTCGAAGTCGTTGCCGGCGATGCCGCCGGTCACGATGCCGCTGCTGTCCACGAAGAAGTCCATGCTCAGGGAGCGCGGTCCGCTGATACCGGTGAAGGGACCCGGCAGCACGAACTGCAGTGCCTGCGGATCGCCGCTGATGCTGAGCCGGCCGCTGGCGGCGTCATAGTCGGCGCCCTGGTTGAGCAGGCTGCCGAAGCGCAGCAGCGGGGCGTCGGGAGTGATGTCGAGCAGGGTGGCCTGGGCCGGTCCCAATGTCAGTGCCAGCAGCAGCGTCGTGGCGATGCGTCCGATGCGAGTTTTCAGTCCCGTCACGGTTGCGCTCCTTGTGTGCGTTCTGACCGCAAGATCAAGTTTCAATGCCGGCGCCGGGCGGCGGCGGCCAGGCCCAGCAGCCCGCTGCCGAACAGCCAGACGGCGGCTGGAATCGGTACCACTGCAGCGAAGGTGTCCGACTCCAGGCTGGTGGCCGTGAAATCGGTGGTGAAGTCCCCGATGAAGCTGCTGCTGCTGGTGTTGATGATGATGCCGCCCAGCGCGCCGAAGTCGCCGGCCAGTGCGCCGTCGATGCCATCGAACAGGAATTCGAATACGTCTGTATTGCCTGCATCGGTATAACCGAAGGCGGTGAGACTGCCGGCGAGTCGGAGGTTGCTGGACCCGTCCCGGATCTCCAGGCTGCCGGAGATGAGGGCGCCGGTGCCGCTGTCCAGGCTGGCGCTCAGTGAATAGGTCCAGTCAAAGTACTCGGTCGGATCGATGCCGTCGGAATAGGCGAGCATGACATCGCCGGGCGAGTTGGCGCTAAAGCTGCCGGTACCGGCGTCATAGCTGATATCCAGTTCCGAGACCTGGATATCCGGGAACTGCTGCATCAGGTCCAGCGGGGCCGCGATGGCCTGGGAGGCATACAGCCAGGCCGTGCCCAGTGCAACGGCAACCAGTCTCTTCCACCCTGGTGTGGTCGTAGTGTGCGGCATGGACTCCCCCTCGATTTAATAATCATTATGGTTGTCTGGCTGTCGCCGGCCGGTGGCGGCGGGCAACAGCAGATCCGTTCCGGACGGGCCGGTAAACGGAGCAATCGCCGATGAAGAAGCAAGAGTCCTGCCAGGTGAGTATTTATTTCGGATAAACAGCAAGATGCGTTGACGTCAGGCCTGCTCACACGACATCGATACGTTCCGGGGCAATAAAATGTAAGGTTTACCATAAAACGGGTGCGATCCCTGGTTCCGACCCTGGCCCGGGGTGGGCCAGTTAGAATATGAAAAATAATGAGTTGCAGCCTCTGCGCCGGAGCCTTCCGGTCCCGGCGGCAATGCGCCCCGATTTGCGGGCAGAGTCGCCGGCCATCCCGTATATTCGGTATTACCGACTGATTTACCGGCTGTTGTCACAAGATATGGAGTTGATGCCGTGTAAAAATTGTTGACGTATGCGGCGCGATTCCAGCTGCAGCGTCTCCCGGCGAACGGACTCACCCGGGCCGGGTCCAACAGGATATGTTGCCTATGCATGCCTGGTTCTGTTCTGTCATCGTTTCCCTGGCCGGCCTGTGCCTGGCCGCAGACGCGGTTCAGGCGCAGGCGTCGCGGGAGGGGAACCGGCTGGCTGACGCGGCCAGTCCCTACCTGCAGCAGCACGCCGACAATCCGGTGGACTGGTATCCCTGGGGCGGGGCGGCCTTCGACAAGGCCCGGGAAGAGGGCAAATTCATCTTCCTGTCCGTGGGTTACTCGACCTGCCACTGGTGCCATGTCATGAACCGCGAGTCCTTCAGCGATCCGCAGGTCGCGGCGCTGCTCAACGAGGTGGCGGTCAGCGTGAAGGTCGATCGCGAGGAGCGTCCGGATGTGGATGCCCTGTACATGACCGCCCTGCGCCAGATGACCGGTCGCGGCGGCTGGCCCATGAACCTGCTGCTCACACCGGATCTCGAACCCTTCTTTGCTGCCGTGTACCTGCCCCCGGAGCAGCTGGCCGCCACCCTGAAGGAGGCGCGGAGCCGGTGGCGGGAGGACCGGCCCGCGATCGAGCGCCGCGCGGCCCGGATCATGGCGCGCGTCGAACAGGCCCACGCGCTGCCGGGCGAGGCGGCGGCGCAGCTGCCCGGGAAGGACCTGATCGCGCGCGCGGTGGCCGGACTGGAACAGGACTTCGATCCCTTCGATGGCGGTTTCGGGCCGCCGCCGCGGTTTCCGCTGCCGTCCAACCTGCAGCTGTTGCTGGCCCATGTCGAGGACAGCGGTGATGCCGGGGCCCGCGAGATGCTCCACGCCACCCTGGATGCCATGGCCCGCGGCGGGATCTTCGATCAGGTCGGTGGGGGCTTTCATCGCTATGCCGTCGATCCGCAGTGGCGGGTACCGCACTTCGAGAAGATGCTCTATGACAATGCCCAGCTGCTGCAGGTCTATGCGCGTGCCTGGGCGCTGACCGGTGAGGCTGCCTACCGCCGGGTCGCCGAGGCCATCGTGGAATGGGTGAGGCGGGAGATGACCGGTCCGGACGGGCTGTTTTATGCGGCGCAGGATGCCGAGGTGGCCGGGGAGGAGGGCGCGTCCCATGTCTGGTCCCGGGAACAGCTGCGGGCGGTGCTGGACGAGGCGGAGTATGCTCTGGCTATTCAGGTCTGGGGGGTGCAGGGGCCGCCGGAGTTGGATCATGGCCATGTGCTGCACTGGCCGCGGGGCTATACGGCCACGGCCGAGGCCCTGGGATTGACGCCGACCCGGCTGCAGGCGCGGCTGGCGCCGATCCGGGACAAGCTGCTCGCGGCCCGCCTGCAGCGCCCGCAGCCGCACACCGACGACAAGGTCATCACGGCCTGGAACGGCCTGATGATCGAGGCGCTGGCGGATGCCGGTGTGGTGCTGGGGCGCAGGGACTATCTCGATCAGGCCGCGCGTGCCGCCGATGCCCTGCTGCGGCGACTGCGGGACGCCGACGGCCGTCTGCTGCATGTGGCCCGTGGCGGACAGGCGCGGCTGCCGGCCTATCTCGACGACTATGCCGCCGCCATTCTCGGGCTGCTGGCGCTGGACCGGGCGCGCGACGAGGCGCGCTGGCGGCGTGCGGCCGGGGAGCTGGGCGATGCGATGATCACCGCGCTGTGGGACCCGGCCGGCGGCTTTCACTATGCCGATGCCGCCGTCGGGCACCTGGTCGTACAGCCCAGATCGCGCCGCGATGCCGCCCTGCCCGCGCCCAACAGCCTGGCCGCGCGCGCCCTCGTCGGACTGGCGCGCCAGGTCGATGATCGCTTCGGGGGTTATGCCGCCGCGACCCTGCGCGCCTTCACGCCCGTCCTGGAGCAGGCGCCCACGGCCATGCCCCACATGCTCTGGGCGCTGGCCGAATACCGGGCGGCGGGGCTCGATGAAGGCGCAGCGCCGCCGGCGGAGGAGTTCACGCCACCGGACACGGCCGACCGGCTGCGGGTGGTGGCCCGGTCCGAGGCAGAGGATCCGCGCCGATTGATCCTGACCCTGCAACTCGATTCCGGCTGGCATGTGAATGCCTCACCGGCCTCGCTCGAGTTCCTGATTCCGACCCGGGTCAGCGCCCGCGCCGGCGGCCGTGAACTGGCGCTGAGGGCCGACTACCCCGCCGGCCGTCCGCTGGCGGCCGGCTTCGAGCGGCCCATCCGGGTGTATGACGACGGCACGCGCATTCCACTGCGATTTGAGCAGGCCGTACCGCCAGAGCTGGAGTTGAGTGTGCATGCCCAGGCCTGCAGCGACGCCGGGCAGTGCCTGGCGCCGGCACGCATCCCGGTGGTGATCGAGACGGCCGCTGATGCGGCGCACTGATACTCGATCTAGCTGTCGGTGGCGTCGGCGTCCTGCTGGGCGCACACCCGTCGCCAGGCCGGATGCCGTGCCAGCTGCTGCAGCGCTTGTGCCAGCAGTGCCCGGCCCGGCTCGGTGCGGTGCCAGGTGGAGGCACCGGAGGGATGCGGCAGCGGCAGCACGTCGGTGGGGCGTCCCTGCACCGAATGGCGATGCGTGGTGCCGATGACCTCGGTCAGTTTCCGGAACGGCATGAAGCGGCTGATGGCGAGCCGGCCGACCGGTATGATCAGCTGCGGGCGCAGCAGGGTGAGTTCGGTTTCCAGCCAGGTACTGCAGTTGGCGATCTCCTCGGGGGCCGGCACCCGGTCACCCCCCCGGGTCTTCTTGCCCGGAAAACAGCGGCAGACCGCGGCCATGTAGACGCGCCGGCGAAAGGCGTCCTCTTCCAGGCCGATGCCGGCAAACCACTGGAACAGGGTCTTGCCTGCGGTCCAGGCGAAGGGGCGGTGCAGATGGATCTCCTTGCCGCCCGGGGCTTGACCGATCAGCATGATGGGCGAGAGCACGGCGGTGCCGATGACCGGCGGACCCTGCATGTCGGGGCAGCGGCGGCAGCGGGCGAGTTGATGCTGATGCTCGCGCAACTGGACATGGCGGGTCTTCATTGCGGCATGCCCGGAAGCGGGGCGTGCCGCAAGCTGCCGGCAGCGACGCAGAACAGGGGTGAATACACCGCCATGCGGATTGGCATGTTGATTCCGCTCCTCGGGTTTGATCAGGGGAATGCCGGTCAGTATGCCCGATCCGGCGCGTGGGGCCAAAACCGATGATATCCGAACCGTCAAAAGATCTCCGGGCTGAAGCCGCCGCCGAACTGCTGCGCCTGCGTCCGGGCCTGCGGTGCGCCCGCCAGCGCCGGCTGTGGGTGTGCGCCGGCGCGCGGGACTGGTGTGTGGGCGCGGTTCGGCGTCTGGTTCATTCCTGGCGGCCCGAATCCATGTTATGGCTCGGTGAGGAGACACCGGATGGTAGCGAGGCGGCGGCGCAGCGCGATTATCGCCGGCATCTGGGCGGCGAATACGAACTGGTGGTGCTGGATGCCCATGCCGGCCTCGATGTGGACGCCCTGGCGGCGGTGGCCGGCACCCTGCGCGGCGGCGGCCTGCTGGTGCTGCTGGTGCCGGCACTGGCCGATTGGCCGCGGCGGGTGGACGCGCAGTTCGCCCGTTTTGCCGCGCATGCAGCACGGCCGGAGGGGCATTTCCTGCAGCGTCTGATCTCCTGTCTGGAGGATCCGGCCGTGGGGCTGCTGCAACAGGGTCATGGCTGGCGCCCGCCGATGCCGCCAGCCCCGGAGGAGGCGGCGGTGGAACCCGCGGCTGCCCCCTCCGGACAGGCGGCGGCCGTCGCAGCGGTGCTGGCCCTGGCCCATGCCCGGCATCGCCACCGGCCGCTGGTGCTGTCCGCTCCGCGCGGACGCGGCAAGTCGACCGCGCTCGGACAGGCGGCCGCGCAGCTGCCGGCGCAGCGCATTCTGGTCACGGCCCCGGGGCGGACAAGCTGCGAGACCCTGCTGCGCCATGCCCGCGACGCGGGCGGCCGGGTGCCATCCTTCGTTCCGCCCGACGAACTGCTGCGCCGGCGTCCGGCCGCCGACCTGCTGCTGATCGATGAGGCCGCAGCCATTCCCCTGCCCCTGCTGGAGCAGCTGGTACTGGGCTGGCCGCGGGTGGCACTGGCCACCACGGTGCAGGGGTATGAAGGCACCGGGCGCGGGTTCGAGTTGAAGTTCTTCCCGCGGCTGGATCGCATCACTCCGGGCTGGCAGCTGCTGCGCCTGAGTGAGCCCATCCGCTGGGCCGCGGCCGACCCGCTGGAGCGGTGGCTGGCCCGT
This sequence comes from Gammaproteobacteria bacterium, assembly GCA_002699185.1. Classification (GTDB taxonomy): domain Bacteria; phylum Pseudomonadota; class Gammaproteobacteria; order Thiohalobacterales; family Thiohalobacteraceae; genus Thiohalobacter. The sequence continues at coordinate 2,090 of PABG01000014.1, read as the reverse complement.
GCCCTGCTGCTGGAGGCCGAACTGCTCCCGGAGGAGCGACTTCCCGCACTGGCGCCCGAAGCCCTGGTATATGAATGTCTCGACCCCGGGCGGCTGGGCGCCGACGAGGCGCTGCTCCAGCAGCTGTTCGGGCTGCTGGTCTCGGCGCACTATCGCACCCGGCCCTCCGACCTGCGCCAGCTGCTGGAGATGCCGTCCTTGTCAGTCCATGTATTGCGTCAGGGTGAGGCGGTGCTGGCCGTTGCCCTGGTGATTCCCGAGGGGCCGCTGCCGACGGAATTGATACCCGCGATTCTCGCCGGCCGGCGGCGGGTGCGGGGCGAGTTGATTGCCCAGTCCCTGGTTGCGCACGCCGGCTGCGAGGCGGCCGGCCGGCTGCGCGGTCTGCGCATCATGCGCATCGCCGTGCATCCCCGGCGCCAGGGCCGCGGCCTGGGCAGCCGGCTGCTGCGCGACCTGACCGCACACATGCAGGCGGGTGACGCGGCCGACTGGATCGGGGCCAGTTTCGGCCTGGAGCGCCCCTTGCTGGGGTTCTGGGAGGGCAACGGCTACGTGCCGGTGCGGGTGGGCCTGCGGCGCGAGGCCAGCAGCGGCCAGCATGCGGTCATCGTCCTGCAGGCACTTAACCTCAATGCACAAAGTCTGCTGGAACGGTTGCAGGCGCGTTTTCATGCGCTGCTGCCCCTGCAGCTGGGCGATGGGCTGGAAGGGCTGGAGCCGGAGCTGGCCCGGGCGCTGCTGGCTGCAGCACAGGGGGCGACCGATCCGATGGCGGCGCTGGAGCCCCGGGACTGGGCCGAACTGGCCGCCTTCGCCTGCGGTCGGCGCGGTTACGAGGTCAGCCTGGTGGCGATCCATCGGTTACTGCGGCAGTACGAGGCGGCCTGGCTGCATGGCGATATCCTGGGCCCCGGCGAACGTGCCTTCCTGATCGAAAAATGCCTCCAGCATCATCCCTGGTCGCAGCTGGCTCAGGCGCATCGGCTGGACGGGGCCGGGATGGCGCGCGCACGCATGCGCGAAATCCTCTGCCGGTTGTTGCGTGCCGTTGCGCCGGACCGGTTCGAAGCCGAGTGTCGGCGTCAGTCTGCCTGAGCGGCCACCTGCCTGATCACGGCGTCCCCACGGCACGCTGGGCATAATCTTTAGCTCACCTTCCCTGTTGTTTTCTCTGTTTGTGACTGATTCCTTCAGATTGCGCAGTTCGTGGCCGGCGCATCCGAATAGTGTGAACTTCTACCGTTTCATCGCTGCAGCATCCCGTTATCCTGCCGTCACTTGTTGTACTTGGTAACACTTTTTCCTTTTTGTTTTTTTTTGAGTTGCAGGTGTAAATGATGAAACGGATTTTTTCCGGCCCGTTTGCGGCCGCATGCCTTGTCGGCCTGACGGCCGCCCTGTCCACCCTCTCAGTCCATTCCCAGACCCCCCGCCAGGCGCAGTTCGCGCAACTCGATTACGACGTGGTGTATGTGCGTTGCCCACGCGGCAAGGAGCCGGTGCGGATGCCGGACGGCAACGAGTACGGCAACTGGAACGGGGTCAACGATATCTGGCTGTCGGCCTCCAACAACCTCTACCACCAGCCCGGCTGCGACCTGGTGCTGCACCGGCATGACAAGCCGGACGGCGACCCGGCCGCCGAGCAGGTGCTGGTCGAGTGCGACGAGGACGCCGCCAGCGGTCCGGTGTGCAGCGTGGCCGACCCGAACGTCTCCTTCGATGGCAGCCGCATCGTCTATACCAAGTTCGAGGACACCCGGAAGTTTGTCAGTGACCGCGGCTTCAACGGCAACGGTGGCTGGGGCGAGACCGACCATCTGCAGAGCGTGATGGAACTCTATCCCGACGGCGACGGCCCCATGGGCAAGTATGCCCATCGGCGCGGCATTCTGCTGGAGGCCTTCGACGCGCCGGCCCATGTGTACATCTATGACCTGAAGACAGGCACCGAGCGGCGGGTCTCGCCGCCGGGCGGACTCTTCAGGATTGCGGACACCGTGTTACCCTCTTCGACAAATCGCGCGGGATTGGTGGGCGCACGACCGTCCGCCGGCATGCGCGGTTTGTCTTCGACCACGGGGCCC
>PABG01000013.1 GCA_002699185.1 Gammaproteobacteria bacterium | reverse complement strand
CCCGCCATAGTTGATGGATACTGGCATTCGCCGGAATGACGAACATTCAGTTGAGCGGAACCCGGGCAGCTTTTGCAATCATATTTTTCCGTGCTTTCCGTGTTTTCCGTGGCTATTTTCAAGTCTTTAACCCGGCGCCGGCAGGCGGCCGGTCTCGCCGGTGGCCAGCTGCATGCCCTTGCGGAAGCACACCGCTGCCCGGTCCGGTTCCTCCAGCTGTTCCAGCAGGCTGCCCAGCAGCTGATAGCCTTCCACCGTCGGCTGGATCTCCAGCGCGGCCTCGAGATAGTTGCGTGCCTTGCCCCACAGACGGTTGAGGATCGCCAGACGGCCGGCGGCCTGCAGCAGTACCGGGTTGCGCGGCTGCTCCTTGAGCCATTCCTCCAGCTGCGAGAGCTGCATGCCCAGGTTCTCGCCCCGCACCCGGCCATAGAGATCCAGCAGACGCTCGTCACGCTGACGCCGGATGGCCTCGCGCAGCACCGGCTCGGCCGCCGGATCCCGCTCCAGGTGATGCAGGGCGCGGCCGTAGACCAGCACCAGGTCATTGTCCTGGCGCAGCCGCCGCGGCAGCTGGCCCCACAGCTGCTGCAGTGCCTCGGCATCGTGCTGACGCACGCTGCCCTCCAGCAGTGCGCGGTAGACAGTCTCCTCCAGTTCGTCCAGAGCCGGCTCGGGCAGGGCATGGCGCTTGCGCAGTTCGGGCAGCAGTTCGCGCAACCGCTCCCAGTCGCCGAGGCGCTGGTACAGGCGGGCCAGCATCTTCAGGACATAGGCATGGCGCGGCGCGATGCTGCGCAGATGGGTCAGCGTGGCCAGCGCCTGTTCCATCTGCTGATGGCTGAACTGCAGATCGGCCTGGGTCAGGCCGACGGCGACGTCGGAGTCGGGCATCGCCTGGTGAGCCAGGCGCAGATACTGATCCCGGCGGGCATCCGCGCCCTGGTACTGGGCGGCCCGGGCCGCGGCGATATAGTTGAGCAGCGGACTCTCGCTGTCATCGGCATGCTGGGTCAGCAGCCGCTCGGCGCGCGGCCAGTCGCCCTCGGACAGGGCCAGCAGGCCCTGATTGAGCGAGTGCCGGGCGCGCAGGGCCCGGCGCCGGCCGCGCCAGGCCCGCAGCCGCCGGGGGGTACGCCGTGCCCCGGCCAGCAGCCGCAGCAGGGCGTAGAGGACGATGAACCCCAGCAGCAGGCCGAACAGCAGCAGCGACAGGCTGGTCTCGACGCTCCACTGACCGTAGCCGATCAGGACATAGCCGGGTTCGTTGAGAAACACCAGTCCGAGCACCACGCCCAGGGCCAGGGTGAGCAGAGCCAGAAACAGTGGTTTCATGGTGCGTTCCCCGCGCCGTCAGCCTCCGCCTCTTCGGAAGCTGCTTCCGGCGTGGCCCGGCCGGCGTCGATCAGGGCCAGTTCCTGGCGCAGCAGGCGCAGGGAACCGGCGATGTCGGGCAGGGCGGGGCGCAGTTCCACCGCGAGCAGCGCATCGAGGTCGGCCCGGGCCTCGCGCACCGCCGGCTGCTCAGGGTCGAATTCTTCCGCCAGCCAGTCGCGCGCCGTACGCAGGCTCACGCGGTACAACTCGGGGTTGCCGCGCAGGGCGGCGAGCCGGGCGGTATCGAGTTGCAGGCGCAGGTTGGCATAGAGAAAGAACTGCTGGTCCGGCGCCAGCAGGGGGGCGACCGGTTCGTCGTTGCGCCGCACCGCCACCAGCTGGCGCAGTTCACCCCACAGGGCGGCGGGCAACTCGCGCCAGCTGCCGGCCTCGGCCCCGGCACCGGCATCGGCGGCGGCCCCGCGCGGCGTCGGCCGGTACTGGGCGCCGGCAACCTTGAGGTCGTCGACACTGGCGGCCAGGGTCTCCAGGCGCAGGGCGATGCCGTCGATGTCCGGCGTGTCGACGCCGCGCAGAGCGTTCAGTTCGCGGCTGATCTGTTCGCGCACCGGCAGGTAGGCGGTGTTGGCCAGTTCCTGCAGCCGCTGGTCGGCGCTCGTGAGCGCGGCGATGGCGGTATCGACATCGCGTGCCAGCTGCAGCCGCTGGTTGGCCACGTGCAGCAGGTATTCGGCCTCGGCCAGGACCCAGGTCTCCTGACTGCGGCCGACCTGGGCCCGCAGCACGCCGAAGGCGCGTTCCAGAGCCGCGATCGACTGCTGCTGGTCGGCCAGGTCCTGCGCCAGGCCACGGCGGGCGCTGACGGCCTCGTTCAGGGACGACTCCATCCGCTCCACCGCGGCTGCCATGCGATTGTCCAGGGCCTGGTTGCGGGCATCGATCTGGGCCAGCACTTCCTGCTGCCAGCCGGCCTGGCGCTGCACCTCGTGCCAGATGAAATAGCCCGCGACCAGGGCACCGACGCCGACCAGCAGGGCCAGGATGGCCAGCGGCGCGGCATAGCGCCCGCCGGTCGGGGCCGGCGTCCGGCCGCCGCCGCCGGCGGCGGTTGAGGGGGCGGAAGGGCTGCGCCGACGGCCGCCGCGCGAGCGTGATTTGCCGCCGCCCTCGCTCGCAGCCGGTCCGGATTTGGGGGCGCCCTGTGGCTGGGGCTTATCCTTGTTCTCACTCATGCTTCAGCTTCCCGATGGGTGGTGGGCGGAGGCCCGGTCAGCGGCGAGCCGCGCCAGCGCCGCAACCATGGCCGCATCGGTGGCATTGTCCGCCACCCGGACCTGTTCGCAGCCCTGGCGCGAGGCATGGGCCCGGGTGCGCTCGCTGGGAACGATCAGCGGGGTGCGCCGCAGCAACTCACGACCGGCTTCGCCCAGCAGTTCGAGCAGATTATCCAGGATCGCGTTACTGGTCACCAACACGGCGTCGATCCCGCCACCATGCCAACGCTGCAGCAGCGGGGCCGGATCCGCCTCGGGCAGCCCCCGCTCGTAGAGCTCGACCGCTTCGACCCGGGCGCCGCGCTGGCGCAGTGTCTCCCGGATCAGTTCCCGGCCGCCGCGGCCACGGAGTATCACGATGGAACAATCCGCCAGGCGCTGCAAGTCCGGCAGCGCCAGCAGCGCCTCGCTGGTGAAGGGGGAGGGTGCGGCCAGGCTGACCGGAATGCCGGCCGCCGTCATGGCCGCTGCGGTCTGCCGGCCGATGGCCAGGGTCTTCACGCCCGCCGGCCAGCCCGCTCCCGCGGCCTGGGCGCGGAAGGCGGCCACGGCATTCACGCTCACGAACAGGGCATAGTCGAAGCTCTCCAGCGGCGCCGGCCAGTGGACGCCGTCCAGGAAGCGGATTTCCATCACCGGGAACGGGACCGGCTCGGCACCCGCCGCGGCCAGCCGCTCGCACAGCGGGCCGGCCTGGGCCTCGGGGCGGGTGACCAGGACCCGCCAGCCTGCCAGGGCCGGGTTCCCGTTCATTACTGCGTTTCGGCGTAGAGCGCCTTGAGGATGGCATCGGCGCCACGGCTGAGCAGATCCTCGGCCAGTACCTGGCCGAGTTCCGCGCCGTCCTCGGGCCGGCCACTGATCACGCCGTGGACGATCTCGCTGCCGTCGGGCCGGCCGACCAGTCCGCGCAGCACGATCACCCCGTGTTCGATCTCGGCATAACCGCCGATGGGCACCTGGCAACCGCCCTGCAGGGCGGCATTCAGGGCCCGCTCGGCGGTCACCCGCTGGGCGGTGCGGGCATCGCCCAGAGGCGCGATCAGGGCCTGGACCTCGGGGTCCCCGGACCGGCACTCGATGCCGATCGCACCCTGGCCGATGGCCGGCAGGATGACCTGGGGACCGAGTTCGGTGCGGATGCGCTCGCCGAAGCCCAGCCGCTTGAGGCCGGCACAGGCCAGGATGATGGCGGCGTAATCGCCGCGATCGAGCTTCTCCAGGCGGGTGTTGACATTGCCGCGCAGGTCGCGGATTTCCAGATCCGGGCGCAGCGCGCGCAGCTGACTCTGACGGCGCAGACTGGATGTCCCCACCACCGCCCCTTGCGGCAGCGCCTCCCAGTCCGCATATTGATTGGAGACGAAGGCATCGCGCGGGTCCTCGCGGTCCAGGATCTGGGCCAGTTCCAGACCCTCGGGCAGTTCCACCGGGACATCCTTCATGGAATGGACGGCAATATCGGCGCGTCCCTCCAGCAGGGCGGTCTCCAGTTCCTTGACGAACAGCCCCTTGCCCCCGATCTTGGCCAGCGGGCTGTCGAGGACCTTGTCGCCCTGGGTGGTCATGGTGACCAGTTCGACCTCCAGGCCGGGGTGGTGCATCTCCAGGCCGGTCTTGACGTGTTCGGCCTGCCACAGGGCAAGCGCGCTCTTGCGGGTGGCGATGCGGAGCTTGGTCAGGGACATGATTTCTCTATGGATAGTGGGATTGAACCGCCCGGGCCGGTTGCCCCGCCCGGGCGCAGACAGTGAGGATAACGAGTGGTGAAACAGGCTTTCAAGTTTATCACGGGCGGACTGCTGCTGCTCTGGCTGCTGGGCCAGGGCGCCGCCGGAGCCGGGACCCGGCCGGAGGTCCAGGAGGTACAGAGCCTGGAGCAGGCCACCCGGGAAGCGGCCGAGCGCGGCCTGCCGCTGCTGCTGGCCTTCAGCAGCCACCACTGCACCTATTGCGAACAGGTCGAGCAGAATTTCCTGGTCCCGATGCTGATCAGCGGCGACTACGAGAACCGGGTGCTGATCCGCAAGCTCAACATCGACGCCGGGGTGATGGTCGGGGACCTGCATGGGGAAATCCGCCCGGCCCGGCGCATCGCCGATGAGTATGATGTCGACATGACGCCGACCCTGCTGTTCCTGGGTCCGGACGGCAAGGAACTGGCCGATCGCATCGTCGGACTGCTGACCCCGGACTTCTACGGCGGCTATATCGACCGCGGCATCGACACGGCCAACGCGGCGCTGGAGCAGTAGATTTGTACTGCTTGCAGTAGCGACTGGAAAAGCATCAAACCGCAAAGGCGCAGAAGGCGCCCGAAAGAAAATGAAAGGACGCAGGCCGGGATAAGCACAGCGTTCCCGGCGTGCTCGGCCGATGCCGGAAACGGGCTGTCCAGCCCTTATTCCGGCCTACAAATCCGGAGCGCCAAGCTCCGGCAGGCAACCTGCGGTATGCTCACCCGCCTTTCAGCAGCCGCCGCACCTCGGGCTGCTGGCGGCGGCTGACCTCCAGGCGTGCATCCACCCCGCGCAGCACGGCACACAACCGGCCCTCGGCGTCACGTTCCAGCGCGCTGAGATAACGCCGTGCCACCAGGGCGTTGCGGTGAATGCGGATGAAGTCCTCGCCGAACTCCTCCTCCAGGGCCTTCAGCGCCTCCTCGATCAGGAACTCGCCCTCGCCGGTGCGCACGGTGACGTACTTGTTGTCGGCCTGGAAGTAGCGGATGTCGGCCACCGGCACCAGCTGCAGGCTGCCGCGCACCGGTACGCACAGGTGGCTGCGCTGACTGGGCCCGTCCTGGCCGGCAAGCCGCGCGGCCTGGGCCCGGTTGAGCCGGCAGGCATTGGCCAGCGCGGCCATCAGGCGCTCATCGCGGATGGGCTTGAGCAGGTAGTCCACGGCGCAGGCCTCGAAGGCCTCCAGGGCGTGATCGCCATAGGCGGTGGTGAAGATCACCGCCGGCGGTTCGCTCATGCCGGCCAGGTGCCGGGCCGCCTCCAGCCCGTCCATCTCGGGCATGCGGATGTCGAGCAGCACCACGTCGGGACGGTTTGCCGCCACCTGTTCGATGGCCTCGCGCCCGGTGGCCGCCTCGCCGGTGATCTCGATATCGGGCACACCGGCCAGCATGGAGATCAGCCGCTCCCGGGCCAGCGCCTCGTCGTCGACCACCAGCACCTTCATGCGGCACGCTCCAGCGGAATCAGCATGCGCACCCGGTACTGGCCGTCGCGCTGTTCTGTCTCCAGCCGCGCCTGCGCCCCGAACACCAGCAACAGGCGCTGACGGATATTCTCCAGCGCCATGCGGTTGCCGGCGCGACGCGGCGGATCGGATTGCGGCGGCAGCGGATTGCGTACCTCCAGGCGCAGCCGGCCCTTGTTATAGGTCGCCAGTATATGGACGCATCCGCCCTCACCGCGCGGCTCAATACCATGATAGACAGCGTTCTCGATCAACGGCTGCAGGATCAGCGGCGGCACCGCCTCGTCCAGCGGCAGGTTCTTCTCGGTCCATTCCACCTGCAGCCGCTCCCCCAGACGCAGCCGCTCGATGTTCAGATAGCGCCGGGCAATACTCAGTTCCTCGCTGAGCGGGATGCGCGCCTGCACCTCCTTCATGCCGGCGCGGAACAGTTCGGCCAGATCCTGCACCACCTCCTCGGCCAGCGCCGGCCGGCTGCGGGTCAGCGCGGCGATGGTGTTGAGGCTGTTGAACAGGAAGTGCGGCCGGATGCGTGCGGCCAGCGCCTCGACCCGGGCCTGGGCCTCGGCGGCCACCTGCATCTGCCACTGGTGCCGGACAAAGAAATAGCGCAGGAGCAACGCGGCGACGATGGCGGCGACAGCCAGGTTGCGGATCAGATAATCCATGTGGCCGTCGCCATTGGCTTCCATGGCGCCGTATGCCGGCAGCAGCCGGAAGGCCAGTTCACTCAGAGCGAGCACGATCAGCAGGATCAGTCCGTAGGCCAGCAAACCGGCACGGCGCGGCGGCAGGCGCAGCAGCCAGCGCCGGGCCAGGCACAGGGCCGCGGTGCATGACAGCGCCACCCATTGCACGAACAGCGACACCAGGCCCAGTTCGTTCCACCACAGCGCGCCCGGCGGGCTGCCCGCCAGTGCCAGCACAAAGGCCAGCAGCTGGGCACTGACCACCACGGCGAACACCGCCCGGATGGCGCAGAAGTCGGGCAGGAAGCCGGCATCAGCATTCGGCAACCCGGCGGCATTGTTGGCTGGCGTTTCCATGTTCCCGGCTGTTCCCTCCCTGCACTGAGCGGGATTATCCCCTGACCCTCCGGCCAGAACCAGCGTCCCTGTCTGGCCCCGCTGACGCGGCCGGCGGTATACTCGCGCCACTGCAACCGAACGGAACCCGACATGGCGGACAGCGACGGCAAGAGCAAACCCTGGGGCGGACGCTTCACCGAATCCACCGACGCCTTCGTCGAGGCCTTCACCGCCTCGGTGGGCTTCGACCGGCGCCTGTACCGCCAGGACATCGCCGGCTCCATCGCCCATGCCCGCATGCTGGCCCGGGTCGGCGTGCTCACGGCGGCCGAGTGCGACGAGATCATCGCCGGCCTGGAGGATATCCGCGCCGAGATCGAGGCCGGCGATTTCGACTGGTCGGTCGGGCTCGAGGACGTGCACATGAACATCGAGGCGCGTCTCACCGAGCGTATCGGCGCCACCGGCAAGAAACTGCACACCGGGCGCTCGCGCAACGACCAGGTCGCCACCGACATGCGCCTGTACCTGCGCGAGGAGATCGACCTGATCACGGCCGAGCTTGAGCGGCTGCAGGGCGGCCTGATCGACCTGGCCGAGCGCGAGGCCGACACCCTGATGCCGGGCTTCACCCACCTGCAGGTGGCCATGCCGGTGACCTTCGGCCACCACATGCTGGCCTGGTTCGAGATGCTGGAGCGCGACCGCCAGCGCCTGCGCGACTGTCGCCGGCGGGTCAACGTGATGCCGCTGGGCGCGGCAGCCATGGCCGGCACCACCTACCCCATCGACCGGCACTATACGGCCGAGCTGCTCGGCTTCGACGCCCCGGCGGAGAACTCGCTGGACGCGGTCAGCGACCGCGACTTCGCCATCGAGTTCACCAGTGCGGCGGCGCTGCTGCTGACGCATCTGTCGCGCGCTTCGGAGGAGTTGATCCTGTGGACCTCGGCCCAGTTCGGTTTCATCGATCTGCCCGACCGCTTCTGCACCGGCTCCTCCATCATGCCGCAGAAGAAGAACCCCGACGTGCCCGAGCTGGTGCGCGGCAAGACCGGCCGCGTCAACGGCCACCTGATCGGCCTGCTGACCCTGATGAAGGGCCAGCCGCTGGCCTACAACAAGGACAACCAGGAAGACAAGGAACCGCTGTTCGACACGGTCGACACGGTCAAGGGCTGCCTGCGGGTGTTCGCCGACATGATTCCGGCCATCGAACCGAAACGCGAGCGCCTGCGCGCGGCCGCGCTGGAGGGCTTCTCCACCGCCACCGATCTGGCCGATTACCTGGTGCGCAAGGGATTGCCGTTCCGCGACGCCCACGAGGTGGTGGGCAAGGCGGTGCGCCTCGGCCTGGAGCAGGGACGCGACCTGTCCCGGCTCAGCCTGGAGCAGCTGCGGCAGTTCAGCGCAATCATCGAGCAGGACGTGTTCGAGGTGCTGACCCTGGAGGGCTCGATCGCCAGCCGTGACCACATCGGCGGCACCGCGCCGTCCCAGGTGAGGGCCGCGGCGCAGCGGGCGCGCGAACGGCTCAGCCGTTGACCACCTGCCCGCCGCCCGGATTCAGGCGCCGGGCGAATCCATGCAATCCGTCCTCGGTGATGGCGCCCTCGGGCCGGCCGATGTAGTAACCCTGCACATAATCCACGCCCAGGCGCTGCAGCAGGCGGAAGGCGGCCTCGCTTTCCACGAACTCGGCAATGGTGCGGATACCCATGCCGCGCGCCACGTCCACCAGCGCCTTGACGAACAGCTGGTCCTCCTGATTGCTGGCGATGTCGCGGATGAAGCTGCCGTCGATCTTGAGCATGTCCACGTGCAGGTGCTTCAGATAGGAGAAGGAGGAGAAGCCCACGCCGAAATCGTCCAGCGCGATGCGACAGCCCAGCTGGCGGATCCGGCCGAGGAATTCGGCCGCCAGCGACATGTTTTCGCAGGCCGCGGTCTCGGTCAGCTCGAAGGTGATGCGCCCCGGATCCAGCCCGGTCTCGTCCAGACAGTCCTCGATCAGACGCAGCAGTTCGTCTTCGCCCACCGACAGCCCGGACAGGTTGATGGAGAATCCGACCTGGCTCAGGGCATCGGGCAGGGTGGCGATGTGATAGATCGCCTTGCGCACGATCTCCTTATCCACCCTCCCGATCAGCCCGAACTGCTCGGCGGCCGGGATGAAGGCGCCCGGCGGTATCACCTGGCCGTTGTCATCACGCATCCGCACCAGGGTCTCGAAGTGATGGACCTCGCCGTTGAGCACGCTGGCAATGGGCTGGAAGTGCAACTCGAAGCGCTCCTCCTCCAGACCCCTGAGCACCCGGTTGCGCGAGGCCAGCAGGCCGCCGATATGCTCGCGGGACATGCTGGCTTCGTCGAAGACCTCGAACCGGTTGCGTCCGGCATCCTTGGCGGCGTACATGGCACTGTCGGCCTTGGCGATCAGTTCCACCGGATCGGTGCCCTGATCGGGGAAGGCCACCAGGCCGATGCTGGCCGAGACATTGATGGGCACACCGGCCTTGGTGCGGACCGGCCGGCACCGGGTGATGGCCTCGAGTATCCGCGCGGCCAGCGCGCGCGCATCATCAAGCCCCAGATCCGGCAGGGTCAGGGCGAACTCGTCGCCGCTGATACGGCCGAGGATGTCTTCCTCGCGTGACAGCCGCTCCAGCACCCCGGCGACCTGCACGATCATCTCATCGCCGACGGCATAACCGGCGGCATCATTGAGCAGCTTGAGATGGTCCAGATCCACCAGCATCAGCACGCCCTGACGGGCATGTGCCTGGGCCCGGCGGATTTCGTGCGCCAGGTCGACCAGGAAGCGGCGGCGGTTGGACAGCCCGGTGAGCTGGTCCTGGTTGGACAGAAGCGCGACCCGCTCCTCGTTGATGCGCTGCTTGGAAATATCGCTGGCAGTGCCGCGGAAACCGGCGAAGCGATCCTGATCCCGTACCGGTATGCCGCTGATGCGCAGATCCCGGATGGTACCGTCGTGCAGGCAGACGCGGAAGTTCAATTCCTTGAACGGGAAGCCACGATCCCGCTGCGGCTGCAGGCGCGTCGTGAGCGCCTCCAGATCGTCCTCGGGAAACACCTCCTGCCAGGTCCGGCCCAGGCATTCCTGGCTGTCCATGCCCAGCGAGGTCTTGAATCCGGGTGACAGATAGGTGATGCGGCCCTCGGCGTCGGTCTCCCACAACCAGTCCGAGGAACTGGCAGCGAAGTCATGGAAGCGCCGGCGGTTGTGCTCCAGCGCCTCATTGGACTGGCGCAGGTCGTCGAGCATGCGGTTGAAGGAATCGGCCAGTTCACCGAGTTCATCCTCCCGATCCAGCTCCACCCGCCAGGTGAGATCGCCGGCGGCGATCTTGCGGGTCGCCGCGGCCAGCAGGCTCAGCGGTCGGGTCAGGGTGCGTCGGCTGATCACCATACCCAGTACCGCCGCCACCACCAGTATCGCGCCGGAGACCAGCAGGCCCTGCAGGGCAAAGCTGCGATACGGTGCCCAGTAGTTGTCACTGGCATGCGCCAGCAGCAGTCGTGCCACCGGCGTCCGGCCGTCGCCGGCCAGCACCGGGTAGACCTGTCCGAGATAGCCGGTCCCGTCCAGGCTGAACTCGACCCGGCCGGTCTCCAGCGCCTGCAATTGCGCCGGCCGGCCGGGCAGGGTGCTGCCGACCAGCGCCTGGGCGTCGAACAGCGCCACCTCGGTACGCAGCAGCGGCTGATAGCGCTCGATTGCCGCCTGGTCGATCTCCTGCCCGAGCACCATGACCCCGATCACACCGCCGCCCGGGTTGGCCACCGGGATGGCCACCAGGCGCAGGAAGGTCTCGAAGATCATGGCGTTGCCATAGGCTACCCGGGCGCCCCGGGTGACCTGCCGTACCAGGGTCTGGATGGCATCCGAGGCCAGTACCCGCGGCGACACCAGGTGCGGCTTGCTGCCCTCGGCCAGGGTCTGGCCCGGACCGCTCTCCAGGCTCAGCGCCAGCAGATCGATGCCGGGCCGCGGAAAACTCTCTTCCAGGGTGCTGCGCACTGTCGGCGCATGCGTTGTGAGCAGCGCCGCCAGCAGGCCCGGCTCCTGGCTGATGTTGCGTGCCGTACTCACCAGCTGGGCAAAGGCCTCGCGCTGGGTCTGCACATAGACCTCGTGGGCATGCTGGATGTCGCTGCTGATCTGGCGGTTGACGTGGCCGGTGACAAGCAGATAGCCGGCGCTGGTCACGCCGACCAGCACCAGCAGCATCATGCCAACGACGAGGAGACTGTTTTTCTGCCCGATCCGCATCCCTGTCTCATCTTCCCGGCAATGCCGGATACAGCTGATCGACGGTCACGACCCCGGTCGTGCTGTTGTGCTCCGGCTGCACCCCGCTCTTGACCAGCAGGCGCAGTTCCAGCGGCGGCGGCGCCGTCATGGCAATGATGTCCTGTTCCAGAGTCTCGGCGCCGATAGCCGCCACCCGCAGTCGCCAGCGCCCTGCCTCGAGGTCGCGGAACTCGAACCGTTCACCGGCCTCGACAATGGCCAGCCGCGGCGCATCGACCACATCGATGCGGGCATAGCTGCGCCGGTGCAGACGGCAGAACAGGTGCCGGGTACCGGGTTCGCGGAAACTGATGCTGGGTTCGCCCGCCCCACCGCCCGGGTGCAGCCGCACATCCACCTCACTGTGGCTGCCGGGTACCAGTGCGAACAGCTGATGCTCGACGGCATCGAGACTGACCAGCCGGATCGGCTCGCCGGGACGCACCTGCAGAAAATCGGGCCGGATCCGGTCGGCATCGACGCGCAGTTCATGGCTCGCGTCAGCTGCAGGCCCGGCGCTCAGGCCGGGGCTGTCCGGCCACAGCGCCAGGCCGATGGCCTGGTCCGTACCCTCCCGGCCGGAGAACAGGCCGCTGTGCTGCAGCATGACCACCCCTCGCACCTCAGCGGCCGACAGCCCGGCCGGCATCACTGCCAGCAGCGTCAGCAACAGCCGACGCCAACGATTCCCTGCGGACACGATCCCTGATTTCATGTAAATTCGGATTACACGTGATGGTCTACTTCAACAGGTAACGGCACCCGGCGGCCCGGCTTAAGCCGGAGTCCGCCGGGCCGCGGAGCGCAATCCATGACCAAGGCCGACACCGACAGCCTGGACCGGCTCAACCGCCGCCTGGCGGAGTTCGCCCGGGCGCGCGACTGGGAGCCGTTCCACACGCCCAAGAACCTGTCCATGGCCCTGATCGCCGAGGCGGCCGAACTGGTGGAGCATTTCCAGTGGCTGAGCCAGGCCGAAAGCGCGGCCCTGCCGCCGGACAAGCGCGAGGCCGTGCGTCTGGAGCTGGCCGACATCCTCATCTATCTCGTGCGCCTGGGTGAGCGGCTCGACATCGATCTGCTGCAGGCCGCGCACGACAAGATGGATATCAACGAGGCACGCTTCCCGGTGGACAAGGTGCGCGGCCTGGCCCGGCGCGCCAGCGAATACGACTGACCCACCTCTCACTCCTCACTCCTAAAGCAAAGCGCTCCTAGGTCGCTAAATCCCAAGACATTCCGGGATGCACGGATGTCAAATTTCCGTCATCTGACACACCCAGGGAGATTTCTTGCCATGTGGGACAGGCTTACCCCCTCGCAACTCGTCGAGTTGCTCGACACCAGCTCCGACGCCCTGCTGGTACTGGATCGCAACGCTCGTCCTGCCGCCGCCAACGCCGCTCTGCTGCGGCTGCTCGACGCCGGCCTTGACGACCTCGAGCCGCAGCACCCGCTGCTGGCCGCTGCTGCGGACAGCCTCAGCTACACCGCCCCCGGCGGCGCCCGCCTGCAACTCCAGGTCCGGCGCCTGCCGCTGGCCGATGGCGGCCAGGCGCTCTGGTTCCGGGACTGCACCGAGCAGCAACGCCTGCAGCAGGAACTGTCCGAACAAACACTCACCGACCCGGTCACCGGCCTGCTCAACCGCCGCGGTCTGAGCGTGGCGCTGGAACCTCAGATCTCGCGCTGCCGGCGCTATGACAGCCCACTGTCGCTGGTGCTGCTGGAACTGCGCGGCGAAGTCGACGATCCGGCCCGGGTCCGGGTCAGCCGCATTCTCAAGGATCAGCTGCGCTGGGCCGACATGATCGGATGCAACGAGGAACAATGCTTCATTCTCGCCCTGCCGGAGACACGCCTGGCGGACGCCGAACAGCTGATCGCCAAACTGCGCGAGCGGCTGGCGGCAGAGTTCGCCGGCGAGGCTGTCGACACCGGGTTCGGAGTGGCGGAATGGCGCAAGGCGGACAATACCCGGACGCTGCTCGATCGCGCCGCCGCCGACCTCGCCCCGGCGGCCGCCAGCGCCGCCGCCGGTTGATACCGTCACCCCGCTGACCAGGGAGCCGCCACCGGCAGCATGGCCGTCGTCGAGCAGATGAAACCCGGGATCGAGATGGACGGCGTGCAGCTGCGCCACGTCCAGCGGCGGTTCATGGTCATCAACCAGGACCGGCTCAAGCGGGTCCACGCCGGGCTGCGCGACCGCCACCGCCTGTTCCTCGACCTGCTGCCGCTGCTGTTCCACATCAACCACCCCATGCTGCCGGGCTATCTCTCCAGCAAGGCACCGGCCGGCCTGTCGGACTACAAGCCGAACAAGCGTACCCTGGACGCCGCGCGCAAGCTGTCCAAGAGCTTCACCTACCAGCAGCGCAGCGTGCGTGACCACGACGTGCTGGCGCTGTACATGATGGGATCAAGCGGCACCATCGCCTATTCGCGCAAGAGCGATTTCGACATCTGGGTCTGCATCCGCCACGACATGGACAGCGAGGCGCGGGAGATGCTGGCGCAGAAGGCGGCCAACATCGAGAGCTGGGCCGCCAGCATGAGCCTGGAGGTGCATTTCTTCCTGATGGACGATGTCGCCTTCCGCGCCGGCGAGATGGACAGTCTGTCGAGTGAGAGCAGCGGCAGCGCCCAGCACCACCTGCTGCTGGACGAGTTCTACCGCACCGGCCTGCTGATCGCCGGGCGCTATCCGGTGTGGTGGCTGGTGCCGCCGCAGTATGAGGTGGTCTACGACGAGTACGTCAGCCAGCTGCTGCACAAGCGTTTCGTCAATCCGAAGGAAGTGGTCGATTTCGGCGGCCTCGGGCGGATGCCGGCCGGCGAGTTCTTCGGTGCCACCCTGTGGCAGCTGTACAAGGCGGTCTCCTCGCCCTACAAATCGGTGCTCAAGATCCTGCTGATGGAGGCCTACTCCGACGAGTACCCCCACATCCGCATGCTCAGCCACCGCTTCAAGGAGGCGGTCTACGGCGGCGAGACCAACCTGGACGGCCTCGATCCCTATGTGCAGATGTGCCGCCGGGTGGAGGAATACCTGCTGGAGAACGGCGAACTGGAACGCCTGGAACTGGCGCGGCGCTGCTTCTACTTCAAGATCAACGAGAAGATGAGCCGGCCCGACCGGCGCGGCAACATCAGCTGGCGGCGCGAGGTGATGCGCGAGCTGGTGCAGGAATGGGGCTGGTCGGACGGCCATCTGCAGCTGCTCGATACCCGGCCGCAGTGGAAGATCCAGCAGGTGCTGGAGGAACGCCAGATCCTGGTCGACGCCCTGCGCCAGAGCTACCAGGCGCTGTCTGAGTTCGCCCGCGGCCAGGACGACGACCACACCATTGACCCGGCCGAGCTCAACCTGCTGGGCCGGCGTCTGTATGCCGCCTTCGAGCGCAAGGCGGGCAAGGTCGATCTGGTCAATCCCGGCATCTCCGATGATCTGTCCGAGGAGCGTCTGTCACTGCATCAGCTGAACCATCCCGGCCAGTCCGGCTGGGTGCTCTACCGCGGTCTGGTGCGCAGCGGCGAGACCGGCGGCCAGCGCCCGCTCAAGCGCGGCCACAGCCTGGTGGAGATCCTGGCCTGGTGCCATTTCAATCACATCACCCAGTCCAGCCTGAGCATGATCAGCCTGCACCCCGAGGACTGCACGGTGAGCAGCTGGGAACAGCGCTCGGTAATGGACTGCCTGGAGGACATCTTTCCGCGCGGCCGACTGGCCGAGCCCGATCTGGATTCCCTGGCCGAGCCGGCCCGGGTGGCGCGCAACGCCCTGTTCATCAACCTGGGCGTGGACCCCATGGCCAAGCTCACCCGCGAAGGCATGCAGCTGGTCAGCAGCCGCACCGATGCGCTGAGCTACGGCGGGCGCTGGGAGAACCTGGCACTCAACTTCGAGCTGATCATCCAGACCAGCTGGCAGGAGATCCTGACCTTCCACTACAGTGGCGACCACGCCCTGCTCGACTGCCTGTGCGATTACCTGGCCTGGACGCCGATCGATGCCGGCGGCACGCCGCCGATGGGCGTGAGCACCTTCAGCTTCTCCTCCACCCGCGGCGCGCCCATCGCCAACCGCATCCGCGATGTGTTCGACCAGGTCATCGCCTGGTTCTACCGCGGGCCGGAGCGCAGCAACGCCCGCTATCTGCTGCAGGTCAGCCATGACTATTACCTCCTGCAGCCTGAGAACGGCGTGCCGCGCTACCGCCATTTCAAGTCCTACGCCGCCCTGCTGCAGGAACTGGCCGCACCGCAGGAGTGCTTCAGTCCGCTGGGCATCGATCCCTCCACCCTGAGCGACACACCGCTGCCGGCGCTGTTCCAGGCCAACAGGCCGGGGCGGCTGCAGCTGTTCTACCAGGTCGACGGGCCCAATGCCCATGTCTATGTGCTGGACGAGAAGGGCTCGCTGTTCCACCAGGTGGTGGCCTTCCATGACGCCCTGACCCTGCTCACCCAATTCCAGCGCTTCCTCAGCAAGATTCAGGAACGCATGAACTTCCTGGTGCAGGAGGCCGGCAAGGGCGAATTCAACGTGGCCGCCATCGACTATTACCAGATCCACCACCGCCACGGCGCCGAGCCGCGGCTGGAGCGGCAGAACATCAGCCCGTTCAAGCAGTCGCGCAGTTATTTCGGGGTGCAGGTGATCGGGGACGTGATGGACAACAACCGCTCGGTATTCACCATGTACTGCAACGAGCAGGAGTTCTCCACCCTGGAGTACGGCGAACGGCTGTTCGAGGAGGTGGCAAGCTATATCCTGAGCAGGCGCGCCAGCGGCCAGACCTACCCGATCTACATCACCGACATCGACCTGGCCCGCAACCTGCTCGGCGTGGACACCGCGCAGGAACTGCAGACCATCCACTTCCTCAACTACAAGAAGCGCATCGAGCAGCGCCTCAACGACGCCCTGGCGAAGCTGTAACCTGCATATCCGCGCCGGAATGCCGCAAACGATGTGTTACGCGTTGCTCCACCCATCCTACGATGCACGTGTAGGATGGGTGGAGCGAAGCGCAACCCATCATTCATGCCTTATTGGCGATCAAAACTTATGTAGATGATATAGCTTGCACTCTGTACCGCGAAGGTAAATGTGTCGTTTGTTGTCACAGTGTCACCCAACACACCAAATCCTGTATAGGTCCCGTTTTCTGCTCCGCAGTTGGTCACAGAAAGCTGGGTTGAATACAGATTCTTACCTGGGTCGGCCAGGCTAAGATTACCAGCATAGTTGCAGCCATCCGTATCCGATCCCGTGATCACCCCATCAGCACCGATGCTCAAGGTAAGTGTGTAGAAGCCATTCGTATACATCCATATATCATTACTGTCTGCCAGCGTGACACCTCTATCGTACAGATTGTCATAGGCCAGACTTATACTGCCGGAATGTCCCAGTGAGTTACTGAAGGAACCCGATATGCTGGTTTCTGTCCGAACAGTAGCACTAACCGTACCGGTCGTTATTGGTCCGGCAACTCCGTCCTGATAAGCAGTGAAATTCCCACTGAACTGATCACCCGTTATGGAATAGGTACCGACATCCATTTCACCGCTGTTCGGATCGTAGAAATACGCTTCCCCATCAAACAACAGGCCGATGTAGGCGTTTGAAGTATAACCGGTCGTGGTATTTGTAACCGTGCCACGCCATATGCCGTTCGCAGATTCGGTAGTCGTTGACGAATCATCGTCGCCGCCACCACCACCGCCGCATGCAGCGACCCCAAATACCATAAGACCAGATACGGCCAGGGTTTTGATTGTTGAAAAAAGGTTTTCGATGTTGCTTTTGATCATTATTTAGACTCCCTCTGTAGCTGAATATTATTCTTTGCTCCCCGGACAAATCCGGGGCAGCACACGGACCCACCAACAGAAGACAGATCCTTAACCTGCCCATACAGACTATCCTGAAATGGGATATCCCACAATGGGATATAGGGTTTCCCCATGGCTGGCACATGGGCGAAACAACGAATCATGTTGCGCAAATTATTGCGCGAGATGCGTTGTCGTCACGGTCTCACCCAGACGGAATTGGCAAAACGCCTCGGCAGACCGCAGAGTTACGTCAGCAAGGTTGAGTCCGGTGAACGCAACCTCGATTTTGTCGATGTATACGAAATCTGCCGTTGTTGCGGCGAGGGATTTGAGGATTTTGCGGTCAGATTCGTGCAGGCAATCAAGCAGAAGTAAATTTCTTGTTTGTCCGATGGGTTACGCGTTGCTTCACCCATCCTACACAGGCATCGTAGGATGGGTGGAGCGCAGCGCAACCCATCATTCGCCAAAATTGCCCGCCAGCGTCTCCGCCTCACCGCCGCCCCAGTCCCTGGGATACTCCCCTGAAGCACAATAGCGATGAAACGAGGAATAAGGCCAGTCGCTTACACAGCGGCAATAGCCATGCTTGACCGGGTTGAAATGGATGTAATCGATGTGATTGCGCAAGTCTGATGGATTGCGTATCACATGCTCCCAGAATCGTCTCTGCCAAACCCCTCGCTCACCTTTTTGTCTTTGGCTTTCGGTAACAGCCTTGCACCTTGGCAACAGACGAGAGAACCGCGCTTTGATCTTGCGCCAACGGATGGAGAAGTCCGCATCATCGCTGGGAAGTGTCCAGATGGCGTGCAGATGGTCAGGCGGGATCACCATGGCATCGATGGCGAAAGGGTGTTCCTGACGTGTTTCGGCCACAGCCCTTCGCAACAATGCGATATGCTCTATCAAGAGGCGGTTTGAGCGGTCAGCGAGAGTGACGGTGAAGAAATAGGTGCCACCGGGAACATAGTGGCGTCGATACTGGGTCATCCTTGACCTCCTGATTTTGCGGATAGCGCGATGATGGGTTGCGCTGCGCTCCACCCATCCTACCCAGGCAGCGTAGGATGGGTGAAGCGAAGCGTAACCCATCGCGGTCGTTTACATCCCCTCGGCCGCCTGCAGCCGGTCCAGCATGGCCTGGATATCGACCGCCCACTGGTCGAACACGGCGGTCAGTTCGTCGTCACCGTAGAATTCGGCCATGCGGCGCGGGTTGGCGGCGACGAGCAGGGTGTCGGTCTCCTCGGCGAAGATGGCGATCTTGAGCGGCAGGTAGGGGATCAACTCGGGATGTTCGCGGGTCAGGCGCCGCACCTGGTCGGGCTTGCCGAAGAACACCACCCGGTACTTGTCGGTCTCATAGCCCATCTGGGTGAGTCCGATATCCACCCGCTGTACCCGGGAGAGGGTATAGCCCTGTTCGCGCACCGCTTCCTGCAGCAGCAGCATGGACTCGGCGAAGGGCAGGCGCGAGCGTGCCATGAACAGATCCTGTGCCAGCGCCGGGCGCAGCAGGCCGGCCAGCAGCAGGAGCAGCAGCGGCAGTCTCAGGCGTCTCAAAACGTGGCCTCCTCCAGAATCGCGGTGTACAGGTCGTGCATCTCGTCACAGGCCCGGTCCAGCCGTTCGTTGTTGAACAGCACGCTCAGGCGCTTGGGGTTGATGCTCATCACCTGCACCCGGCCCTCCCGCTCGATCACGGTGACCCGGCAGGGCAGGAACAGGCCGACGCGCGGATCGACGGTCAGGGCGTCATAGAGAAAATTGAAGTTGCAGAAATAGACAATGACCTGCTTGTCGCTGGCCTCGCCTTCCGGGAACAGGCCTTCCTCCAGCTGCTGGCGCCGGATGAGGCGGAAATTCCTGCCCACCGCGGCCCGCTCGACCGCTTCGACCGTCTCCTCCAGGCTGTAGGGCGAGTCATAGACCAGCACCGGCTCGATGTCCTCCACCCGGGCGGCCGGCTCGGTGTGCTGCTGCTCGAAGCTGCGCACATAGGCGACCAGGTCATCGATCTCCCGCTCACTCAGGCCCTGGTCACGGAAGGAGACCATGGGCGTGCCCTCGCGGCCCTGCATCAGGGTGGCCTTGATCATGGCGTCCGAGGCCGCGGTCAGGAAGCCGGGATTGTTCAGCGCCGGGGCGATGATGGGCAGGTCGCGCGGCCGGGAGAAGGTCACGCCGGTGCCCTGACCGCCCTGGCCCTGATCGCCGTGGCACTGGGCGCAGTGTTCTGCGTACAGCTGCGCACCCCGCTTCGCATCACCCGCAATGCGTGCCTGGCTGTACTGCGGCCGCTCGCCGTCGTACCAGCTGCGGATATGCTCGACTATGGCGTCCACCTCGGCGTCGCTGAGGTGATCGAAGCCCGGCATCACCCGCCCCGGCCGGCCCAGGCGGATGGTCTGCTCCAGATAGGCATCGGGGACGCCTGCCTGGAACGCGGGCAGCCGCAGGGGCACGCCCACGCCGCCGTCGCCGGCATCACCGTGGCAGACCGCGCACATCTGCGCATACAGGCGTGCGCCATTGGGTTCGGCCGCGCCCGGGCCGGCCAGTGTCAGGGCCAGTCCCAGCAGCGACAGTTGCAGCCATTTACCAGTCATCGCAATCACTTGATGAGGAGTTTGTTTCCAGAGACACCCAGTCTACCCGAGCCGGCTGTACATGCGTTGACGTGCATCAAGGGTACCGGCTCAGTCCAGCCATTGCGCCAGCCGGGCCGCGAGCCAGGCGCGGATGTCGGCGACCTCGTCCAGCGACACGGTATGGGGCACAGGATAGGCATGAAAGTCCACTTCGCAACCCAGCCCGTTCAGCCGGTCACGGGCGGCCCCGGCCAGGGCGAAGGGCACCACCGGATCGGCGGTGCCGTGAGCCAGGAACACCGGCACGACCCGGTTGGCCGGCGGCATCTCGCGGCTGAGCACCTCGGGCAGGGCCAGATAGGTCGACAGCGCCAGCACACCGCCCAGCGGTTCAGGATGGGTCAGCCCGGCGTGCAGGGCGATCACACCGCCCTGGGAAAAGCCTGCCACCAGCACGGCCCCGGAGGGCAGTCCCTGTGCGATTTCCGCGGCCACCAGTCGCTGCAGGTAATCCACCGAGCGCAGGATGCCGTCCACATCGGGGGCGGCATTGATGTCAGGTTCGCGGATGTCGTACCAGGCGGGCATCACCGCACCGCCGTTGATGGTGACGGGCTGATCCGGCGCATGCGGCAGCACGAAGCGCACGCCACGCTCCAGCAGCCCCAGTTCGGGAATCAGCGGCTCGAAGTCATGTCCGCTGGCCCCCAGGCCGTGCAGCCAGATCACGCTGGCACGCAGCCCGGTACCAGCCGGTGGTTCCAGAATCAGCGGGGATTCGTAGTCGGGCACGCGATTGTCTCACTCGGGGCTTTGGGGTATGTTGCCGGCTGACATTCGCCAGCCGATACTCAATCATGCACCGCACCATAACACAGCCGCGCCGGCGGTCTGCCCTGCTGTTTGTACTTGCGCTCGCGGGCCTGCTGGGCGGCTGCGGCCAGAAGGGACCGCTGTATCTGCCCGATGCCGACGCCGGGGCGCGGCAGCAGCCGCAGTAGACCGATCATGGATGCCTTCGACTACCGCCACGGCAGCCTGCACGCCGAGGCCGTGCCCGTCACCGACATCGTGCACGCCCACGGCACGCCCTGCTACATCTATTCCCGCGCCACCCTGGAACGTCACTGGCGCGCCTTCGACGCCGCCCTGGCCGGCCGGCCGCATCGCGTGTGCTATGCGGTCAAGGCCAATTCCAACCTGGCGCTGCTGAACTGCCTGGCCCGTCTGGGTTCGGGTTTCGACATCGTCTCGGGCGGCGAACTGGCCCGGGTACTGGCCGCCGGCGGCGACCCGGCGAAGGTGGTCTTCTCCGGCGTGGCCAAGACCGCCGCGGAGATGCGCCAGGCCCTGGAGGCCGGCATCCACTGCTTCAATGTCGAATCGGTGGGTGAGCTGGAGCGTCTGGCCGAGGTGGCCGCCGATGTGGACATCCCGGCGCCGGTCTCGCTGCGGGTCAACCCCGATGTCGACGCCGGCACCCACCCCTACATCTCCACCGGGCTGAAGGAGAACAAGTTCGGCATCGACATCCACCAGGCCGAGGCCATCTATCGCGACATCGCCGGGCACCAGCACCTGCGCACCATCGGCATCGACTGCCACATCGGTTCCCAGCTCACCCGCACCGAGCCCTTCGTCGACGCCCTGCGCCGGGTGCTGGCGCTGGTCGACCGGCTGGCGGCCGACGGCATCGTCCTCGAGCACCTGGACCTGGGCGGCGGCCTGGGCATCCGCTACCGCGACGAGACCCCGCCGGAGCCGGCCGAATATGTCGCCCCGCTGCTGGCCGAACTGG
>PABG01000012.1 GCA_002699185.1 Gammaproteobacteria bacterium | reverse complement strand
CGCGGCGAAGCAATGGCACCCTTGGTGGATTCCGTGGGTTTCGTGGCCATTCGCAATCTACGCCGTCCGGGGTTGCGGGGCAGGCTATCGTCTGTTCGCACAAATCGGTTACCATGACGGCCCCGGCAATCACCCCGCAGGCCGTCGCGGCCGCTCCGACAACATGAAATTCATATTCGATTTCCTCCCGATCCTGCTGTTCTTTGTCGCCTACAAGCTCTATGGCATCTATGTGGCGACGGCCGTGGCCATTGCGGTCACCCTGGTCATGGTAGCCGGCTTCTGGCTCAAACACCGCCGGGTGGAGAAGATGCACCTGATCACCCTGGCCATCATCTCCGTGTTCGGCGGCGCGACCCTGGCGCTGCAGGATCCGACCTTCATTATGTGGAAACCCACCATCGCCTACTGGTTATTTGCCCTGGTGTTTCTCGGCAGTCAGTATATCGGCGGCCGCTCCATCACCGAGCGCATGATGGGCCACGCCATTACCGCCCCGGCGCGCGTCTGGCGCGGACTCAACCTGTCGTGGGTGGTCTTCTTCGTGGTGATGGGGGTGCTCAACCTGTACGTGGCCTACAACTTCGCCGAGGACACCTGGGTGAACTTCAAGCTGTTCGGGCTGATGTCCCTGTCGCTGGTGTTCATCCTGGGCCAGGGCATCGTCATCGCCCGCTATGCCGCTTCGCGTGAAGACAAGGCCGAGGAGGAATCCTGATGCTCTACGCCGTCATCAGCCAGGATGTGGAGAACAGCCTGGAGTTGCGCAAGGCCAACCGTCCGGCGCATCTGGAGCGCCTGGAACAGCTGCAGGCCGAGGGCCGCCTGGTGCTGGCCGGTCCCTATCCGGCGGCCGATACCGAGGAGCCCGGCCCGGCCGGCTTCACCGGCAGCCTGGTGGTGGCCGAGTTCGATTCCCTGGAAGCGGCCGAGGCCTGGGCCCGGGCCGACCCCTACCAGACCGGCGGGGTCTACGCCCAGGTGACCGTCAAACCGTTCAAGAAGGTGTTTCCCAGATGACTGCAGAACGTGTCGAGATGATCCGTGAGCGCCTGACCGCGGCGCTGCAGCCCGAGGATCTCGAGATTCAGGACGATTCGGCCAGGCATGCCGGGCACGAGGGCGCCAAGGGCGGCGGCGGGCATTTCAATGTCCGCATCGTCAGCCCGGCCTTCGCCGGCAGGAACCTGCTGGAGCGCCACCGCATGGTCTACGATGCCCTGGGGGATGCCATGCACAGCGAGATCCACGCCCTCAGCATCCAGGCCAAGACCCCGGAAGAACTATAACCGTCCCGGAAGCATCAAAAGGAAATCCAAGATGAAAAACCGCCTCGCCTCCCTGCTGCTCGCCGCCAGCCTGCCCCTGACCCCGGCGCTGGCCGCCGATGAGGACGTGGTCGCCCGCGTCAACGGCGAACCCGTCAGCCAGGCCATGCTCGACTTCTACCGGTCCCAGAAACAGCGCCAGCTCGGCGGCCGCGAGCCCGATCCCGACAACCTGCTCAAGGAAGTCATCGACATCGAACTGATGATCCAGGACGCGCACAGGCAGGGACTGGACAAGCATCCCGAGGTGCAGCAGCAACTCGAGTTCTACCGTCAGAACCTGATGGTGAACATGGCCGCCCGCCAGTATCTGCAGCGTCACCCCGTCACCGAGGATGATATCCAGGCCGCCTACGAGGAACTGGCCGCAAGCCAGACCGGCAATGAGTACCGCGCCCGTCACATCCTGGTCGACAGCAGGGAAGAAGCCGAGGCCGTGATCGCCAGGCTGAACGATGGCGCCGACTTCGCCGAACTGGCCAAGACCGAGTCCACCGGCCCCACCGGTCCCCGCGGCGGTGACCTCGGCTGGTTCTCGCCCGACCGCATGGTGAAGGAATTCTCCGAGGCCGTGCAGCAGATGGACAAGGGCGAGCATTCGAGCACGCCGGTGCAGACCCAGTTCGGCTGGCACGTCATCAAGCTGGAGGACACCCGCAAGGCCCAGGCGCCGGCGCTGGAAGAGGTGCGTGAGCAGATCGTCAACCAGCTGAACAATCAGCGGTTGAGCGAGTACATGGCGGAACTGCGCAAGGAAGCGAAGATCGAGACGAACGAATAGTCCGGGCCGGGTCGGGCACGGCAGCCGGCCGCGCCCTCCTCCTCATCCCGGTGCAGCCCGGGATGCGGGGCAATCAGTCACCGGCACCGTTGGCCTTGTTCCGTTCGCGGCTTTCCTGCCCGCTGCCGGGACGAACCACGCCGCAGAACAGCGGCGCCTTGCCGAAGCGTTTCAGCCGGTAGACATCCATTTCCGTATCACTGAGGTCGGCTTCGCGCACCAGGCGGTTGCGGTGGCGCCCGGCCAGTTCCGGCCAGGCCCCCGCCGGGACAGCCTCCCGGACCAGCTGCGCCCGCTGGTCCTCGGTCGCTTCCGCCTGCCCCAGGCGCCCCTCACCCGCCGGACTGGCCGTGACATGGATCTCGATCCTGGCCCGTGTCCGGTCGGAGTCATCCAGCTTGATGCAGCCGTCACGGTCGCTGGTCAGCCACAGATGCTGGCTGGTCCCCAGTTCGCGGACATCACAACCGTCGATCTCACAGATCTCCAGCACATCATTGACGAACTGGCGCGGCTGCTCGACCGCCGCCAGCGTCAGGGCAATGCAGGTATAACGGCCCGGGATCAGATGCAGGTTGTTGTCCGCGTGCAATTCGCGGATGGCGGTATCGACGATCACCGGGCCGCCGGCATGTTCCTGGGCCCGCAGCAGCAGCCGGCCGGTGATGCGGCGCAGTTGCAGCCCGTCGATCGGGGTCGGCCGGTGATCCCGGCGCAGGCTGCGGGCATGGCGCGCGCCGCGCGGAAGCCGGATCACGCCGACGCGGCGTTCGGCTCCGGCCGGCTCCGGTCCGGCCTCGGCGGCCGGTGGGCCGGCGGCGGGCGCCGGTGCCGGGGCGGACGGCGCACCGACCTGCTCACTCAGGGCGCGGACCTGGCTGGACAGGTCATCCAGCCGGTGCGTGAGTTGACGGATCAGATCGGCATCGGGATAGACACTGGTCGCCTCGGCGGCCGCGGGCGCCGCCGGCGGTACTGCCGGCGCGGTCTCATCCGCCGGCAGCCCGGCCAGATAGTGCCGCCAGAACGCGTCGATGCCATCCGTCACCGGCGCCGGGGACGTCAGCAGCCGTTCGGCCACTTCCCCCAGCCGGCGCGCCGCCGGGGCATCCGGGGCGTAGGCCAGGAACGGGCGCTGCATACGGATGGCTTCGCCGACCCGGCTGTCGTAGGGCACCACGCCCTGCAGCGGCAGGGAGCGCTGCAGGTAGACCCGGGCCACCTCGCGGAAGCGCTCGAAGGTATGTTCGGCCAGGGCATGGGTGCGGGCGTTGTTGACGATGACGCTGAGCTGGCCGGCGAAACCGTCACGGTAGAGCAGCTTGACCATGCCATAGGCGTCGGTCAGCGAGGTGGGCTCGGGGGTGATGACCAGGCAGACCTCGGGCGAGGCCAGGATGATCGACATCACACCGCGGCCGATGCCGGAGGAGGTGTCGAACAACACCAGGTCGTAGTCCTTGAGCAGCTCGAACTGTGACTGCAGCGGCTGCAACCGGGCCGGCGGCAGATTGGCCATGACGTCCACCCCCGAACTGCCCGGCACCACATCCACGCCGTATTCGGTCGGCAGCAGGATGTCGCGCAGTCCGCAGCGGCCCTCGATCACGTCGACCAGGGTGCGTTCGGGCTGGAGCTTGAGCAGGATATCGACGTTGGCCAGGCCGAGATCGGCGTCGAACAGGCAGACCTTCAGCCCGCGGCGGGCAGCCTCGAAGGCGAGATTGACGGCGACGAAGGTCTTGCCCACGCCGCCCTTGCCGCTGCTGATTGTGATGACCCGGGTCATGGGTGAGTCTTATTCTTGTAGCAGCCCCATAATCCCCGTTCCTCTCGGAACAGGACGTATACGGGGCATGGTAACAGTCCGGCCCGGCCCGGCCAACTGACAGGAAATCTTACACTTTCAGCAATTCGCTGTGCTGCTCGATGAATTCGCGGATGAAGTGCTGCGGCCGCGCGCTGCTGAAGCGGGCCTTCTCCTCGCCGCGCTCGAACAGGATCAGGGTGGGAAAGCCGCGCACCCGGTAGTGGCCGGCCAGCTTCATGTTCTCGCCCTCGTCCACCTCCACCTTGGCCAGCCAGACCGCGCCGCCGAACCCGGCGATCACCCGCTCCAGTACCGGCGCGATCACCAGGCAGGGCGAACACCACTCGGCCCAGAGATCGACCAGGATCGGCCGCTCGTGCGAAGGGGTGAGCACCTGCGCCTCGAAATCGCCGTAATCGACATTGTAGATAGGGGTATCCCGCCGCTTGTCGTGCACCGTGCGCTCCGCTTGCCTTACTTGCCGTCGATGTAGAGCCGGTCATCAAAGGAACAGACCCAGGCCGGGCGCAGCGCGACCAGCATGGTCATGAGCATGCCGCTCATCAACGCCTCGGAGAAGAAGATCAGCGGGAAATAGGCCAGATACTGGTGTCCCAGCCAGCCGAACGCGTGCAGGCCCAGGCCCCACAGCAGCAGGGTGCCGCTGAGCGCGGCCAGCACGATGGACAGGCCGCCGGCGAGAAAGGCATTGATGTAGACGTAGATGAAGAAATTGTGCGGCAGCCGGCGCCGGGCCAGGTCCAGCAGCAGCTGGGTGAACACAATCGGCAGCAGGCCCATGAGCAGGACATTGAGCGCGAAGGTCTCGAAGCCGGCATTGCCGTTCAGGGTGGTGCCCAGCGCCACCAGCGACACGCCGATGAAGGCGTAGGCCCAGCCGACCATCAGAGTCAGCACGGTCACGCCCAGCAGGTGGAAGTTCAGCGCCGGGTGGATGCCGGCCTTGATGCTCCACAGCAGCAGCATGGTCACGCAGGCGGCGAAGTACACATGGGTGAAGCCGTTGTCGCGCAGACGCTGACGCGGCAGGACGTACAGGGCCAGGGCCAGCACCGGGATATAGATCAGGGCGCTCAGCCACAGCAGCCAGTCAGGCAGGAGTTGGGCGGGAAAGTCCATGGTCGCGGTCGGCAATTCTCAAGTTCGTCATTGCGAGCACCCGAAGGGCATGAACGCAGCGTGGCAATCACGTAAAGCGGATTCCGGTGCTGGAGATTGCCGCGGTCCTGCGTACCTCGCAATGACGGCGATTGGATCCAAGCGCGATTATACCGCAACCAGCCCCAACACTGCACGGGCATTGGCTGTGGTCGCGCGGGCGGCGTCCTCCGGGGCGATGCCGCGCACAGCGGCCAGGGCGGCCAGGCAGTCGGGCAGGTATTCCGGACTGTTGCGCTCGCCCTGATGGGCGGCCACGGTCAGATCCGGCGCATCGGTCTCCAGCACGAGGGAGTCCAGCGGCAGGGCCGCGGCCAGTTCGCGCAGTTTGCGCGAACGCTCGAAGGTCAGCATGCCACCGAAACCGAAACAGAAGCCCAGGTCGCGGTACTGCTGGGCCTGCTGCAGGCTGCCGTTGAAGGCATGGGCGATGCCGCCGACCACCCGGATGCGCTTGAGCGCCTGCAGGACCTGGTCGTGCGCCTTGCGCACATGCAGGATCACCGGCAGGCCGGCATCCCTGGCGATGACCAACTGGGCCTCGAACAATTTCAGCTGGCGGTCGCGGTCCAGTTCACGCAGCTGGAAGTCCAGCCCGATCTCGCCCACGGCCACGGGCGCTGTCTCGGCAAGCAGCCGCTCCAGCCGCTCGAGGTCGGCGTCGCGGTGGCGCTCCAGATAGACCGGATGCAGACCCAGGGCGTAATGCACGCCGGGGCTGTTCTGCGCCAGCTCGATCAGCTGCGGCCATTCATCGGCATGGATGCCGGGATTGACGAGGGTGGTCACGCCCACCGCGTGCGCGCGTGCCAGCACGGCCTGCCGATCGGGATCGAATTCCGGCACGTCGAGGTGGCAGTGGGTGTCGATGAGTTCCATGAATTCAGATGCCTGGATATTCGATCCGGTCTTTATCAGGCGGCATCTGCAGATAGAAACCCTGACCGCGCAGGTGCTCACGCACCTGATCGGGGTCGGCCCGCGCCAGGCTGCGCCCGGGATGCAGATCAAGGGTCATCACCAGTTCCAGATTACCGAGCAGCTGCAGCAGCGAATCGGGGACGCGGGAAAAATCGCCCTCGCGTTCGATAAAGAGATAGGTGTCGACCTTGCGGTCACCTTTGTAGATGGCGCAGTGCATGGGCTTACGGTCTCGCTGATGGCGGCTGAAACGGCCCCGATTATACCGCCGCACGGCACTCGGCCTGAATCCCGGGCGACGCTATTGGTTAAACCATGCCGCGGCAGGTTACCCCAGGTGGTCACACCCATGCTGCTCATGCCCGCCTGCCAACTGCAGTACGCGGCTGATACAAATAATTTCCAATTTACGGATATTTATGAAAATCATTACTACCTACCTTCGCCCAATCCCTGCAGCACCTCGCGGAAGCTGCTCAGCCCGGCCTCCAGGTTCTCGATGATCTCCTCGGCCAGCTCGTCGGGCTCGGGCAGGTTGTCCAGATCGGCCAGGCTCCGGTCCTTGAGCCAGAACACGTCCAGGCTGGTCTTGTCGCGGGCGGTCAGTTCCTCATAGGTGAACTTGCGCCAACGGCCGTCCGGGTGCTTCTCCGGGTGCCAGGTCGGCTTGCGCTTGTGCCGGTTTTCCGGGTTATAGCACTTTATGAACTCGGCCAGATCCTCGTAGCGCAGCGGTTTCTTCTTCAGGGTGTGGTGGATATTGGTGCGGTAGTCGTAATACCAGACCGCCTTCGTCCAGGGCCTCGGGCTGGCCTCGCGGTTATCGAAGAACAGCACATTCGCCTTTACCCCGTGGGCATAGAAGATGCCGGTGGGCAGGCGCAGGATGGTATGCAGGTCGGTGTTCTCCAGCAGCTTGCGCCGGATGGTCTCGCCCGCCCCACCCTCGAACAGCACGTTGTCCGGGACCACCACGGCGGCCGTTCCGGTGGTCTTGAGCATGGTGCGGATGTGCTGAACGAAGTTGAGCTGTTTGTTCGAGGTGGTGGCCCAGAAGTCCTGCCGGTTGTAGGTCAGGTCATCGGTGTCCTGTTCGCCCTCCGCGTTGGTGAAGCTCATGGAACTCTTCTTGCCGAAGGGCGGATTGGCCAGCACATAGTCGTAACTCACGGAGCTCTGCGCTACGAGAGCATCGTTTGGTGAAACAGTCGCCTCACCGTCAATCTCGCCGATGTTGTGCAGGAACATGTTCATCAGACACATGCGCCGGGTGTTGGCGACGATCTCATTGCCGTGGAAGGCCTCGTGCTTGAGGAATTCCTTCTGCCGCTTGTCCAGCTTGTAGTTTCCGACAATGTAATCATACGCGGCCAGGAAGAAGCCCCCGGTGCCGCAGGCCGGGTCGGCGATGCTCTTGCCCGGCTCGGGCCGCACGCATTCGACCATGGCACGGATCAGGGCACGCGGAGTGAAGTACTGGCCGGCCCCGGATTTGGTGTCCTCGGCGTTCTTCTCCAGCAGGCCCTCGTAGATGTCGCCCTTCACGTCCGCGTCCAGGGTCACCCACTGGGTCTCGTCCACCATGGCGATCAGGCGGTAGAGCTTGGCCGGGTCCTGGATCTTGTTCTGCGCCTTGGTGAAGATCTGCCCCAGCATGCCCTTCTTCGTACCCAGCTTGCGCAGCAGCTCGATGTGATGGGCCTCCAATTCAGGCCGCGCTTGCTCTTCAGGCTCTGCCAGTTGTACTGCTTCGGTATATCGATCTCGCGGTTGCAGGGCGGTTTCGAATATTCGTCCGCCATCTTGAGAAAGACCAGATAGGTCAGCTGCTCCAGATAGTCGCCGTAGCCCACACCGTCATCGCGCAGGGTGGTGCAGAAGCTCCAGATCTTCGAAATGATGGGGGCTGTGGGGCTCATAGGTGTTTCCCTGGGTTTCGATCCAACATGGTGGAGTGCAGGCGGTCAGCTGCCCAGCACCTCCCTGAGCCGCTGCAATGCGACAGCGCGCTTTTTCTCGCTCATCCGGCTGACGTTCAACAGCTTCCACCTGACCGCGGGCAGCTCGTTTACACCTTCCAGGTCCAGTCTCGACCAGGCCGGCACGCCTTCATACACTCTGCACAGGAAAGCCTTGTCATCTTCGTTCAGAACATCAATCAGTTCGTCCACGAGGCGGGTACGGGCGGCCTCAAGTTCCGCCAGCGGGACATCGATCAGCGTCATGCCTTCAAATTCACCCGTATAAACGCCGTCCAGCGCCTGGAAGCGTGGGGCCAGCAGCTCTTCCATCGGCCGCGGATGACTGATCAGGTAGACCAACAGTGCCTTTTTCAGTGATTCCGTCAGGCCCTCATTATCCAGCAGCAGCTTGACGTCGAACAGATCCCGGGGATGCTGCCGATCCAGCGCCGCGCAGATCTTGCCGGCGTACAGATCCTCGAATGCCACCACCGGTACCTCGGCGAAGCCGAATTCCTCCTCCACCGCCGCGACCACCGGCAGTGACCGGGCTTCATATACCGTGCCGCGCAATACCGGCGACAACTCGATCTTCACGCTGGCGCCATCCTGACCGACAATCAGCCCCAGTGCATCCTCCCGGTCCGCATAGCGCCGGCTGACACGGACACCCGACAGCGTCTTTTCAATATTCCCGGCCAGCCGGTCCAGCGCCGCGGCGATCGCCTCCAGTGCCTCGGCCCGTTCGCCCACCGGCAGATAGACCAGATCGATATCCACCGACAGGCGGGGGAAACTCCCGCACGAACAGATTGATCGCCGTGCCGCCCTTGAGCGCGAAGCAGGGCTCCCGCGCCACCAGGGGCAACAGCCGGATCAGCAACTGCACCTGACGGTAATAGGGATTATCCCTGTCCAAGCAACGCCTCCGGCACGGTGATCTGGTATTTCCGGTCCAGCCTGCCGTGCTTCGCAACCACCCGCTTGCCGCTGCCCAGATCATAGTCGGCGGGGTCGAGCCGGCTGAGCCAGTCATGGCCCCAGCGCTCGGCGAAGAAGAAGAACAGCCGCTTCACCCTGACATGCCGGCATCCCTGCAGCAGCGAATCGAGGCGACGCGGCGACAGCGCGGTCAGCCCCTGCATCAATTGGTCGGCATGCTCGAAGCTCACCCGGTCGGGCACATCCGCCAGCACTTCCAGACAGGCCTGCTCCGGCGCCGCCACCCGATAGGACCAGTCCCCGTTACCCGGCTGCGGCTTCAGGCTGTCGGCCTGTTCCAGCGTCCCCGCCGACCAGAGACGCCGGGTGCTGTGCCAGACCACCTCCACACCGAGATCCAGCCTGTCCAGCCAGGCCGGACGTACTGCAGCGGAATAGAGATGGATGCGCTGAAACGAGCGCAGATAATGGCCCAGCCCCGCCAGTTCCAGTGCCGAGAGTCCTCCCACGTATACCGGTTCAGGCATCATGCGGTCCAGCGAGGCGGCCAGTCCCTGCCAGGTTACCGGCACGCCCGGCCGTGCCACCACGCCGCGTGCGAGGGAGACGAATTTTCCGGATTTCAGCGCATTGTCGAACGCATGCAACGGCATGCCCTGCTCCAGCAGCCACTGGCGGCTGGCCAGCAGACCGAAAGGCAGACGCTCGACCTGATCGCTGTGCATGGTATCCTCATCGGAGCAAAGTTTAAATAATTCATAAAATACGGCGAATTACGCCGTATTTATAGTAAATACTAAACTAACACCTCAGGGTATGGTTTGCAATAATCATTAATTACGGTGATTTTCGCCGTAATTTTACTTAGATATAAACTCCAGTTGGCTAGATTGAAAGCAGGTATGCAGCTTCGCCTGGATCGCAGATCCAGTGCGTTCAGTTATCAACAATCAGGGGCTGACTTCTTCACCGGAGCAGATCCGGCCGGTTTGCTTCCAGCCAGCGCGTGGCATCCTGCAGCAGGACCTCGGCGCGGGCCAGGCATTCCTCCACGGCACTCTCGGGCACCGGATCGCCGGCATAGTCGGCCACGTTGCGCTGCTTGCGCAGGGCGTCCAGAAGGATGACTGACTGGCTGTCCAGCCCGAGCGTCTGACCCAGGGTCTGGATCATGGTCATGTGATGTCCGGGCCGGCTGGTCAGGGTGCGATAGCCGTTGGCCTGCAGAGCCACATTGGCCAGCTGCATCACCGCCTTGTAGGCGGCATCGAAGCGGTTCTCGGCGCTGATCTGCGTAACCCGCGCATCAGCGATATTGCGCCGCGCCGCCGCCAGCAGGCGGCCGATGGTCTCGGCATCGGGCTCGATGCGTTCAAGTGTCTTCCCCTCCAGATTGCTCAGGCTCATCCCTGCCTCCTCCAATCACGTCCAGTTGTGGTTTTGCCAATACCTCCCGCACAAAGGCGTCCTGCGACCGGACCAGACGGTCCCACTCGCGCGGGCTGTATACCTTGGGGTTGATCTCCCGCCCCAGCGCCTCCTGCACCGGATGCAGGGCGGAAACGGCCTCGGCAAAGCCGACCTCGCCCACAATGATGAGATCGATATCGCTGCCGGCCGTCTCCCGGCCGCTGGCCACCGAGCCGAATACGAAGGCCCGACGTATGTCCGCTTCCAGCGGCGCCAGGGCCTGACGCAGCACCCCGGCGACGCCGAAGGTCTTGCGCACGATGCCGGCCAGCTCGGCGTACACCGGGCAGTCGGGATCGGCCTGGTAATGGTGCTGGTTCCCCACTCGCGTCAGGGTGACGATGCCGGCCGCCCGCATCCGGTCAAGCTCCCGCTTGATGGTGGCCACCCCCATGCCGGTCAGGCGCAGGATCTCCTTGAGATAGAAGCTGCGGTCCGGCCGGCTGAAGAACAGCCCCAGCAGTGCCTGCTGAGTATGGGTGAAAAGGGCATCGCCGAGTTGGCTCATGGCCGCCTCCTATAGTTCACTTTTTATGAACTATAGTTCACTAAATATGAACTTTCAACCCTCGTCCCGAAGCCCTTCAGACAGCCAGCTCCGGGATCATGTCCCAGACCTTCCCCTCGAGCTTGCGGCCATTGGCCTTCTTGCTGCGGTGCTTGCCGTCCGCTCCCCAGGCCCCCCACTGCTTGAAGAAGAAATCCACCCCGACATCCAGACACTGGTTACGGACGTTGATCACCCATTCCTTTTTCATGGGCCGGGCGCCCGCGCCTGACTCGCCACCGACGATCACCCAATGGATACCCCGCAAACGCAGGCGCCCGAGATCCTCCAGCAGAGGCTCAATCGACAGAAAGCGGGTCCGGGCCTTGATGGCGAGCAGGTCGGGGATGCGCGGCTTGCCGTAGCGCCGGTCTTCGACCGAGACGCCCAGCCAGGCATTGTCCGGCACCGGACGGGTGGCGAAGTAGTCACGCATGTTGGTACTACGCTTGGTCAATATCTGGTAGGTGTGCTGCGGAGTCGCGCGAATCACCTCCATAACGCGGTCGATGAATGCCTCTGGCACACCGTCCTGAAACAGGTCGCTCATGGAGTTCACGAAGTACATGGTAGGCTTGCGCCGGCGCAACGGCTGCTCCAGCCGCTCCGGCAACAGACTCAACTTGAAGCCATTCTCATAACCCGGCGCCCCCATGGCCTGCAGCCGCCGGGACATGGTTTCGGCGTAACAGTGCTTGCACCCCGGCGAGACCTTGGTGCAGCCGGTGACCGGGTTCCAGGTCTGTTCTGTCCATTCGATTCTGCTCATCACAGGTGAACCCTCGAACAGTTCATCAGCACTGCAGGCCGGAATAAGGGCCGTATGGCCTGTTTCCGGCAGCACTCGGCATCGCCGCGGGAACGCTACGCTTATCCCGGCCTACACGCTATCCTCCCCAGCTTCGTTCAGCATCGCCCGCACGCTCGCCTCCAGCGGCTGCAGATGACGGTTGATCACAGACTCGACCGTGAGAGGATCGATCTGGCCGAGATAGTTGTGCACAAGAATATTGCGAAACCCGCTGATCTCCCGCCAGGGGATATCGGGATAGTCAGCCTTGCGCTCTTCGGGCAGGAGCTGAGTGGCCTCCGAGAGGGTCTGGAGATTGCGCAGGGCGGCATCGTAGAGAATTTCATCCTCGGTGATGCTGCCCCGTGCCTCGATCCGCCGGATCTTTGCAATGGCATCGAGAATGTGGCGCGCGTAGGCCTGCCAGGATTTGCTCATAGATCCACGGCCTCGCGCAGCACCTTGTCACGGATATGCCGGTTGAGCTCGTGCTCGGGGATCACCTCCACCCTGCGCTTGAGCAGATTGGAGAGCTCCTCGGTGAATGGCAGCCGCTGGGTGAACATGTCGTAGCCGCGCGGGAGCTCGACCAGGAAATCGACGTCGCTGTCCGGCCGCTCCTCGCCCCTGGCGACCGACCCGAACACCCGGATGTGCCGGGCGCCGAAACGGTTGCCCAACGACAGGATGGAGGCCTTGTTCGCACGAATTTCGTCCAGCAGCATGGGATTATCGCCCCTCTGAGCAAGTCTGTACTATTGTACCGTTGTGACGGCCGAAACAACCAGCGTCATGCCGGCTGATCGTCCGCGATGCCCTCCTGCTCCAGCTTCTCGGCCTCCCATTCCTTGTAGGTCCGCCCGCTGCCCTGGAGTTTCCATTCAAGCGTGCCATTGGCCGGCCGGCCGTTGACCACGGCCGCGGCGGCGCTGGGGCTCCTGAAGGCGTAGTTATCGCTGAACACCCTCACCTCTCCCTCCTCCCTGAGTACACCGGTAGTCACCAGTTCCTGAAACAGCGTGGCATAGGAATGCTCAGCGAGCTTGCTCTCCCAGGCGTGCCGGGCCTGGGAACCCGCCTGGACGACGAACTCGCCATTCTCCAACCGCGCGGTCGCGCGGATGTCGTGCTTCGGGGTATACAGTTCGAATACCGGGTTGTCCTGCGGGCTCGTAGCGGCAATCGTGGCCGCCTGCCCCGAGCCGGGCCGGGTCTGGGCCAGGAAGCTGTCGATACGCAGTGCCGGCAGCACCATCATCACATAGTCGAGAAAGTTCTCCATGTTGGCCCGCGCCGCCTCGGACAGCGACGGCCGCGCCGGGGTGTTGCCGTTCTCCAGCCGGATGCGGCCAATGTGGCGCGCCTCCTCGATCAGCCGCGCCTCCAGATATTTCACATGGGCCTTGTTGAGGTTGTTGCCGGCGGTGGTGATCAGCACCGCGCTGGTCCACCAGTCCTTCGCGGTGTCGTGGCTCTTGATGCGGGCGCTGATGTCCTCGCCCTCGCCGATGTAGGCCAGCGGCCCGGCCTCGTCCTCGCCGAACAGCAGGTAGATGCCGGTGTAGCGCGCCTCGCGGCGCTTGAGTGCAGCACTCAACTGGGTGCGCGGCGTCATCAGCACATGGCCGGTCCAGTTGAACACCTCGGCGGTGAGCATGCCGTCCGGCCGGCCGTCGATAAAGAAGAGTTCCAGTGACTGGCCGCGTGCATTGCTGGTCATGCGGTTTTCTTCCTTCTGGTTCCGCGGGTCGGCTGCGTCTGCTGCGCCTTCTCCGCCCGGATGCGCTCGAGCAGGACCGAGGCGGGCTCATCGTTCGGATCCTGCGGGACGAGTTGGCCGGTGAAGGCTTTTCTGAGGATGGATTGGCGTAGGGTTTCAGCCCTGGAAAGCTGAGTCTCAATCTCTGCGTTTATTGTGTCTATTTGCTGCAGCTTGGATTCGACCGAATCCACGATAACCTTCTGCTCCTGCGGTGAAGGCAGGCAAATATGCAGCGCCCTGATTTCAGGGAAATATATTGTTGTATGGGTAGTACCTTTCCCGAACCTTCTGATCTCATTCCCTTCAGCCATGAAGGCATACATCAAAAACTTGGGGTCAATAGCCTCTGTACAAGTCCAGGTCGCGAAATCCTGACTTGTGGCCATTGGCCTGCCCATGATGCACACATAACCCACGGACGCTGTCCGTGATAGGCAGACTGTATCTTTGGGCAGGGTTCTTGCTGAGGAATTATCCAATCCTTTTAATGTAACCTTTTGGAGCGTGTCACTGATCTTTTTTCCATGATGCAACCGAGCATCGGCTATCCCTATCCAGTACTGGTCACCGTCCCAATACTCAGGATATTTACGGCTTGGGGTATGCCCGGTCTCCTGGCGGGCGATACGCAATAAGGGTACCCAGGTCCACCCTTTTGGCGGTACCTTTTTTGGCTTGTTAACAGCCAGCGCCGCGATTCCCTCGATCACCTCTTTACTTGCCTGTCTTCCCCCACGAGGCTGCTCAGGCTGTTGGATACGGGCTAGGAGCTGTTCGGGGGATTCGAGCCGGTCCTTGTTTTCCTCGCGCCATTGGGCGGTGAGCCTGCCTTCGAAGGCGTGCTTGAGCACGGCCTGGCGGTAAACCTTCAGTTGCTCGCGGGCGGTCTTGAGGGCTTCGATGCCCTTGTCCAGCTCGGAGAACAGGGCTTCGATCCTGGCGACGATGCGCTGTTGTTCGTTAACAGGGGGAACAGCAATAGCCCACGACTTGAGAGAAGGCACTTCTATACTGTGTACTGTTGTCCCGTATTTCGTGCAGCTATTTAATATCGCACGCGTATTCGCCCGCAGATACCAGGCGAGAAATTCAGGATCAATCGCAGGCACTGGAACTATAGCTTTCAGATCCTGATTTACCGTTACGCGCTTTTTTGTGGTCGCAACAGGAAATGAATGCGCCAGGATCCCAGAACGGGTCACAAACAGCACTGCCCCTTCCGGAATAAGCTTGACGGATGACTCTTCAATCGCGGCGGGCGTGATGAAATCCTCGGTATTCTCGATCGAGGCTTTTTTCATATCTTTAGGGGAAACCCACGGAATAGATCCGTTCCAGTAGGCAGGATTCGACTTGCTCGGCGTTCCCCCACCAAGCCATTCACCAGTTTCGGACAGAAGAAATTCGGTCCACCCGGAAGGCAGCTGGTTTTCCATCACGCCACCAACTCCCGATTCAACTCCTCGATCACCTCATCCATCCGGTCGCCGAACAGCTGATACATCCGGCCCAGGCCGCCGCGAGCGTCGAAGGGCGCCATGTCCAGGTCATCGCGCTCGACGTGGAAGGAGCTGATGACGTGGTCGCGGATCATGCGCAGCCAGTCCATCTGCTCCTCGGTGAACTTCTCGCCGGCGCCGGAGTGGCGATTCAGGATCCAGTTCTGGAAGTTGCGCCGCACCCGGTCGGAATGACGTGTGAGCGTTTCATCCAGCCCGGTGACCCGG
The DNA here is from genome assembly GCA_002699185.1 of Gammaproteobacteria bacterium. GTDB lineage: Bacteria > Pseudomonadota > Gammaproteobacteria > Thiohalobacterales > Thiohalobacteraceae > Thiohalobacter. The sequence goes on along the minus strand of PABG01000012.1, from coordinate 60 downwards.
CGGATCAGCGCGACCAGGGCGGTCAGGTCGCTGGCTGGATTGCCGCCCTTGTAGTCGTCG
>PABG01000011.1 GCA_002699185.1 Gammaproteobacteria bacterium | reverse complement strand
CCCGAGGTGACTGTCCATACCCTGACCCCGGTGCAGGCCGGAAGCCCTGCGCAGGATGGGTGAAGGCGCGTAGCGCCGCAACCCAGCAAGGGTCAGTGATGGGTTGCGCTGCGCTTCACCCATCCTACGCGTTAATACGGCCGCTTGCGGATGCGCAGCCGGTAGAGCAGTTTCGACAGCAGCAACTCCAGGACCAGGAAGGCCACGACCAGCAGGGTGATGGTCAGCGCATCCAGCTGTAGGTGCTCACGTACCAGCAGCAGCGGCAGCAGGGCCTCGGGAATCTGGTCCAGCCCCAGGGCCTGGCTGCTTGCCGGCCGTCCAAGCCGGCGTTTCACGAAGCTGGACAGGGCGTCGCCGACCATCGCCCCGAGGGCGAGCAGGCCACCCAGCCAGGCCGGCTCGCCCAGCACCAGGGCCGCGACCGGGGTGAGGAGCAGGGCACTGACAACGCCGCGCACGGTCTTGGATCTGCCCAGCAGCCGCTGCTGGTCGGACAGCACCAGGCCGCCGTCGAGCGGCCAGTCGAGGCGCCGGCCCAGCAGTCGCTGGGCCAGGATCGGCGCGCCGTTGGCCACCATCAACAACAGAAGCAGGGCGAGGGCGGGGGGCAGGACGGGATCCATGCAGACAGATGCAGCCTTGTGGTTGAAGTCTGAGGAAACTCTGATTGATTTCGTTTGCGTCATCCCGGAGAAGGCCGGCATGACGGATTAATCAGGACTTTCCTAAATGATTGTATATCAAGTCAAGTTTGTGTTGCCGTGGACGCTATAAAGGTGTAGCGGACGAGAATACAACAGATTCAGGGATGAACAGCCAGCCCATTTCATCGCAGCAACTGGAACGGATCCGGCCTTCCGACCTGCCAGCGCCTCCGCGCGAGGCCTTGCGGGTGGTGCAGGCCTGCACCGATCCGGCCATCGATAACCCGCAGTTGGCCGAGTTGATCGAGCGCCTGCCCAAGCTCAGTGCCGAACTGCTGCGCCTGTCCAACTCCTCCTTCTTCGCCCTGCGCAGCCAGGTCAGGAGCATTGCCCACGCCGTATCCCTGCTGGGCCATCGCAACCTGCGCAATCTGTCCCTGTGCCTGGCCATGCGCGATGCGGTGGCCGCGGACGCGATTCCCGGCTTCGATCTGGAGGCCTTCTGGGAGGACGCACTGCGTCGCGGCGTGGCTGCCCGACTGCTGGCGGGCGAGGTCGGACTGGACGGCGACGAGGCCTTCACCGTCGGACTGCTGCAGGATTTCGGGCTGCTGATCGGGTTCTATCTGCGTCCCGATCGCAGCCATGAATGGGCCTGCCTGCGCCCGCTCGACCCCGAGGCGCGCCTGCAGGCCGAGCGGACCCTGTTCGGCATGACCCATGCCCAACTCGGTCAGACCCTCGCACGGCAGTGGGCATTGCCTGACGAGTTGAACGAAGTCATCGGCCTGCATCACGCGCCGGTGCTGACGGATCTGGAGCCGCATGTACAGTCGCTGTGCCGGCTGGCGCGCAGCGCCGACTGGCTGGCGGCGGTCTACACCGCAGACGACAGCCGCGGCGTCATCCGCCGCTGCCGCGAGTTGCTGCGCGGCGACTGGGGTCTGGAGTTCGCCGCCACCGACGCCTTGCTCGATCACATCAACCAGGCCATGGCCGAGGCCGCCCAGGCCCTGAACCTGCCGATCGCGCACCAGACCGGACTGGACGAGGTCATGCGCGCGGCCAATCTGCGCCTGGCCGAGGACAATCTCAGTTTCCAGGAAATGACCCTGGAGCTGGAACGCGCCCTGGACGAGCGCAACCGCATGGCCCATGAACTGGAGCGGGAACTGACCCTGGCCCGCGAGGTGCAGTGCAGCCTGATGCCCCGGCGCGAGGTGCCGCGGGGTCGGGTTATCGGCGTCAATCACTCTGCCCGCCGGTTATCCGGCGATTTCTATGACTATTTCCCGACGCGCAACGAGCAGGTCTGGTTCGCCATCGCCGATGTTTCCGGCAAGGGCATGAACGCCGCCCTGCTCATGGCCAAGGCCAGCAGCCTGTTCCACTGTCTGGGCAAGGTGCTGGTGGATCCCTCCATGCTGCTGGCCACCCTCAACCGTGAGATCGCCGAAAGTGCCATCCGCGGCATGTTCGTGACCATGATCATCGGTATCTACGATGTTCACAGCGGCCGGGGAAAACTGGCCAATGCCGGGCATCTGCCGGCGCTGCAGGCAGGGTCCGACGGGGCGATACGGGAATTCCCGGCCCAGGCCCCGCCGCTGGGCGTACTGCCGGAGGGGCGGTTTCCCGCCGTGGAGTTCGATCTCACTGCCGGCGAGTTGTACCTGTTCACCGACGGCCTGATCGAGGCCGAGGTCCAGGGGGCGCCGCTGGAACTGGAGGGGCTGACCGGGCTGATCCGGCGCGAGCGTCATCTGGAACTGGAACAGCGTTTGCATCGGATCATGGACGCGGTCATCCCCGCCAGCGGCAGCCCGCGTGACGACCTGACCCTGCTGGCCGTGGATTTGACGACATTGGAATGACTGAAGCGACCCGATTGCTGCGGATCGAGTTCGATGCCCTGCCCGAGCGGCTGCAGCTGCTGCGCTGTCTGCTGCGTGAACTGGCGGCGGGCGCCGGTTTCACCCCGGAGCAGCGCGATGCCGTGGTGCTGGCGGTCAACGAGGCCTGCGCCAATGTCATCCAGCACGCCTATGCCGGGCGCGACCCCGGGCCGGTGGTGCTGGAGGCCTACGCGCTGGAGACCGGTCTGGCGTTCGAGCTGATCGACTGGGGCCGGGGCGTGGCGAGCGGGCAGTTGCAGCCGCGGCCGCTGGAGCAGCTGCGCCCGGGAGGGCTGGGGATGCACTTCATGCAGAGCATCCTGGACGGCATGGAATATTCGCCCTCGCCCGAGGGCAACCGCATGCGCATGCGGGTCCACAGGGAGTACGGACAGGGACGATGACACACGCCGAGGTGAATCTGGACCGGGGCTACGCCGTGGTCGCGCTGCAGGGCGAGATCGATCTGTACAGTTCGCCGCAGGCGCGCGAGCTGATCCTCGGCTGCCTCGAGGAGGGCAGGCCCACGCTGGTGGATCTGTCCGCGGTGAGCTACATCGACAGCTCCGGCGTGGCCAGTCTGGTCGAGGGACTGCAGAAGGCGCGCGCGGGCGGGCTGGCCTTTGCCCTGATCGGGGTCAGCGAGGCGGCCATGAAGGTGCTGCAGCTGGCGCGGCTGGACACGGTGTTCGACGTCTATTCCGGCATCGATGCCTGTCCGGCGGTCTCGTAGCTTGGGTCAGGGCGTAGGCCGGGATAAGCGCAGCGTTCCCGGCAGGTCCGGGCGCCCACTTGAGATAATGGCCACGGAAAACACGGAAAGCACGGACAGGATCAATCTTGTCCGGCTGCTGCCGGAAACGGGCCATGCGGCCCTTATTCCGGCCTACATTCTGTGTTCAGCCCAACCTGCATTCCTCCGTCATTGCGAGCGAAGCGTGGCAATCTCGTAATGCGGAGCCAGCCAGTGGGAGATTGCCGCGGCGCTGCGCGCCTCGCAATGACGAGTTGATGAGAAACCTGTTGTGTATGCCCTGACCGAAAACCTGGGCCGGCGCGTGGCGCGCGGCATCGACGAGTTCGGCTATGCCGCCCTGCTGCTGGCCGAGAGTCTGTACTGGCTGGTGGCGGGCGCGCTGCGCGGCCAGCCGGTGCGGCTGCGCGCCGTGGTCACGGAGATGATGCGCATCGGTGTGGCGGCCATTCCCATTGTCGCCATCCTGGCCTTCGCCAACGGGGTGATGATGGCCCTGCAGGGGGTCTACACCCTCAAGGACTTCGGTGCCGAGTCCCAGGTCATCCCCGGCCTGGCGTTGTCGATCACGCGCGAGTTCGGCGCATTGATCGTCGGCATCGTCGTGGCGGGGCGCTCCGGCTCGGCCATCGCCGCACGCATCGGTTCGATGCAGATGTCGCAGGAGATCGACGCCCTGCGGGTACTGGGCGTGAACCCGGTACGCTACCTGGTCGCGCCCATCCTGCTGGCGATGCTGGTGATGGTGCCGGCGCTGACCATCCTGGCCAACCTCATGGCCCTGACCGGCGGTGGGCTGCTGTGCGTGCTCAAGCTGCACTTCAGCCTGGCCACCTACTGGGAGGCGGTGATTGCCTACCTGGAGGTCTCGGATGTCATCCAGGGCCTGGTCAAGAGCCTGGTGTTCGCGGTGCTGATCGCGCTGGTGGGCTGCACCAACGGCTTCATGGCCCGGGGCGGGGCGGACGGCATCGGCCACTCGACCACCCGTTCGGTGGTCCTGTGCATCGCCGCCATCGTCATCGCCGACATGCTCTTCACCCTGTTCCTGAGCCGCTGACATGGGAGCGGCGGCGATAGCGGGCACGCGTGAACGCCTCCAGCCGGGCCAGCCGGTGGTCGAGGTGCAGGGCCTGGGCGCGCGCTATGGCGAGGTGAGCGTGCTGGAGGATGTCGACCTGAGCATCCGTGCCGGCGAGATCCATGTGATCATGGGCGGCAGCGGCTCGGGCAAGTCCACCCTGTTGCGCCACCTGCTGGGGCTGAACCGCCCGGCCGCCGGCACGGTGCGGCTGTTCGGTCAGGACATCGGCCGTCTCGGAGAGCGCGAGCTGCTGGCTCTGCGCAAGCGTATCGGCGTGTCCTTCCAGGGCGGGGCCCTGTTCAGTTCCATGACGGTGGAGGACAACGTCGCCTTCCCGCTGCGCGAACACACCCGGCTGGATGAGAACACCATCCGCATCATGAGCCGCATGAAGCTGGAGGTGGTGAACATGGCCGGCTTCGAGGACCTGCTGCCCAACCAGCTCTCCGGCGGCATGGTCAAGCGCGCGGCGCTGGCCCGGGCCATTGTGATGGACCCGGAACTGTTGTTCTTCGACGAGCCTTCGGCGGGACTGGACCCGGTGGTCTCGGCCGAACTCGATGAGTTGATCATCCGCCTGCGCGACATCATGAAGATCACCATCGTGGTGGTCACGCACGAACTGGAGAGCGCGTTCAAGATCGCCGACCGCATCACCGTGCTGGACCGTGGCCGCATCCTCATGACCGACACCACCGAGGCGGTGCGCGCGACGGATCAGGGTCGTGTCCAGGCCCTGCTGCAGCGCCGACCGGAAGCGCAGCAGCAGGACGCCGAAGATTATCTGCAACGACTGACCAGGTAGTGATCGATAAAAATGCGTAGAGACAATATCAACTATTTCCTGGTGGGCCTGTTCACCCTGGTCAGCCTGGCGGTGCTGCTCGTGGCGCTGTACAAGATCACGGGCCGGGTCGGTCAGGCCGAGCCCTATCATGTCTATTTTCACAACATCGCCGGCCTGGGCAAGGGCACCCATGTCACCTACGAGGGCTACCAGATCGGCTATGTGGAGCGGCTGGTGCCGGAGCAGACCGGGCAGGGTACCCGCTACCGCGTGGAGGTCCTGATCCGCCGCGACTGGCGGATTCCCGAGGACAGCCGGGCCCGGATCCATTCCACCGGCCTTCTCGGCGATACCGTGATCGAGATCGCGGAGGGTGAGAGCGAGCGTCACCTGGAACCGGGCGCAGCCATCGCCGGCGCCCCGGCGCAGGACGTGTTCGCCGTGCTCAACGAGGTGGCGGCCGAGGTCGGCGGGCTGACCCGCGACAGCCTGCGGCCGCTGCTGGACAACCTCAACACCCAGGTCAGCGGCATCGGCGGCGAGGTGCAGGCCCGGCTGCCGGGCATCCTCGGCGGGCTGGAGTCCATGGTGGGGCGGCTGGACAACACCGCCGCGCGGCTGGAGGCCATCCTGGATGCCGACACCGAAACGCGGGTGGACAGCATCCTGGTCAACGTCGATGATATGAGCCGCGACCTGGCCGGCCTGAGTCGCGGCCTGCAGGCCTCGCAGCAGGCGCTCGATGCGCTGCTTGCCGATGCCCACGGCATGGTGCGCGACAACGACGCCGATGTGCGGCGCAGCGTGGTGGGTCTGCGCCGCTCGGTGGAGGCCTCGGCCCGCGCCATCGACGCCATCCTGCACGACCTGCGTCAGGCCAGCCGCAACATGAACGAATTCAGCCGCCAGATCCGCGGCAATCCCGGTCTGCTGATCCGAAGCCGGCCGCAGACGGGCGAGGAGTAGGGATGCGCAGCACAGTCACAATATTCAGTCTGCTTATGCTGCTGCTGGCCGGCGGCTGCGCCGGTCCGGCCGCCGTGCCCGAGGACAGCTACTACAGGCTGGCCCGGGCCGAACCCGCGGCCCGTCTGAGCCGGCCATTGCTGACCGGCGGCCTGGTGGTCGTCGAGGTGCAGACGCCGGCCCTGTACCAGGACCGCGCCATCGTCTATCGCACCACCGAACAGCCGCTGCAGCTGCGGCGCCATCACTATCATTACTGGAGCGAACGCCCGCCGCGACTGTTGCAGGCCTATCTGGTCGACTATCTCACTGCCGCCGGCCTGGCCGACCGGGTGCAGGGGGAGGATTATGCCGGCGAGGCACGCTACCGGCTGCATGCCCGGCTCGAGCGCTTCGACCAGATCCGGGGCGCGCGGGGCGCAGGCGTGGAGGTGGCGCTGGAGTTCGAGCTGCACGACCGCGACACGGGCGAGCGCCTGGCGGCGAGCGAACTGAGTCGGACCCTGTTCGCCGATACCGGCGATGCCTCCATGCACACCACGGTGGGACTGTTTCACAGCGCATTGGAACAGATGAGCGCGGAGTGGCTGCAGCGGCTGGCGGACGCGCGTCGCTGAGCACGGCATGCCAGGGAACCACTGATTGATTCGTCATTGCGAGGCGCATAGCGCCGTGGCACAAGCGAGCTTGCGAGCGCAGAACGCCCGTAGGGCGGCCCCGAAGGGGTGAGCGCAGCGAATAATCTCCAACCGCTTGATCCGGCGTTGGGAGATTACCACGCTTCTCCCACAGAACCCCTTCGGGTTTCATCATGGGTACCCACCCTTCGGGTCTGGGTATCGCAATGACGAGGCTTGGTGAATCAATCATAGGCGTCTCGCTCTATTATGCTGCAGACCATCCTGGAGATGTTCGTGGTCGTCGCCCTGGGCGTCGTGGTGCGCCGCATCGGTCTGGGCGGTCTGCCGCCGGAGCAGCTGCGCCGCGGCATCACCGATGTGGTGTTCTATGTTCTGCTGCCGGCGCTGGTGCTGCTGACCCTGTGGCGGGCCGAGCTGGGCTGGTCCACCTTCAAGATCTCGGCCCTGGCGATCACCGGCGTGATCTCGGCGCTGGCGCTGAGCCGCCTGCTGTGCCGGCTGTGCGGCCTGTCACGGCGCAAGAGCGCGGCCCTGATGCTGGCCGCCGCCTTTCCCAATGTCACCTACCTCGGCCTGCCGGTACTGGAGAATACCTTCGGCCCCCAGGCCCGCAGTATCGCCATCCAGTACGACCTGTTTGCCTGCACGCCGCTGCTGCTGACCCTCGGCATCCTGGTCGCGCAGCGCTACGGCGATCGTGGTCCCGGGGGCGGCATGTTCACCCGGTTGCTGAAGGTGCCGCCGCTGTGGGCGGCGCTGATCGCGGTGGCACTGAACCTGGCCGCGGTGCCGGTGCCGGCGATGCTGGCTTCGGTGCTGGACAGCCTGGCCAGTGCGGTGGTGCCACTGATGCTGCTGGCCCTGGGCATGGGCCTGTTCTGGCCGGCCCGCGGCCAGCTGGAGGTCGTGGCCCTGGCCAATCCGGTCATCATCCAACTGCTGCTGATGCCGCTGCTGGTCTTCGGGGGAACGGTCCTGCTCGGCCTGGAGGGCTGGGTGCGCACCGCCGTGGTGCTGGAGGCGGCCATGCCCAGCATGGTCATCGGCATTGTCCTGTGCGACCGCTATGGCCTGGACAGCGCCCTCTATGCCATGACCGTGACTGTTTCGACACTTCTGAGTCTGGTGACCCTGCCCCTGTGGTATCAATGGGTGTCGGGCGGGTTCTGACGGCGCCGCCGCACCCCTCCCGCTTGACCGGGGAACGATTCTTGCCTTGAATTCCTGTTAGGGTACCGGCATCTTACTCTTATCAAGGTGTAGGTCGGGTTAGCGCAGCGTAACCCGACATGGCCGCGGAGGATGTCGGGTTACGCCTTCCAGGCTAACCCGACCTACGCAAATCAGGAAGGTGGCTGCAGCTATGGTCAGCGTGAGTCAGACGAGCGTTCAGGCAGCGACCGGGCGGGAGGATCCCGATCTGGCGCAGTACCGTGCCGCCCTGACTCTCGGCTTCAGCGAGGAAGGCCGTGCCCTGATCGAGCGGGCCGTGGATTATGCCGCCCGTGCCCATGCCGGCCAGCGCCGGGCCTCGGGCGAGCCCTATCTCACCCATGTGCTGGCGGTGGCCGAGATCGTCCACCAGCTGGGTCTGGATCACGAATCCGTCTGCGCCGCCATCCTGCACGACGTGGTCGAGGATACCCCGGTCACGCTGGATGAGGTCCGTGCCGACTTCGGCCCCGCCATCGCCCGCCTGGTCGACGGGGTGACCAAGATGGGCCAGATCAGCCGCTACCGCGATGCCGCGCAGAAGGCGCAGGAACATGCCGAGAGCCTGCGCAAGCTGCTGCTGGCGATGGCCGAGGACATTCGTGTCATCCTGGTCAAGCTGGCCGACCGGCTCCACAACATGCGCACCCTGCGCCACCTCGAGACCGCGAGCCAGCGGCGCATCGCCCGCGAGACGCTGGAACTCTATGCGCCGCTGGCCAACCGCCTGGGCATCGGCCAGATCAAGTGGGAACTGGAAGACCTGTCTCTACGCCACCTGGAGCCCGGCGTCTACAAGGAGATCGCCACTCACCTGGACGAGCGCCGCCTGGACCGCGAGCGCTACATCGATCATGTGGTGGCGAGCATCCGCAACGAGCTGCAGGCCGCCGGCATCCAGGGCGAGGTCAGCGGACGGGTCAAGCACATCTACAGCATCTGGCGCAAGATGCAGCGCAAGAACGTCGGCTTCAACGAGATCTTCGACGTGCGCGCCGTGCGCATCCTGGTCGAGCAGGTGGCGGACTGCTATGCCGCGCTGGGCGTGGTGCACAGCATGTGGCATCACATCCCGCGCGAATTCGACGACTACATCGCCAATCCCAAGGAGAACAACTACCGTTCCCTGCACACGGCGGTGGTCGGTCCCGGCGGGCGCACCCTGGAGATCCAGATCCGCACCCGTGAGATGCACGAGCACGCCGAACTCGGTGTGGCCGCGCACTGGCGCTACAAGGAAGGCGGGCGCTTCGACCAGAGCTTCGAGCAGAAGATCGCCTGGCTGCGCCAGCTGATCGAGTGGCGTGACGAGGAATCCACCGCCAGCGATTTCGTCGACCGCTTCAAGTCCGAGACCGGCGACCGGGTCTATGTGCTCACGCCGCAGGGCCAGGTGGTCGATCTGCCCCAGGGCGCCACTCCGCTGGACTTCGCCTATCACATCCACACCGAGATCGGGCATCGCTGTCGCGGCGCCAAGATCGACGGCCAGATCGTGCCGCTGACCTACGAGTTGCACAATGGCGAACAGGTGGAGATCCTCACCACCCGCAACGGTACGCCCAGCCGCGACTGGCTCAGTCCGCACCTGGGCTACCTCAAGTCCTCGCGGGCGCGGGCCAAGGTCCGCCACTGGTTCCACCAGCAGGACCGGGACAAGAACCTGGCCGCCGGGCGCACGGTGCTGGAGCGCGAGCTCGACCGGCTGGGGCTGGACAACATGAACTGGGAGGAACTGGCCCGGCGCCTGCGCTTCGACAATGTGCAGGACCTGCTGGTCGCCATCGGCAAGGGCGATATCGGCAGTACCCAGATCGTCAGCGCGGCCAATGAACTGTTCACCCGGGAAGAGCAGGCCATCCCGCTCAGCCGTCCCAGCAGCCGCGGCGAGGAAGGCGGTGATGTGCGTATCCTCGGGGTGGGCAACCTGCTCACCCACATGGCCCGCTGCTGTCATCCGGTGCCGCAGGATCCGATCGTGGGCTACATCACCCGCGGCCGCGGCGTGACCATCCACCGCCGCGACTGCCCCAACGTGCTGCGCCTGTACCAGAAGGAGCACGAACGCCTCATCGAGGTCAGCTGGGGCGGCACCCAGCAGCGGGTCTATCCGGTCGATATCCAGATCCTGGCCTACGACCGCTCGGGACTGCTGCGCGACATCACCTCGGTGCTGGCCACCGAGAAGATCAACGTGCTCGGGGTGAACACCGTCACCGACAAGCACGATCATGCCGCCAGGATGAAACTGAGCATAGAGATCAGTGACCTGGAGGAACTCAGCCGCGTGCTTACCCGCATCGGCCAGCTGCCCAACGTCATCGAGGCCCGCCGCGAGCTCCAGCACTGACCCGCCTGCCGCCGCGGGGTCAAGCCCCGCCCGCTCTCGCCGCTAAGAAGAAAAATGGCAGTTTCTGTCATTAGCCACAACGGAACTACGAGCGATTTCATGAGCGAACGCGCCTACCGATTCATCCTCGGGGCCACCCTGATCGTGCTCCTGTATCTGCAGCAGCCGCTGCCGGTCTACATCTACATGGGTGTGCTGCTGTTCGAGGGGCTCACCAACTGGCGCATCCCCATTATCGTCTCCAGGCTGCGCTACGGCTCCGACTACCGCGACCCCTTCGTGGGCAACTGTCCGCGCTTCGGCTTCGATGCCGAGCGCATGCTGCGGCTGATTGTCTTCGTCCTCCTGCTGGCCAGTTATGTCGGCCTGCCGGAAGTCGCCTGGTTCTTCCCCTGGTTCATCGGCTTCATGCTGTTCATGGCCGGGATGACCAATATCTGTCCCATGGTGATGGGGCTGCGCTGGCTGGGGTTCCGTTAGGGGCTGTTAACACCGCCGAAGCGTCTGCTGCCGGCGTTTCGGATAATCTGCAAATCTGCTGCTCAGGACGGAATGCCGGATGGTGAACGAAGTCATTGTCTCCGACGACTGGACCCGCAACTGGCAGGCCAGCATCGCGGTCAAGATCACCGCCCTGGTAATGTGGGTGATCATCGTGGCGGTGTTCATCGTCGCGACCTGGCTGCTGCGCGACATGGAGTCGCGGCTGCAGGCCGATTTCGAGGACGGGGCCGACCGCGTGGCCTATCAGGTGGCGACCCTGGTCAAGACCGGCGCAGACAGCGACTACGGCGAACTGGCCGGCCGGCTGGCCGATTTGCAGCAGGGCAGTGGCTTTTCCGCCATCGGGCTGCGCATCGGCAGGCGCGATTACTTCGTCGGCAATGCCGGGCAGGGCGGTATGATCGAACGGCATCTGCCAACGGCACTGGCACCCGGGCAGGACATCGATCTGGAAGTGTTCCATCCCGACCTGGACGGGCTGGTCACGCAGCGCCGCAACCAGCTGGTGATCGGCATCTTCGCCACCCTGCTGGTGTTCGGCCTGTTTCTGACCTGGTCCATCCGCACCATCGTGCACCGTCCCCTGCAGCAACTGGTGAGCGCCACTCGCGCGGTCTCCGACGGCCGGCTGGAAGTGCGTCTGGATATCTCGCGTGAGGACGAGTTCGGTTACCTGTCGCGTTTCTTCAACCAGATGCTGGACCAGCTGATGGCGCAGCAGCACGAACTCGAACGGGCCGCCGAGGAGGCGCGCTCGGTCAGCCGGGCCAAGAGCGCCTTCCTGGCCAACATGAGCCACGAACTGCGCACTCCGCTGAATGCCATCATCGGCTACAGCGAGATGCTGGAGGAGGAGGCCGGCGAACTGGGTGTGAAGGAGCTCACCCCGGACCTGTACAAGATCAAATCCGCCGGCCGGCACCTGCTGTCGCTGATCAACGACGTACTTGACCTGTCCAAGATCGAAGCCGGCAAGATGGAAATCAACCCGGTCATGTTCCAGTTGCGCGATCTGGTCAACGACGTGGTCGACAATATCCAGCCCATGATGTCGCACAACAGCAACCGTCTCGAGGTGCAGGTGCCGGAGTCCCCCGGCCGGATGTTCTCGGACGAGACCAAGCTGCGCCAGGTGCTGATGAACCTGCTGAGCAATGCGGCCAAGTTCACCGAGAATGGCGAGGTTCGCCTGTGCCTGGTGCGGCGTCGGGAAGGCGGGCAGGAATGGATCGACTTCACGGTCGAGGATACCGGCATCGGCATCCCGCGGGAGAAGCTCGACCGGCTGTTCCAGGAATTTTCTCAGATCGATTCCTCCAGTACCCGCAAGTACGGCGGCACCGGCCTGGGCCTGGCGATCAGCCGTCGTATCTGCGAGAAGCTCGGTGGCAGCGTCGAGGTCGACAGCGAACCGGGCCGGGGCAGTCGCTTCACCCTTCGCCTGCCGGCCGGTCTGAGCCGGCTGCAACCGGAATCCTCATTGCGCCCGGCGCCGGCCGACAGCCTGCTCCCGACGCCCGCGACCATCACCGCCGTGCCGGCCGACTGCCGGGCCCTGGTGGTGGATGACAATGCCTCCAGCCGGGACCTGATCAGGCGCACCCTGCAGGCGGAGGGCGTGGAGGTGATCGAGGCCCGCGACGGGCGCGAGGCCGTCGGGCTGCTGGAATCGCTGCGCCCGCAGCTGGTCTGTACCGATCTCATCCTGCCCAACATGAACGGCTTCGATTTCATCAAGTGGCTGCGCGGCAACCCTGCGACGGCGGCATTGCCGCTGGTGGTGGTCTCTGCCATGGATATCAATGAGAGCGACCGCCGTGAACTGGATCAGCACCGCGCGGCGGTGGTGCCCAAGGGGGTGAATCTCAGGCAGCATCTGGTCGCGGTGCTGCATGGGCTGGATCTGGTCGGCAAAGGTGATGCGGATGGCGAGACTGCTGCTGGTTGAAGACAATGAACTGAATCGTGACATGCTCAGCCGACGCCTGGCCCGCCGCGGCCACGAGGTGCTGACGGCGATCAGCGGCCGTGCCGGTGTGGAAATGGCCGGGGCCGAGCAACCGGAACTGATCCTGATGGATCTGAGCCTGCCGGATCTCGACGGCTGGGAGGCGACCCGCATGCTCAAGCGTGGGGTCGACACCGCCCATATCCCGATTGTGATACTCACCGCGCACGCGATGGCCGAAGACCGGGAACGGGCCTTTGCTGCCGGTTGCGACGACTACGATACCAAGCCGGTGGATTTCGCCCGCCTGACGGGGAAGATCGAGCGGCTGCTCCAACCGGCCTGATTGCCCTGCCGCCGGAGTGAATGCGAGCGGGACTCAGATCCTGTAGGTCTGCGCGATGCCCTCGGCGGTCAGTATCCCTTCCACCCGTTTCAATCCCGGCGCGACCTGGCGCGTGACCAGCAGGGCCTCGGCCCCCGTGTCCCGCATCCTGGCATGGGCTTCCTGCAGACTGGCGAGGCGGTCGACCTCGGTGGTCTGCAGCCGGGTGCCCGGGATATCCATGAGATCGAATTCCGTTGCCTCCGGATCCCGGGTAACGGCCTGCACGAGATCCACGGCAGCCAGCAGCACGTCGGCCTGTTCCGGCTCCCGGATCACGATCCAGTGCAGGCCCTCCTTCAATTCCTGCCCGATGCGTTCGCGCTCGACCCGGCGCGGCAGCAGGGTGAAGGCGGTCTGCATCGCGGCCGTGACCCCGACGCGGCGCAGCGACTGGTTGATCGGGTCGTTGCGATAATCCATGCCCAGGTTGCGCAGCATGGTGTGAAAGACCGATTCCCGGTGCGTGAACAGGCCTGCCGTGACGGTGGCGGAAACAACGGCCAGCATGCCGGGCAGGATGACATCGGGAGAACGGGTCAGTTCCAGGATGGCGATCAGCCCGGCCAGCGGTGCCTGCAGGATCGCCGCCATCATCGCGCCCATGCCGACCAGGACATACAGGCTGAGCGAGTCCGGCGTGCTGATACCCGTCTCCATGCCGAGCATGCCCAGCAGGCCGCCGCCGGCGGCACCGATCACCAGGGAGGGACCGATCATGCCGCCGGGGATGCCGGCGCCAATGGTGAAGGTCGTGATCAGCAGTTTCAGAACCAGGATCGATACCAGCAGCATGAGCCCGTAGTGGGCGTTGAAGGTGTGGGTGATGGTCTGATCGCCGATTCCCATGACCTGCGGCACCAGCATGCCGGCCAGGCCGACGGCGCCGCCGGCGAGACTGAAGCGCAGCCAGACAGGCAGGGGGCTGTGCAGGCGCGTGAACAGCTGCAGCAGGCGCAGGAAGGCGGCGCCGATCAAACCGATCAGGATGCCGGCCAGCATGATATAAGGCAGTTAGGACAGGGAACCCAGACTGATCGTGGGGACGATGAACGCGATCTGGTCGCCGAACACCAGACGGCTGAGCATGGTGGCGCTGACAGTGGCAAGGATGACCGGAGTGAAACCGGCCACGGTGTATTCCAGCATCAGCACCTCCATGGCGAAGGCCACGCCGGCCAGCGGCGTGTTGAAGGAGGCGGCGATGCCGGCCGCCACGCCGCAGGCGGCGGTTACCCGCAGGCTGTTGTTGGGCAGTTGCAGCCATTGCGCCGGCAGGTTGCTGCTGGCCGCGCCGAGGTGGGCGCTGGGGCCTTCGCGGCCGATCGACTGGCCGCTGATGATGGCGAGCGTCCCGCCCAGAAACTGGGATACGGCATTGCGCCAGGGCATGCGTCCCTGGTGATATTCGAGGCGTTCCAGGACATGCAGGATTCCGACCCGGCGGGCATCCCGGGACAGCCACTGGAACATGAGACCGAGGATCAGGCCGCCGAACAGGGCAAGATAGAGCCGATGCTCCGGCGCCAGCGCGGCGAAGTGCCCGGCCTGACCTGCGAGCAGCCCGGATTGCAGCCGTTCGGCAAGCAGGCGGAAGGCGATGATGGTCAGCCCCGCGAGTATGCCTGCAACGATGCCGAGCAGGGCCAGTTGGGGGACGGCATCGGGACGGGCCACGCTCAGTCGATAACGTTCAAGCTGTCTGCTGATGGCCGCCCGCATGGAGGCATTATGGCCCGGTGCGGCTACGATGTCCCGGGGTTGCATGAACGGGGGAGGGGAGGCGGACGTGGATGGCGTCCCCGGCAGGAGTCGAACCTGCGACCTACGCCTTAGGAGGGCGTCGCTCTATCCAGCTGAGCTACGGAGACCGGGTGCTCTTTCAACATGGTACTGGCGGTTACAGAGCGGCTATTGTAGCGGGGATCCCAGCCGGACCCAAGTCAGCCATCGCCGCGGGTCCGGCGGCGGATCATCTCCCGCTCGAGCTGGGTGACGAACCTGCGCAGCCGGCCCTTGTCCTCCGGGGCAAGCCGGCTGAAGCGGCCGCCCAGACGTACGGCCTGGTGGGATTCATCCGGTAGCACGAAGCGCACTTCCAGATCGGCCTGCAGGGGCTGCGGATCCTGCGGCAGCTGGATCCGGCAGCCCGGGATGATCAGTCCCTGGCGGATCTCCTGAGCCGCGTCCAGGCGGGCGCCCAGTCCGCCCATGGAGACATCGCAGAGCTGGCCGTCGAGCAGGATCTCCTCGCCGAGCGGCAGCAGCACGCCGATCTCCATGTCCATGGCCACGTGCACACGGTAGTCGGCGCGCC
This sequence comes from Gammaproteobacteria bacterium, assembly GCA_002699185.1. Lineage (GTDB taxonomy): Bacteria > Pseudomonadota > Gammaproteobacteria > Thiohalobacterales > Thiohalobacteraceae > Thiohalobacter. The sequence goes on along the minus strand of PABG01000011.1, from coordinate 3,733 downwards.
GCTGCATGTAGTACACGCACTCCGGCAGCGGTGCCTGGTAGAAGCGCACGCCCTGCCGGTTCTGCGCCGGGCGGATGTCGAGATGGAAATTCATCTCCACCCCCTCGTGCTGGCCGAATACCCGCAGCCTGCCGGCCTCCAGGGCCTTGCGATGGGCGGACTCGTCATTGATTTCATCAAGCAGCAGGTAGTTGCGCTGAGGATTGAGATTGAGCAACAGGCTGTTGAACGGGTGCTCCACGCCGGGGATCTTCACCCGCAGCAGGATCCTGTTTTCATGCAGTCGGCGCAGCAGGGCGATGATTTGCGGCGGGTGGGTGATCCTTTCGCTCTGGGCGCGATAGGGGTCCTGTTGCCTGATTGCGTCCGCCATGGGGATGTCCGGCCCGCGTGTGGGAATTCAGGTCATGATACGGCAGCAGTTCAGGCCTTGGCCAGTGGCCGGGTGCCGGTGTGTGTGCTGTCGGTGTGGCCGCTGGCGGCATAGGTGGCCGGATCGGGTGACTCGCCGCGCAGTACGGCAAGCGCCGAGCGGGTATGCCGGCGATGGATCTCGATGGCCGCGCCATTGTGGCGGTTGCGTTCCTGGCACTGCTGCAGCGACTGCAGCAGCCGCGACCAGCGGCCGCTCAGGTCGCCGCTGTGGTCGCACCGGGCGATACAGGTCTCGATGCCGTCGCGATCGCTGCCATAGCCGGCGCGGGTAAGCAGGGTGGCCAGGTCGCGCTCCATCCCTTCAAGCTCCTGCATGCGCCCGGCCTTGTCGCGGGCGGCCTGTTCCAGGGCGGCGGTATCCCGGGCCTGCAGGGCCTCAAGCTCCGCCGCCAGGATCCGGTTGAGCGCGGTCAGGGTGTGCTGCTCGCGATCGAACAACTCCTTGAGGGCCGATTTCAGTGCCTGCTGCATGAGGGCTCCCGGCGCTTCAGAGTGCGCCTTCGAACTGCATCAGCTTCTCGGCGATGCGGTTGGCGTCGATCTCGTAGCTGCCGTTGGCGATGGCGTCCCTGATGGTGTTGACGCGGTTGCTGTCGACCTCGGGCAGGTCGGCGATACGGCTCTCCAGATCCCGCAGCTGCTGGGCCTGGGGGGTGAGGCTGACGGTATCGCGGCTGGATGCGGGGTTGCCCTGGCTCTCGGCGGCCTTGTTCTCCGCCGTCCCCTGACCCGCCTGGGTGCCGGTGCCGGCCCCGACATTGCCGACCATCGAGCCGGATATATTGTTGATTTCAGTTGCCATTGTGGCCTCCTGCGTGCTGTTTTCTCGGGTTGATTCGAGCCTGACTGAAAACCGTATCGTCAGAACATTCAAGAACTTTAGCGTGATTTTTGCCCGTCGTCGCTAAAGCGTCACTTTTACGACGCCGCGGGAGACGACCCAGCCCTCGATGACCCGCTGACTGTTCAGAGCCTTGACGCGGATGCGCTCGCCCCGGGTGCCGTCGCTCATGGCCTCGCCGCGCATCCGCACCTGGAAGCGGTCGCTGCCGGTGAGCAGGGTGACGCGGTCACCACGGTTGATCAGCCGCGGCGCGCTGAGCATGTTCGGGGTGATCACCGTACCCGCCGGGATGGCGCGCCCGGCCAGCATGCCGGTGAGCTTGTCGGTGCGGTCGAAGTAGCCGTAGCTCAGTCCGGACAACTCACGCTCGACCACCCTGAGCTGGGCCTCACCGACGGCCTCGCCCCGCAGCAACGGTTCCGAGGCCACCACGACCTGACCAAACACACTGATTTTTCCGGAAACATAGATTTTCCATTCGGTCGGCCCGGGGCAGCGTACACCGACGCTGGTATTGCCGCTGAGGCGGGCGCCGGACGGCATGAAGGCCTCCAGCGGCGCCCCGCAGGGCTGGAGCCGGAGCCGGCTGTCCAGGCGGCCGATGCTGGCCTCGACCTTGCCGCTGTGAGCGGCGGCGGCCTGTTCGGCCAGGAACCGCTGTGCCGTCTCCACTATGCCCTGGTGGGACTGGAATCCAGCCGGGGCGGCCCCGACCGTCTGGCCCAGTCCAACTGCAATCATCAGTATCCAGGCACCTGCTTTCACCTGACGCTCCTGTGTGTCGAATCTCAACTGGTTCTGCACAATGCAATTGCTGTGCCGGAACCCGGTCAGGCTCAAGAAAGCCCGCTGCCGGGCCGTTACAGGGCGAGAACAGGAAGCCGCCCCCCCTTCGAAGGAGACCAACGCATGAGCACCGTACTGGCCAGCGTCGATCAGCGCACCCAGCTTGCCGGACACAACCGTCTGGAAGTCCTGATGTTTACCCTGGATGGACAGCAACGCTTCGGCATCAACGTGTTCAAGATCCAGGAGGTGATCCAGTGTCCGGCGCTCACCGAGGTGCCGCAGTCCCACCGGGTGGTGCGGGGCGTTGCGCATCTGCGCGGCAAGACCATTCCGGTGCTGGATCTGGGGATGGCCATCGGCCGGCCGCCGCTGCAGGAGCCGCGCGAGGCCTTTGTCATCGTGACCGAGTTCAACCGCTCCACCCAGGGCTTTCTGGTGCGGATGGTCGACCGCATCGTCAATATGAACTGGGAACAGATACTGCCGCCGCCCAACGGGGCCGGCAGGGACAGCTATCTGACCGCCGTGACCCGGGTCGATGACGTACTGGTCGAGATCATCGACGTGGAGAAGGTGCTCGCCGAGGTCATCGGCATGGACGACAGCATCTCCGAGGAGGTGCTGGCCGAGGCCGGTGCGGTCGAGCACGAGTGCCGGCCGCATATCCTGGTCGCCGACGACTCCATGGTCGCGCGCAACCAGATCAAGCGCACCCTGGACCAGCTCAATATCGACGCCACCCTGGTCAGCGACGGCAGAAAGGCGCTGGAGCAGCTGCAGCAGTGGGCCGAGCACGATCCCGACCGGCTGCGCGACCTGGCCATGGTCATCTCCGATGTGGAAATGCCCGAGATGGACGGCTATACCCTGACGACACGGATCCGCACCTCGCCGGAACTGGCGAGCCTGTACGTACTGCTGCATACCTCTCTCAGCGGGGTGTTCAATCACGCCATGGTGGAGAAGGTGGGCGCCGATGAGTTCATCGCCAAGTTCAAGCCTGACCTGCTGGCCACCTCGGTGCTCAAGCAGGTCAACCAGACCCGGCAGGAAGTGGACGCGGCCGCCGCCGGCTGAACGGCCGGTTTGCCGAACTGATAAGCTGCTGCAGGCGCCGCATGCCGCCGGACGCGGCAGCGCCTGACAAGGAACTTCGCTTGAACACAGCAAAAATCCCCTCCCAGGATTTCGAGGCCTTCCGCGTCTTTCTGGAGGAAAGCTCCGGCATCGTGCTGGGTGAAAACAAGCATTACCTGGTGCTCAGCCGCCTGGGCCGGCTGATGCGTGAGGCCGGTATCGCCAGCCTGGGTGAACTGGTCGAGCAGATGCGCAAGCCCTTCAGCCGCGGGCTGAAGGAACAGGTCATCGAGGCGATGACGACCAACGAGACCTTCTGGTTCCGCGACAGCTTTCCCTTCGATATTCTCAACCAGACCATCCTGCCCGACCTGGCCTCACGCCGGGTGCGGGTGCCGCGGATCTGGTCCGCGGCCTGCTCCAGCGGCCAGGAGGCCTACTCCATCAGCATGACCGTGCAGGAGTTCATGGCCGAGAATCCGGGCAGGCTCGGCGAGGCCGAGATCCTGGGCACCGACATCGCCCCCACCGTGATCCAGGAGGCACAGGCCGGGCGTTACGACGGCCTGGCCGTGGCACGCGGTCTGT
>PABG01000010.1 GCA_002699185.1 Gammaproteobacteria bacterium | reverse complement strand
CGAGGATCAGCGCCTGCAGGCAGGCCAGCACCTGGGCACCCAGAAACAGCCGGAATCGCGGCAGCCGATCGGCGATCACACCGCCGAACAGGCCGAACACCAGCACCGGCGCCAGGCTGAGAAAGCTCACCAGCCCGAGCATGAAGCTGGATTCGGTCAGCCGGTACACCAGCCAGGCCTGGGCCACGTTCTGCATCCAGGTCCCGTTGAGCGAGACCAGCTGGCCGAAGAAATAGATCCGGTAATTGGGATGCCGCAGCGAGCGGGTCAGACGTTGCCAGCGCATGGAGTGGAGCGTCCTCGGTCTTGTACGTGAATCCAGGGATAAGCCGCGAATGAACGCGAATAAACGCACACAAGGACGGGATTATAGCCACGGCTGAACACGGCTGAACACGGATGCAAAACTTCGCCAGACCGCGAAGGCGATGAAGCATGTTGCCGGGAACGGTGCGCTTATCCCGGCCTCCGTGATCTTCTATTCGCGTGTATTCGCGTTCATTCGCGGCTTAATATACCGAATGACACTTACTTAGCTGTCATTGCGAGTAACCAAAGGGCATGAACGAAGCGCGGCAATCTCATACTGCAGAATCAATAAGTTGGAGATTGCCACGTCACTTCGTTCCTCGCAATGACGAGCGTTATTCGGCTTGAGCGTCATTCGGCTTATACCTGACTTCGGCCTTATCCGTGTTGATCCGTGTTCATCCGTGGCTCGAATACCACCAGGACAGAAGGTTCAACGCACCATCTGGTTGAGGTCGAAGATGGGCAGCAGGATGGCGAGCACGATCAGCAGCACCAGCACACCCATGAGCACGATCAGCAGCGGCTCGAACAGGGCCATGATGGTGCCGATCAGGGTTTCCACCTCGCGTTCCTGGCTGATGGCGGCCCGTTCCAGCATGGATTCGAGCTGGCCGCTGGTCTCGCCGCTGGCGATCAGGTGCAGGGTCATGGGCGGGAAATAGCCGCTGCGCTGCATGGCGGCCTGGATGCTGGAGCCCTCGCGCACCCGGCGCGCGGCCTCATCCACCGCCTCGCGCATGGGCTCGTTGACGATGACCTGGCCGGCGATGCGCAGCCCTTCCAGTACCGGCACGCCGCTGCTGACCAGGATGCTCAGGGTACGCGCGAAGCGTGCCGTGTTCACGCCCTTGACCAGGCGCGAGATCAGCGGCAGTGACAGGTACAGCCGGTGCAGCCGGCGCCGCGGCCCGGGTTGGCGGAACAGCCAGCCGCCGCCGATCACGCCCAGCACCAGCAGGATCAGCAGCAGCCAGCCCCAGTGCTGGAAGAAGTCGCTGATGGCGATGAGGATCCGCGTCAGCAGCGGCAGCGTCTGGCCGATGTTGTCGAACACCTGCACCACCTGCGGCACCACATAGACCAGCAGCAGCCCGACCACGGTCAGGGCCATGACGGTCAGCATCACCGGATAGAACAGCGCCATCTGGATCTTCGAGCGCATCTGCTGACGCGCCTCGGTGTAGTCGGCCAGGCGTTCCAGCACCAGGTCCAGGTGGCCCGACTGCTCGCCGGCAGCCACGGTGGCGCGGTAGAGTTCGGGGAACACGTGCGGAAAGTCACTCAGGCCGCCGGCCAGGCTGTGGCCCTCCATGACCCGTGCGCGCACGGCCAGCAGCAGGTTGCCCAGCCGCGGCTTCTCCGTCTGCTGGGCCACCGCGCGCAGCGACTCCTCCAGCGGGGTGCCGGAGCGCACCAGGGTGGCGAGCTGGCGGGTGAGCAGGGCCAGATCGGTCGCGCTGACCCCACGGCGCAGGCGCAGGCCGAAACCGCGCGGCCTGCCCCCGCCGGATTCCTCCTGCGCCACCGGCTCCACCGCCATGGGCGTAAGCTGGCGTTCGCGCAGCTGCTGACGCACCTGGCGGGCGGTATCGCCCTCCAGCACGCCGCGGCGTTCGCGGCCTTTGATATCCAGTGCGGTGTATTCGAATGCGGGCATGGTCAGAGCCGCGGCTGGGGCCGCGGCAGATACAAGAGGCAAGAGACAAGAGACAAGTCAGTGATAACGGAACACATCATCGAGTACCGATCGGCCTGGCAGAAAATCCCATGCGTTATCTCCTTGTATCTTGCATCTTGTATCTTGTATCCGTCCCGGCAAGCGCCGGGACTGCCGTCTTGTCTCTGTCCCGGCGACCAGCCGGGACTTCAATCCTCCCGCGTCACCCGCAGCACCTCTTCCAGCGCGGTCCGCCCTTCCAGTACCAGGCGGGCGCCGTCCTGGCGCAGGCTGGGCGCGCGGGTATGCGCATAGCGCTCGATCTCGTATTCGCCGGCGCCGTCATGGACCATCTGGGCCATGTGCTCATCGACCTCGATCAACTCATAGATGCCGGTGCGGCCCTGGTAGCCGAGCTGGTTGCAGGCGCTGCAGCCGGTGGCCCGGTACAGGGTCGGCGGCTGTGCGGCATCGACCTCCAGCACCCGGCAGTCGGCCTCATTGGCGGTATAGGGCACCTTGCACTCGGGACACAGCACCCGTACCAGCCGCTGGGCCAGCACACCGACCAGGCTGGAGGCGACCAGGAACGGCTCCACCCCCATGTCGCGCAGGCGGGTGACGGCGCCGACGGCGCTGTTGGTGTGCAGGGTGGAGAGCACCAGGTGACCGGTCAGGCTGGCCTGCACGGCGATCTCGGCGGTTTCCAGGTCGCGGATCTCGCCCACCATCACCACGTCCGGGTCCTGGCGCAGGATGGCGCGCAGGCCGCGGGCGAAGCTCATGTCCACCTTGGTGCTGACCTGGGTCTGGCCGATGCCGTCCAGGTAGTACTCGATGGGATCCTCCACCGTGAGGATATTGCGGCTGCGGTCGTTCAGGGCCGACAGCACGGCGTACAGGGTGGTGGTCTTGCCCGAGCCGGTGGGGCCGGTGACCAGGATGATGCCGTGCGGACGCTTGATGATGCGGTCCATGACCTCGCGGGTGGCCGGGTCCATGCCCAGGTGCTTCAGATCCAGACGCCCGGCCTGCTTGTCCAGCAGGCGCATCACCACCCGCTCGCCGTGCCCCGACGGCAGGGTGGAGACGCGCACGTCCACCGGCCGCCCGGCGATGCGCAACGAGATGCGACCGTCCTGGGGCAGGCGCTTCTCGGCGATGTCGAGCTTGGCCATGACCTTGATGCGGGAGACGATCAGCGGTGCCAGCACCCGCTGCGGCTGCAGCACCTCGCGCAGCACGCCGTCGACGCGGAAGCGCACCACCAACCGGTTCTCGTAGGTCTCGATGTGGATGTCGGAGGCGTTTTCCTTGACCGCCTCGGTGAGGATGGCGTTGATCAGCCGGATGATGGGGGCGTCGTCCTCGCTCTCCAGCAGGTCCTCGGGTTCGGGCAGCTGCTCGGCGATGCTGTTGAGATCCGACTCATCGCCCAGGTCCTCCATCGCCAGCATGGTACGACTGGAGCCCTGCTCGTAGGCCGCGGCCAGCAGGCCGTCGAACTGTTCGGCGGGCACCTCCTCCAGGATGAGCGGCACCTGCAGGTGGCGACGCAGTTCGGCCAGCGCCGCGGGTCGGGCGTCGGGCCGGCACTTGACCCGCGCCCGACCCTCCTCGACCTGCTCGACCAGTATCCCGTGACGCTTGGCGAAGGCGAAGCCGGGCAGCGCCGGCTCGGCCGATTCGGCCGCCTCCTGCATCACCTGCGCCGGGTCCTCCATCGCCATGCTACTCGAGCTCGAATTCCGTACCGGTGTCGGCCCCGGATTCACCGGATTCACCGGACTCGCCCGCCTCGGGCGCCGGCGGCGGCATGACAGGCGGTATGGCGCCGGGAGCGAAGGACCCGCCCATCTCCGGCAGCAGCGGGGTATCGTCGCCGCGCATCAGATTCACACCGCGCTCGCGCTTCTCCAGCTGTTTGGCACGGATGAAATTGTACTTGCCGGCACTGACCGCATTCTCGGTGGCGGCATCGCGCAGGATCACCGGCCGCAGGAACACCATCAGGTTCTGCTTGGTCTTCTTGGTCGACTGGGCCTTGAACAGATTGCCGAGCAGCGGAATGTCGCCCAGCAGCGGGATCTTCTGCACCGACTCGCTCAACTCGTCGCTGATCAGCCCCCCCAGCACCACCACCTGGCGGTCGGCCACCATGACACTGGTCTTGATCGAGCGCTTGTTGGTGACAATGTCCGAGGCGCCGGAGACGGCCGTCTCGGCCACGCTGGAGCTTTCCTGTTCGATCTCCAGCTTGATGGAATCGCCCTCGTTGATCTGCGGCGTGACCCGCAGGGTCAGGCCCACGTCCTGGCGCTCGATGGTCTGGAAGGGGTTGGTCGCGCCGCTGGTCGCACCGGTGTTGGTGAACTGACCGGTGATGAAGGGCACGTTCTGCGCCACCACGATCTCGGCCTCCTCGTTGTCCAGCGTGACCAGGGTCGGGGTGGACAGGATGTTGGATTCGCTGTCGCTGCCCAGGGCCTTGATCAGGGCGCCCAGATTGAGAATCTCGGTCCCGAGGAAATCGGTGGTGCCCTCGAAGTAGCCGATGCTCAGGCCGTTGCCGGCGGCGAGCGGGTTCTGTGCCACCGTATTGATGGGGGTGGTGATATCGAAATTGGTGCCGCCGATGGCCCCCGCTTCACTGGAATTCGGTGCAGCCCGCCACTGCACGCCCAGTTCGGCGGCCTTGTCGGCGTTGATCTCGGCGATCACCGCCTCGACCAGCACCTGGGCGCGGCGGATATCGAGTTGCCGGATCACCGCCTGCAGCGAACGGAACACGTCCGGCGGCGCAGTGATCACCAGGGCGTTGGAGGCCTGATCGGCCTGGATGTTGGTGCCGGCGCGCTTTGCCGCCTGCTGGCCGCCGCCCTTCTGCTCCTCCTCGATCTGGCTGCTCACCCCGGTCAGCACCTCGACCAGGTCCTCGGCCTTGGCGTACTTGAGATAGACGACGTGGGTGTTGCCACCGCGCTCCAGCGGCGTGTCCAGGTGGGCGATGATGGCGCGCAGGCGCAGGCGCTCGGTGCGCTCGCCGCCGAGCAGGACGCTGTTGGTGCGCTCGTCGGCGGCCAGTGTGGTGCCGCCGCGGCCCTGGTCCGGCGCCTGCCCGGGCTGGCCCTGGCGCATGGAATTGAGGATGCGCACCACCTCGGCGGCCGAGGCGTGCTCCAGCCGCACCACCTCGACCTCGCCTTCGCTTTCGCGGTCGATGCGGCGGATGATGTCGACCATGCGTTCCACGTTATCGGCACGGTCGGAAATGATCAGGACATTGGTGGAGGGATAGGCCGCCAGGTGACCCTGCTGCGGCACCAGCGGGCGCAGGATGGGCACCAGCTGGGCGGCGGTGACATTCTGCACCTGAACCACCCGGGTCACCATCTCGTCGCCGCGGCCGGGACGCTCGTCGCTCACGGTGGGAATGCCCTCCTGCTTGGCATTCACGTCAGGGACGATCTTGACCACCTCGCCGCTGGGCACGGCGGCGAAACCATGCACCTTGAGGATGGAGAGAAACACCTGGTAGACCTCGCTGGTGTTCATCGGCCGCGAGGAGATGACCGTGACCTGGCCCTTGACCCGGGGATCGACGATGAAGTTCTTGCCCGTGACCTCGGCCACGGTGCCGATCAGGGCGCTGATGTCGGCATCCTTGAGGTTGAGCGTGACGGTCTGGGACCAGGCGGTCTGGGCCGCGCCGAGCATCAGTATCAACAGCAGCCGCTGCAACATCCCCCTCAGGCCTCGCCTAGTGCTTGCGCTGTGCTTGTTATCGATCAAGACTCATTCCCCAAAACTTGCCCCAGCCTACACTCAGGGCAGTGAAAACGCCAAGTCCAGTTCCTGGTTGCCGCGCCGGAGTTGGAGGGTGACCTGCTGGCTGTCGCGCAGTGACTGCAGCACCTCCGCGGCCCTGGTCGCGCTGTCCAGTTCCACGCCGTTGACCCGGGTGACCAGATCCCCCGGCCGCAGGCCCAGCTGCTGGAACAGTTCCGGCCGGTTGCCCGGATACAGACGGAAACCGACGAACCGGTTGTTCTCGTTGACCGGCACCGGGCGCATCAGGTCAGCCAGCGCCTGCGGATTGGTCTCCAGCATCCCGCGGTACTCGGCCAGAATCTCTCCGGCACGCGGATTCAGGTTGCCGCTGCCTCCCCCGCCGGCCGCCGCGCCATCCTCCAGCGCCTCGCGCGGCAGACGCAGCGTCTCATAGCGTCCGTTGCGCTGCAGAATGATGCGATCGACGTAAATGGCGCTCAGTTCGGCGCCGCCGGGCAGTTCATCATTGACCCGGTAGCTGCGCTCCTCGGTGTCGGGCGCGGCGATGATGGCCCGGGCCCGTTCGGGATCCTCGGTGGCGAACAGACCGCGCAGGGTCAGGTTCAGGCGGGTCTCGGGGGCGTCGATGGGCGCGACCTGACCGGCGGCGCCCCCGGGACCGCCCGGCCCCGTGCCCGGCTCGGCCTGGCCGAACAGGTGCCAGCCGGCGATGTGCCCCGCCGACGGCCGGTCCCGGTCCCGGGCCGTCGGTGCGGACGCAACCGCGTTCGCCGGTGCCGCCGGTGCCGGCGGTGCGTCCGGCGCCGGCACCAGCTGCCAGGTCAGGCGCGCCAGCTGATAGACCACCAGCACGGCCAGCACCAGGGTCAGCAGGCGCGCGCCGGTGCGGGCCTGGTTCGTTGCCAGCCAGTCTTGCCAGGTGGTATGCATTGCCGTCTCTGTCCGGGTTCAGTCCTGCCGGTGTCCGCTGCCGCGTCCGCCCTGCCGTTGCCGACCGCCTTCGCCGCGCGGCCGTCCGCCGCCGCCACGGCCGCGCCCACCACCGCCGGGCGGGCGCTTGCGCCGCTCTCGCCGCACCGGCGGCTGCACCTCGCCGAGCAGGGACTCGTCGACCGGCTCGACCGGCAGCTTGTAGCCGATATAGTTCTCGATCTCCGGCAGCGAGTAGACATAGTTCTCGCAGGCGAAGCTGATGGCATCGCCCTCGGCCCCGGCGCGCGCCGTGCGGCCGATGCGGTGCACATAGTCCTCGGCCTCCTGCGGCAGGTCGAAGTTGATCACGTGGCTCACATCCGGGATGTGCAGGCCGCGCGCGGCCACGTCGGTGCCGACCATCACCGGCAGTTCGCCGGACTGGAACTGCTGCAGCAGGCGCAGGCGCTTGTTCTGTGGCACGTCGCCGGACAGGATGGCGGCCCTGATGCCGTTGCCCTCCAGATAGCCCCAGACCCGCTCCGCCTGGTGTTTGGTGTTGACGAACACGATGGTGCGGTGCGCGTCCATCCGCTTGAGCAGCCCGATCAGCAACGGGATCTTCTCCGCGTTGGCGGTGTGATACAGCACCTGGCGCACCTTCTCGGCGGTGACCTGCTCCGGCTCCACCCGGATGATCCCGGGGTCGTTCATATGTTCGTAGGCCAGCTCCGTCACCCGCCAGGACAGGGTGGCGGAGAACAGCAGCCCGAGGCGCTGCTCCGGCGGCGGGCAGCGGCGCAGCAGGTAGCGCACATCCTTGATGAAGCCGAGATCGAACATACGGTCGGCCTCGTCCAGCACCACCGCCTGGGCATGGCGCAGGTCGAACAGGTGCTGTTTGAAGTAATCGATGGTGCGCCCCGGCGTGCCGATCAGCACGTCCACGCCCTCGCGCAGGCGCTGCGCCTGCTCCTCGTAGCCGGTGCCGCCATAGACCGCAGCGAAGGTAAGCCCGGTATGTTTCCCGAGTGTGACGGCGTCATTGTAGATCTGCACCGCCAGCTCGCGTGTCGGCGCCAGGATCAGCGCCCTGACCTGATTCGGCCTGCGCTCATCCGCCGGCGGATGCCGCAGCAGATGTTCGAACACCGCCACCAGGAAAGCGGCCGTCTTGCCGGTCCCGGTCTGGGCCTGCCCGGCCACGTCGCGCCCGGCCAGCAGGGGCGGCAAAGCCCGGGCCTGGATCGGGGTACAGTTGGTAAAACCTGCCTCTTCAATGCCTTGCAGGACTGCCGGCGACAGGTTCAGGGAGGAAAAAAGGGTTGTGTTCTCAGTTTCTTGTGTCATGACGGCCTAGCATAACCTATTTTAGCGGCGGCGAGCAGCCCGTACGACAGGCGCCGGGACTTGCAATGCGCGGGGCTTTTCGCTGAAATGGCGGGCACGATCCAGACCGGCCGCCGCACGCGTGGCCCGAGATCCCGCAAAACCGACAACACACCGCGCCTTCCACATCCAGAACCGGGGGTTCCCGGTCCGCTTCCACTGATCCGAACTGGTTTTCTGGCATGCAGGCAAGGCACAGCAGGAGGTTCGACAACCGTGAGTGATCGCATCATGTATGTGACAGATTCATCCTTCGACCAGGAAGTGCTGCAGTCTTCCGAGCCGGTCCTGGTCGACTACTGGGCCGACTGGTGCGGCCCGTGCAAGATGATCGCCCCGATCCTGGACGAACTCGCCGATGAGTATGCCGGCAAGATCAAGGTTGCCAAGCTCAACATCGACGAGAACCCGCAGACGCCGCCCAAGTACGGTATCCGGGGCATCCCCACGCTGATGCTGTTCAAGGATGGCAATGTCGAGGCCACCAAGGTGGGCGCGGTCTCCAAGTCGCAGCTGACGGCCTTCAT
>PABG01000009.1 GCA_002699185.1 Gammaproteobacteria bacterium | reverse complement strand
GCTCGAGGGCGCGTGTGTCGGATTCCCCGTTCTCGGCCTGAACGCCGACTTCGGGGTTATACAGGGGTCGCGCGGCAGCGGACTTGAATGCGGTGGTGGCCTCCAGCGCGGCACCAGCGGCACGTACCTGGGGATTTTCCTCGACCACCGACTCGATGAATGCGCTCAGCGCGCTCGGCGCCGGAGTCGTTGAGGGGGGCTCGGCGGCAGTACCTGGCTGGGCGATCCAGAAAAGCCCAGCCAGCGGCAGCACGAGCGCTCGATTGCGTCTCGTCATGGGGATGCGGTTCCACGTTGCTCGCCGGCACCTGCGCGCCGGTCGATGTCGCTAAGGAAAGATCAGGCGAACTGCGGCAACGAGGAACGTTTCGGGGGGCGGACAGGCGGGCTGAACACCAGGCTTTCAGCGCTGACCGGGGCCTGCCGAGTCAGACAAATCGGATCGATCGGGCCGGCTATTTGGGTCTGACCGGGGTCGGCCATAACGTGGCCATGACAGCAGTGATCTTCATGCTGCACGCTGTTCGAATCCGACGATGCACCGGACTCGACCAATGACGAGACCGCCACGATCAGTTCGGCGGACGTCATGTGAGCATCCGGAAGCTCGACCTCAGCAACAACGGTGACGCTGGCGAGCAGAACGCACACCGTCACGAGCCGTATGACGATCCGCCTCACCACCGGGACTATCCGGCGCTCGCGTCAATGGCTGGGCGTTGTACATGGCCGTGCCTTCCGGCGTCCGCGAGCTCACCTCTGGCGAGTCGGACCACGTGCGCAGCGGCGCTGATGTTCAACCCTGCGATCACAGCGGCCACGATCAGGTCCGGCCATCGGGAAGAGCTGGCGAAGACCCCCGCGGCAGCCAGAATGACGGCAACGTTGCCGACGGCATCGTTGCGGCTGCACAGCCAGATGGAGCGCATGTTGCTGTCGCCCTGACGGAAGCGGTAGAGCAGGGCGGCGACTGCGACGTTGGCGGTCAATGCCAAAAAGGCGATCCCACCCATGACACCCGCATCCGGGGCGCTGCCCGTGACGGCCCGATAGATGGCGCTGCCGATCACCCAGCAGCCGAAAACCGCCATCGTCGCGCCCTTGACCAAGGTCGCTCGGGCCCGTGCGGAGATGGCCATGCCGACGACGAACAGGCTGATGGCGTAGTTGGCGGAATCCGCCAGGAAATCCAACGCGTCCGCCTGCAGAGACACGGAGTCGCCGATAAAGCTCGCCACGATCTCGATGCCGAACATGGCGCCGTTCACCAGCAACGCTGCCCAGAGGACCCGGCGAAATACGTGATCACCTGAGACGTGGCCGTCGTCCACGCAATGGCTGCAGCCTGGCATCAGTCAGTGTCCTCGAATTCCGTGGGCTCGACGACATGGGCCATGATGTCATCGATGACGCACTGGATGTGGCGATCCAGCGCCGAATAGAAGATCTGCTTGCCACGGCGCTCGGCTCGCAAGACCCGCGCGGCCCGCAGCAGCCTCAGATGATGGCTCACCAACGACGGCGACGCATCCAGCTCAGTGGCGATTTCTCCTACGCTGGTCGGATGCTTCAGGCAGACGAGTATGATCCGTAGTCGGGTCGGGTCGCCCATGAGCCGGAACAGATCGGCGACATGAGCTACCTGCTCCTCCGAAGGGGCTTGGCGGGCGATCCGTACGGCTGCCTTCTTCATCGTTATCACGATAGTTCATATGAACGAGCGTCGGAATGTTCGCTGGAATCACACGCGCAGTCAAGCGGTTCCGCTAGATCAGGTGTGATTCGCATCGCGTTTTGGCATCGGAATTCGTGCGCAAGAGGCACGGCCGCTGGCCGCAAGAAAATACGGTTCGGCAGGCACACTGAGAACCCGGTGGAACGGTGTGGATCGAGCGTCGGACTGGCGTTGCCGCCCTGGATGGGCCTGAACGGTTCGTCTTCAATCCGTGTGCACTGATGGCGCCTTGCGGCCCGTGATGATTTGGTATTGCTGCGGCGCCAGCTCGTGCAGCCGATTCAGAAACGCCACCGTGCACCAGATCCGGTCGTCATCGTGTTCGGGTCCCCAGGCAGGCATCCCGGAGGCCACTATCGCTGACCGCGCGGGTTCTGCTGTTCGTCGCTCTGGCCCGCGGAGTCAGCCTGTTGATCAGCGCTTCGCTGCTGCTGTCGGTCGTCGAGCGCCACTTCCGGGAGCAGGACGTCGAGAGGCTGTCTGTCGCGCTGGATGCCATTGCCCGCTTGGCGGAGACGGGGGCGGGAGACCTCCGCCCAGCGTTGTCCGGAGCGATCTCCGGTGTCGGACATGCTTTGGCTGGCGAAGAGTGACAACGAGTTGATCGTGCCGGAGCGCACGACGCTCGACGCGGCCGAGTAAGTTCGGGCGTTGTTCGACTTCTTCGAGGCGCTGGCGGCCGATCGCGGCGTTCGAGTTGCAGCTCGAAGGGGCCGCGCCGGCGTTCCCCGGCGACCGTGCGCAGATCCGCCGTGCGCATCGTCAAATCCATCGTCGAGGCGCATGGCGGGCCGGTGTCGGCCCGGTCTGCCCACGGCATCACGGAGTTCCGGGTGACCGTGCCTCGCGGGTGACAGCTTGGCGGGAACGGTGCCGTCGCGGGCGAGCGGGTCGCGAGTAGGCGCGACGGCAGATTCACAGCCATTCGCGACCTCACCAGTCCACGCGGATTCCGATGGCACCGGTGCGGGGCTTGTTCGGTCGAGCGCCGTCCGGCGTACGCGATACGATGGCTTGCTCGTCGAACAGATTTTCCAGCTTGAGGAACACCTCGATGCCGGGCGTGAACCGGTAGCGGCTGATGAGGTCGACAACCAGCAGCGATTCCGTCTCGTCGAATCGTCCGCCGAGCCGGTCGCAGCCAACGGTGACGCACATTTCGTCGAGGTACTTGATCACGGCGTGGTTGTTCCAGGCACCGCTGCTCTCGAGGCCCAGCCGCAGGCTGAACGTGTTCTCCGGAATGTCCGCCAGGGTGTCGCCGTCGAGAAACCCGTTGCCCGCGTTGTCCGCGCTCAGCTCGGCCTGCGTGTAGGTGTAAGCCAGAGCGACCGGAATCCGGAAGCGGCCACGCTCGAAGGCCGTGCTGGCCTGCAGCTCAACACCGGACACCTCGGCCTCGCCGGTCGTGAAGCTGCCGGAGTTGGCTCCGTTGCTGCAGGGATTGGCAAGGGAGCAGTTCTCCGTCTTGTTGTCGAAATCGCTGTAGAAGCCAAGGGTTTCGAAGAACAGCCGTTCGCCGTCGAAGCGCACACCGACCTCGTAGTTGACGCTCGTCTCCGGTTCCTCGAACGATTGAGCGCCGCCGCCGAGCGGCGAGAAGCCGCGGTGCACGCCGCCCAGCACCTGCCAGGCGCCGCCGACGTCGTAGGTGAATGAGGCGCCGGGCAGCCATTCGTCGGTCTGGTTGGAGCGCGTCGAGTCCAGCTGCGTTCTGGCGGGATCGGCGAACTGGCGGCGCGCCGTCTCCACGTCCTCGTAGCGCAGTGCCAGATTCACCCGCAGCGCGTCCGTCACCTGCCAGGTATCGAGCGCCCACAGCGACAGCGCGTCGGCGGATTCGAGCCGGTTGTCGCTGCCCGTCGGCGCCTCGCGCCCGCGGAACACCAGATCTCCGTCGATCTGATCGTAGCGGTCCACCGGTTGAAACCGGTCCATCTCGTCCTCGTGGAGGCGGCCGCCGAGGGCCAGCTCGTGCGACCCGAGATACGCGGTGACGTTCAGTTCCACCCCCTTCGATTCGTAGCTGCGGTCGTTATGCTTGTACTCCAGCCCCGCGGTATCGGCGGTGCCGTCGAGTACCGCCTGCGCCATCGTGTCGCCAGCATTGGCGGCGGCGATCAGGTCGCCGCCGCCGTCGAGCTTGAACCAGTCGCGTGAGAAGGCATTGTAGTATCCGGTGATCGAGGCGCTGATCCGTTCGTCGAGCGTGCGGTTGTAGGTCAGGCTGTAGCCTTCGTGTCGGTTGTCCATACGGTCGATCTCGGACAATCCGTAGCGCCTGCTAGCGTCTCGATCGAAATCGGTGTCGGTGAGGCCGACGTAGGTGGCGTTGGAGGCCTCTTCCGAGTACTGGGCCTTGAACAGCAGGCTCTGTCGGTCGTCCTCCCAGCCGAGCTTGAGCACGTAGTCCTCGATGTCGAAGCCCGCATCCCGGCTGCTTCGATCGATGTCCTTGAAGCCGTCCGAATCGCGCTGGGCAGTCTCCAGCAGCCACCCGAACCCCCCCTGGCGGTCGCCATAACGGGCGTAGACGTCGTGGCTGTCGTACTCTCCGAGCATCGCGAGCAGGGTGCCGCTGGCCGTGTCCGGGATCGGCGCGGTCACCAGGTTGATCACACCGCCCGTCGTCTGCGGGCCGTAGCGCAGCAGTGGCGCGCCTTTCAGAATCTCGACGCTGCGCATGCGCAATGTGGTCGGGAAGTAGTAGGCCGCGGGATTCGAGTAGGGGGCGGGCGCGATCATCACGCCGTCCTCAAGCAGTGTGACCTTGCTGGAACGTTCCGAGCCCGCCGCGCGAACGCCGATGTTGGGGCGCAGGCCGAAGCCTTCTTCCTCGCGGATGTAGGTTCCCGGAACGGTTTTCAGTAGCTGATTGATGTCGGTAGCGGCTTCGATGCGCACCTGCTCCGCGTCGACCACGGTGCCGGAGCCCGGGAGGCGGCGTGCGGCCTCCGCTGAGCCGATGATGGTCATGACTTCGAGATGCGTATCGTTCGGGGGGTGCTCAGGCTCCGCAGCGACCGTGGGGCTTCCCGCGGCGGCCAGGACCATCAGCGCGACTCGTCTGTTCATGCTCGCTCCAGGTGAGGGGGGCGCCGAAAGCGCTCCATGTGGTCGGGAATCGTATTATGAAATGAGAAGCATTTGCAATAAGGCCATGATTGGCCGTCGAATCGGCACACGCAGGTCCGGCCCCTGATCAGCGTGAGGAGCAGGAGCAAGGCCAGCAGTAGGCTGCCGACCTGGGCGTCCGAGTGCGCGAGATGCCGAGGGCGTTGCCGCCGATGAAGTAGGCGGGAAGCAGGGCGGACCGGACGAGCATGGTGATCATCTGAGGATCTCTGACGTAGGACTTGCACCGAGAGTGGCCTGGCGCGAGGCCCTCCGGCTTGCAAAAACCGGCGGCGGGGTACACTAGGACCCGCCGACAACGGTCTCCAGGCCGACGGAAACCAGAGTGAAGAGCACGAACCCGCCGATGAAAGCGAGAACCGAGCTTGGGGTGTCGCGCCTGGCGTCGTGCGCCTCTTCCAGCATGTCCTCGACCGCAGCGACGGTCAGCAGACCGGCGACGAAAGTGAGCGCCGCCATCTTCGGCGCATCGCCCGCCTCCCGCAGCAGCAGGTAGGACAGAAGCGCCGCACCCGTGCAGAACAGGATGAAGGACGCGGAGAGCAGGATGCGCCGGCCGCGCGACAGGCCTTTGTCGCGGAAGTTGGCGAGCGACGCATAACCTTCCGGCAGGTCCGCCAGGACCTGCCCGGCTGCAAGCACGATCGCGAGCTCCGTGGAGACGGCCGCGCCGGAGCCGAGCATCAATCCGTCCGACGTCAGATCGACGGCGACGGCGACGTAGATCATCCACATGCTGGTCCGGTCGTCCCCGCTGCCCGATTGCAGCTTCTCGACGCCAGCCTCGACCAGAATGTAGGCCACGCCTCCCGCGCCGAAAGCGGCCGCGATCCACCAGCCGGCGAGGGTGTCCAGCGCCTCCGGGATGAGTTCTACGGCGACGATGGCAATGACGATGCCCGAAGCGGCGTGCAGCGCTCAGTTCAGCAGGCGACCGGACGTCTTGCCGAATTCTGCCAGCATCCCGCCGGCGAAGTTGCCGAGGCCTGGAAGAAGCGAGAGCAGGAGAACCGTCCACAGACTCATGGATCGATACCTTTGGCGTTGGACGACCGCTATCGAGCCCGAAGCGCGCCCAGGGCCGTACCGCTGTTTCCGGTCCGGGGCTGGGTGGCGGTGACCACCACCTCGTAATCGCCTGAGGCGGTGATCGGAAGCTCTGCCGAGAATTCGCTGCTCTCCCCGGCATAGCGCAGGGGCACGAACAGCAACTTCGGCTTCAATCTGCCCTGGTGGGACCGACTGCTTGGCACCTACCGCGATCAACCTCGAGACGGTCACGAAGCCATGATCATCGGTATCGAACTGTTTCGCACCCGCCGCGATCTTCGCCTCGATCAGATGTTGCTTCAGCCGCTGCGGGGGCCGGCAGGCGGCCATCCCATCAATGTCCGGCATGAAAGGACGTGAGCCCATCGTGAGTGGGCTGATTGCCGCGCTGAGGCTGCTGGCGGTTTTACTCACGATCGCGCTGGCTCCAGGACGACCCTGACCAATCCCTGGCCCCGACAATCCATAACCGGCTGAAGTATGGTGATTTGGGGACATGCCGTGCGGTACGGGTCGGTTCTGGAAGCGCTTTGCGCGGGCTGGTGTCAATGATCTCATTGCGGCTGATGCCAGTCCGGCGATGCTCGAGGTTGCCGCGGAGCAGCGCCTCGGCGCGGGGCTGCCTCGGTCGCAAGGGGCGCGGGTGCAGCGTCGCGGTCGTCGAACCAGCGACGACCCCCGGGCGTGGGCAGGTCGTTCGTCAAACGCCAGTGCCATTACTACTGTCGACCGGCTTGGCGGATGTTCCGCCGCACGCCAGGGCGCACAACGGGGCTTCACGGCTACCTCAATCCCGCAGGTTATCGAGGTCTGCTAGATCCTAGACCGCCAGTACGGGGCTCGCGAACATCCAGCCGGCATTAGATCAGACTCCCAGAGGAGGGTGCGATCACCATTGACCTGTATGCGGCATACAGGTCGTAGCCTTCGAATCGGCTCGGCAGGTATTCGCCTTCGCCATTGGGGTGTTGGAGTGTGCCGGCCCTCGCAATCCGATAGCCCGATTCAGGAGACTTTGAGATGAAGACGTTCAGGCCCGCAGTGCTCGCCGGCGTGCTCTTGCTGACCGCTGGCGCAGCCTTCGCCGCCGAGCAGATGGATCACGACTCACATATGCAGAAGATGCAGGAGTCCATGGCGCAGATCCGGGCGACCGAGGATCCGGAGGAGCGCGCCCGGTTACTCGAAGCGCACATGGATCAGATGATGGCGGCAATGCGCGAGATGCACCAGAACATGGGTCAGATGATGAAGCAGATGGACGCTCAGAAGCGTGAAGCCCGCAAAACCCACGATCACCGGAAGATGCGGGGAGGGTGAGTATCCCTCGCGTGTGAGCCGGTGATATGCTCGTGGTCGACCGGCGCGGGTCGCCGCACCCGTGGGCCTCCGCGAGTGCGGCTCTCGAAGGGAGAGACCGAGATCGTGGACAACAGAGCGTGAGGCGCGACGTCGTCGTCTGGTCGTGGGTTTTCTTTCTCTACCTGTTTCTGGCCGCGCCCGATGTGCGCGGCCAGCCTTCCCAAGCTGAGGGCGGGCACGCGAGTCACCACGGTGGTGCCGACCCCACGGGACCTTCCGAAGGGTCTGCCGACGGCGCATCGAGCGAGGAGCTTGCAGCTGATCGGCGCGGAGGAATGCGTGGTGCCCAGCCGACGCCGCTGTTTTCCCAGATGCTCGATGCCGAGGGTGCCACTCCGGTCGGACGCGCGCGTATCCGGGACCGGGCCGAGCGTTTGATGCTCGCGGGGGCGCAGGAGATGTCGGCGGGCATTGCCGAGATGAACGCAGCAACGTCGTCCGACGACCAGTTTGCCATGCGCAAAGCGGCCCTCCGCCTTCATCAGGGCGCCCAGCAGCTCGAGGCCGGTCTGGTAGCTCTCGACGCTCTGTCGCAGGCGGCAGTGCCACGCGAGGCAGCGATGCGCTGGTTCCAGGAGAATCTGGGGCTGCGGTCGCCTGTCCCCAGTGATCGCCCGGCTACGGGTTCGTCACGCGCGAATTTGAGCGGCTTTGGTCTCTGACCGGCGCGGATCAACTGGACATCCGCGACATCGAAAAGCTCGTGCGGGAAATCGAGCGCTTGCGGGCCGATCGGCGGCTGGCGTTCATTCGGTCCGTTGGTGCGGCGGCCGCGGTGCTGACCGACGAACAGCGGCAACAGCTCGTTGACATGGCGCCCGCGCCAGCAGCTAGCGATGGCCATCATTGAACTTCGCTCCTGTGGACGCGCCTGGCGGATGGGGCTGGCGGGAAACCATCGAGGTCATTGGATTCGGTTTCGAATCATTCGGCGTGGCTGTAATCACCATCGGTTCGATCACCGGGATCACTCGTGTGCTGTTGGCGCCGACATCGCGCCTGCGGCTGCCTTATCGCGAGCTGCGTCAAGAACTCGGCGGCGCGATTGTTCTCGGGCTCGAGTTTCTGGTGGCGGGCGACATCATCCGGACGGTGGCCGTCGAGCCCACGCTACGGAACGTCTCCGTGCTGGGGATGATCGTACTGATTCGTACGTTCCTCAGCCTTGCCCCGCAAGTCGAGATCGATGGACGCTGGCCATGGCAGCGCGATGTTCGGGCCGAAACCTCTGGAACCGGCGGCTCCAGAGAGAGCTGATCTCGAGTGGACAACCGGCCGCACACAACCAAGTTGCTCCCTGGCGTATGCATTTCTCGGGCATGGAAAATTCTCAGACGGTGGTCTGTCTCGGACGCTTTCTGACCGGACCGGTCGAGCCGAGTGCCCCCGACCGCCGGGGTGCCGATTCAGATGGTGCTGCGCTTCCACAGGTAATAGATCACAGGAACCACCAGCAGTGTCAGAACGGTGACGCTGATCATTCCGCCGACCATCGGCGCGGCGATGCGCCGCATGACTTCCGAACCCGTGCCGCTGCCGAGCATGATCGGCAACAGACCGGCGATGATCACGGACACGGTCATCAGAATCGGCCGCACCCGGAGCAACGCGCCCTCGGTGACCGCCTGCCGCAGGTCATCCGGGTCGGGCTTAGCAGCCCCTTCCGACAGCCGCGTCCTCATCTTGGAGATGGCTTCGTCGAGATAGACGATCATGAGCACGCCGATCTCGACGGCCACGCCGGCAAGCGCGATGAATCCCGCACCCACCGCAACGGATTGGTTGTAGCCGAGCAGGTACAGCAGCCAGTAACCGCCAACCAGTGACAGTGGCAACGTGCCCATGATGATCAGTACCGAGACGAGATTGCGGAAGTTCATGAACAGCAGCAGAACGATGATGCCGATGGCAGCCGGCACCACCACGCGCAACTTCGCGGCAGCGCGTTGCATGTACTCGTATTGGCCGGACCAGCTGAGGGAATAGCCTGGAGGCAGGTCTACTTTCTCGGCTACCTCGCGTTGTGCCGCAGAGACGTATCCACCGATGTCTTCGCTGGACACGTCGACGTAGATCCAGCCGTTCAGGCGAGCGTTTTCGGTCCGGATGACCCCGGGTCCGCTTTCGACACGCAGCGTTGCCACGGCCGACAGAGGGATTTCTTCGCCTCCCGGCGTAATGACCGTGAGGTTGCGCAGGTCGGTCAAGGATTCACGCAGGTCTCGTGGATACCGAACGTTTATTGGGTAGCGCTCCAGACCCTCCACGCTCTCCCCGACGTTCATGCCGCCGATCGCAGAGCGGACGATCTCGTGGACGTCTGCGATGTTCAGGCCGAACCGAGCGGCGGCCTTTCGGTCGACGTCCGCCGTGACGTAGCGTCCTCCAGTCACGCGCTCGGAGTACACGGAGGCCGTGCCAGGGAGATTTCCGATCACACGCTCGATCTCCTCGCCGAGCGCAGCGATCACTTCGAGGTCCGGTCCCGCGACCTTGATCCCTACCGGCGTCTTGATGCCGGTGGCGAGCATGTCGATTCGGTTCTTGATCGGCATGATCCACGTGTTGGTAAGGCTTGGTACCTGAACGAGCGAGTCGAGTTCGGCTCGCAGCTTGTCCATGGTCATGCCGTCCCGCCATTCTGAGCGGGGTTTCAGGCGGATAGTGGTCTCGACCATCGTCAGCGGGGCGGGATCGGTCGCAGAGTCCGCTCGGCCGGCTTTGGCGTAGGCCGTTTCCACTTCCGGCACGGACATGATCAGCCGATTGGTCTGGCCGAGAATCTGTGCCATCTTGCCGCTGGATGCGGCGGGAAAGGCGCTTGGCATGTACAGGAGGTCTCCCTCATCGAGCTGCGGCATGAACTCGCTGCCAAGCCGGGAATAGGGTACCCAGGTGCTCGCAAGCACGAGGAGGGTCGCCAGTATAGTGAGGGTCGGGTGGCGCAAGGCCAGATCGAGCACGGGTCGATATCCGGCAATCAGAGCGCGGTTGATCGGGTTGCGCTCTTCGGGAATGACCTTCCCGCGGATGAGATACCCCATGAGCACGGGTACGAGCGTGATCGAGATGCCGGCCGCCGCCGCCATGGCATAAGTCTTGGTGAACGCGAGCGGTTTGAACAGCCGTCCCTCCTGTGCCTCCAGAGCGAATATCGGCACGAAGCTGAGCGCGATGATCAGCAATGAAAAGAACAGCGCAGGCCCCACCTCACTGGCGGCGTCGGCTACGGCGCGCCATCGAGTGGTCGGATCGATGTCGTGCCCTTCCTTTTCGAGGTGCTTGTGAAAGTTTTCGATCATCACGATGGTGGCGTCTACCATGGCGCCTATGGCTATGGCGATACCGCCAAGTGACATGATGTTGGCATTGATGCCTTGCAGGTTCATCACGATGAACGCCGCGAGAATTCCGAGCGGAAGACTCAGTACCACGACCAGCGAGGAGCGCAGGTGAAACAGAAAAACCACACACACCAGCGCCACGACGACGAACTCTTCGATCAGCTTTTCGTTCAGCGTGTCGACTGCGCGTTCGATCAGTGCCGATCGGTCGTACGTTTCGACGATCTCCACGCCCTCCGGCAGACTCTTTTCCAGTTCCTCGAGGCGGGCTTTGACCCGTTCGATCGTCGCCATGGCGTTGCCGCCGAAGCGCATGATGACAACGCCGCCGACCGCTTCACCTTGACCGTTCAGCTCACCGATGCCGCGGCGCAGATCCGGGCCGAATCGCACACGGGCCACGTCCTTGATCAGCACGGGCACGCCTTCGTCGGTGGTCTTGAGCGGAATGTTCTCGAGATCTTCCAGTTCGTCGACATAGCCCGTGGCCCGGATCATGTACTCGGCCTCGGCCATCTCGATCACCCGGCCACCCGTTTCCTGGTTGCCGCGCTGAATGGCATTGCGCACTTGAACGAGAGGAATGTCGTACGCCCTCAGCCTGTCAGGGTCGACGATGACCTGGTATTGACGCACCATACCGCCGATGGCGGCGATCTCGGAGACGCCTTCTACGGTCTGCAACTCGTACTTGAGAAACCAGTCCTGCAGGGAGCGTAGCTCACCGAGATCCCGCTGACCTGTCCGATCGACCAGCGCGTACTGATAGACCCAGCCGACTCCGGTCGCGTCCGGGCCCAGGGCTGGTCGCGCCCCGTCGGGGAGGGTTGGAGCCACCTGGCTCAGGTACTCCAGCACGCGGGAACGAGCCCAATAGAGATCCGTTCCGTCTTCGAATATCACGTATACGAAGGAATCGTTGAAGAACGAGTAGCCGCGCACCGTGACGGCGCCTGGTACGGCCAGCATCGCGGTGGTCAACGGGTAGGTGACCTGGTCTTCGACCACCTGGGGGGCCTGACCGGGGTAGGTGGTCTTGACGATCACCTGCACGTCGGATAGATCCGGAATCGCATCCAGCGGCGTGCGCATCATCGACAGTATGCCCCAGCCGGCGAGCAGACCCGCCAGCATGAGCACCAGGAAACGGTTGGCTACCGAGGCCCGGATGATGGCTTCGATCACGATTGGTCTCCAAAGTGGCCTGCATGATCGCCGGTGCTGGAGTCATCCGGAACGGCGTGGTCGTGATGCGTACCCTCCTGCGAGTCGCCGAGGAGCCGGAGCAGGCTGGCGTCCAGGCTGGCTTCGGAATCGATCAGGAACTGACTGGACACCACGATGCGGTCGTCAGGTTCCAGTCCGCGCCGGACCTCGACGCGTCCTCCGCTCTCGACTCCGGTTTCCACTTCGGCCGGGCGAAATCGACCGTCGCCGAGGTCGATGATGACCCGTTCCTGAGCTCCGGTCCGGATGATCGACTGGCTTGGGGCGTAGAGCACGTCGTGTCGCGGGTCCGCGTCGATGTCGACCTTGGCGTACATGTGCGGTTTGAGCGCCAGATCCGGATTGGCGAACACCAGCCGAACCCGCGCCGTGCGGCTTTCCGGGCGGATGGTGGGATAGACGTAGTCCACCGATCCTTCCCACTCCCGCTCTGGTGCGAACGGCAGCCGCATGCGCGCGGTCTGGCCGGCGTCGATCCAGTCGATCTGCTGCTCGAACACGTCGACATCGACCCAGACTTCGCTCAGGTCGGCCAAGGTCATGATGGTGGTCCCAGGCTCCACGAACATGCCCTCCCGCACGTTCAGGCCGGTCAGGTAGCCGTCCTGGGGTGAGCGGACCGAGAAAAGCTCGGTTGTTCGTCCGTCCCGACGGAGCGCCTGGATCTGTTCGGACAGCATGCCGAGGGCTCGCAGGCGGCTTGCCGCAGCCTCGACCAGCACCGGCTGGTCGGCACGGACGGCTTGCAGATATTCGTCCTGTGCGCTGACCAGCGCCGGCGAGTAGATCTCGAACAGCAGGTCTCCTTCTGACACGAAATCACCTTCTGTGTCTGCTGCCAAGTGTTCGATCCAGCCCTCCGTGCGCACGTGGACATGCGCCACCCGCTCCTGGTCGGGCATGATGAAACCAACGGTTTCGATGTTGCGGTAGATGGTTCCGCGCTCGACGGGCGTGATTTTGACGCCGATGTTGTTCACGACGGCTGCGCTGATGCGCAGAGCGGGTTCGTCGCTCGCCCCACCGGCGGCCTCGTCGGCGTAAACGGGTACCAGATCCATACCCATGGGTGACTTCCCGGGCTTGTCCGAGCGAAAGTTCGGGTCCATGGGCGCCGCCCAGTACAGCACCTCACGCTCCG
>PABG01000008.1 GCA_002699185.1 Gammaproteobacteria bacterium | reverse complement strand
CGCTTATCCCGGCCTACACTCCGGTCAGGGCTTCACCTCTAACGCTTAACGGATAAAGACAATGCTCTGGATCAAGGCCTTCCACGTCATCTTCATGGTCACCTGGTTCGCCGGGCTGTTCTATCTGCCGCGGCTGTTCGTCTATCACGCCGATCTGCCGGCCGACGACACCGCCGGCAACGAGCGCTTCAAGGTGATGGAGCGCAAACTGTTCGCCATCATGACCCTCGGCGCCGTTGTCACTGCCGTGTTCGGCCTCTGGCTGCTGTTCGCCTACCACCTCCCCACCCTCTCCGCCAGCCTGTGGCTGCCGCTCAAGCTGGTGCTGGTCGCCGGCCTGATCTGGTACCACTTCCTGTGCTGGCAGAAGGTCCGCGCCTTCCGCGAGGACCGCAATGAACACTCCCACGTCTACTACCGCTGGTTCAATGAAGTCCCCGCCCTGCTCCTGATCGCGGTGGTGCTGCTGGCGATTGTCCGCCCCTTCTGAGCGAGGCACTCTCGCAACGACAAGCACGGCCTGCAGCGGACACAAAAAACCGGGGCAATGCCCCGGTGCGTATGTTTGTCCGTGCGGGCGAGCCGCTACATCATTGACTGCAGATAGTTCTGCTCGCCCACCTTGCCCATGAGCTCCAGCTGGGTCTCGAGCCAGTCAATGTGCTCCTCTTCGCTTTCCAGGATCGATTCGAACAGTTCGCGGCTGACATAGTCGCTGCTCTGCTCACAGTGAGCGATGGCCTCGCGCAGCAGCGGCACGGCCTCCTGCTCGAGCTTGAGATCGCACTCCAGCATCTCCCGCACGTTCTCGCCGATGTGCAGCTTGCCCAGATCCTGCAGATTCGGCAGCCCCTCCAGGAACAGGATGCGCTTGATCAGCGCATCGGCGTGCTTCATCTCGTCAATGGACTCGCCGTACTCGTGTTCATTGAGCTTGTTCAGGCCCCAGTTTTCGTACATCCGCGCATGCAGAAAATACTGGTTGATGGCCGTCAACTCGTTTTTCAGCGCCTTGTTGAGATAGCTGATGACCTGATCGTCGCCTTTCATGGAATATCCTTGTTGGCTGTTGGATGACTGCTACAGAAATAGCCACAATGCCCCGGGCTTGCAACCCCGGGGACAGAAGGGATGTGACAGGTGCTGCGGAAGGAGATCAGACGGCAACCTGCGGCTGAACGGGAGATGCAGCAGCGACCGTGCTGCGGGCGCAGCTGTCGACCACTTCGCGGGCACAGCGGGCGCACTTGCCGCACTGGGTCGCCACGCCCAACTCGCGGGCCAGGCTGCGCAGGCAGCCGGCGCGGCCGGTCTCGACAGCGTCGCGGATCTGGCTGGAGGTGATGTTCTTGCACAGGCAGACATACATGGATCAGGCCCTCACCGGTCGAAATCAGTTCATGGACTCAATCCTAGTATGAACGATAATGATTCGCAATACTTTTATTGCCTTATTCCTGTCCGTTCCGGCCACGGGCAAAGCAAACCATTTTATTTCATATAGTTAATTACTTGCCGGCACGCACCAGCCCGCCCAGATCCGCTTCTTCCAGGGCATTATTGAGCAGGCTGCGTACGGCCACGGCCTTCTCCATCCCCAGCGCGGTCGACACCAGTTCCCGCGCCCGGGCCAGCGAGAAGGCCCGGATCACCGCCTTGACCCGGGCGATCGAACCCACGCTCATGCTCAGACTGTCCACGCCCAGGCCCACCAGCACCAGGGCGGCGGCCGGGTCGCCGGCCATCTCGCCGCAGACGCTGACCTCGCGTCCGCTGGCATGGGCCTCGTCCACGATCTGGGCCAGCGCCTGCAGCACGGCCGGGTGCAGGCTGTTGTAGAGTTCGGCCACCTTGGCATTGTTGCGATCAACGGCCAGCAGGTACTGGGTCAGATCGTTGGTGCCGATAGAGAAGAAATCCACCCTTTTGGCCAGCTGCGGGATCTGGTAGATCACCGAAGGGACCTCGACCATCACCCCGATCTGCGGCAGCTCGACCGTCACCCCCTCCTCGGCCAGTTCCTGATGGGCGCGCCGGATCAGTGCCAGGCTCTCGTCGACCTCGCCCACGTCACTGATCATGGGCAGCATCAGGCGCAGATTGTTCAGGCCCTGACTGGCCCGGAGCGCGGCGCGCAGCTGGGTGAGAAAGATCTCCGGGTGATCCAGCATCAGGCGGATGCCGCGCCAGCCCAGGAAGGGATTGTCCTCGTGGATGGGAAAATAGGGCAGCGCCTTGTCGCCGCCGATGTCCAGGGTGCGCAGGGTCACCGGGCGCGGCGCGAAACCTTCCAACACCTGGCGGTAGATCTGCACCTGCTCCTCCTCGCCGGGGAAGCCGTCGCGGATCAGGAAGGGGATCTCGGTGCGGTACAGGCCCACGCCGTCGGCGCCGCTGCGCAGCGAGGGCGAGATATCCGACAGCAGGCCGGTATTCACATACAGCGGCACATGCACGTTGTCGGGGGTCAGCGCCGGCAGCGCGGCCAGTTCCTCCAGCCCGGCGGCCAGTTCCGCCTCCTCGCCGACCAGCCGCTCGAATTCCTCCAGCATGTGGCCCGTCGGCCTGACGTAGACCTGGCCGCGGTAACCGTCGATGACCAGATTCTGCTCGTCCAGCCGGTTGACCGGCAGATCCTCCACACCCATTACCGCGGGAATGCCGAGGGCGTGCGCCAGGATGGCCACATGCGAGGAACTCGACCCCTTCGCCGAGACGATGCCGGCCAGGTGCGCCGGCGGGACCTCGGCCAGGTGCGAGGCCGTGACCTCCTCGCCGACCAGGATGGTCGGCTCGGCCACCTCCCGCACCTGGGGCTGGTCCGACTGCAGCCGCATCAGGATGCGCCGGCCCAGGTCGCGCACGTCCTCGGCGCGCTCGCGCAGGTAGGCATCCTCCATGGCATCGAAGATCTTCACATGGTCGCGGATGGTCTCGCGCAGTGCGCCCGGCGCCCAGTTGCCCTCGCCGATACGGCGCAGGGTGGGCTCGACCAGGGTGTCGCTGGAGAGCATCAGCAGCAGGGCATCGAACAGGGCCAGGTCCTCGGCCGGCAGGGAACCGCTCATGCGCCGGGACAGGGCGCGGATGTCATCCTCGACCTCGGCCAGCGCCTGGCGGAAACGCGCCCGCTCGGCCTCGACCTTTTCGGGCGGCAGGGCATGATCGGGAATGGCGTCGAGGTTGGCCGGCGGATAGACCACCAGCGCCTGACCCAGTGCCAGGCCCGGCGCGCCCGACAGCCCCTTCAGGGTGAAGGCGGTACCACCGACCTCCTGCAGCAGCCGCGACACCCCGCCCGATGCATCGGCGTGCGAGATGGCACCGGCCAGCTGGGCGGCGAGCGTGACCAGGAAGGTCTCCTCGGTCTCGGCGAAGCGGCGCACCGCACGCTGGCGCACCACCAGCACGCCCAGCACCCGGCGATGCTGGATGATGGGCACGCCGAGAAAGCCGTGGAAGGGCTCCTCCTCGGTCTCGGTGACATAGCGGTAGCGGGGGTGGGCCGGACCGTCCTCGAGATTGACCGGCTCGGCGCGTTCGACCACCAGCCCCACCAGGCCCTCGCCGTCATCGAGCCGGACCATGCCGACCGCAGCCGGATTCAGACCGTCGGTGGCCATCAGCACCAGCTGACCGTCGGCATCGCGGAAGTACACCGAGGCCACATCGGCCCCGATGGTCTGCTTGACCCGCTGGACAATGACATTGAGCGCGGTGTTCAGATCCGGCGCCGCATTCACCGCCTGGATGATCCGGCGCAGGCTGTCGAACATATCGGCTGGGGGCATGCCTCAGGCCTTTATCAGAATATTACAGAGGATTATGTCCCAGATCCGGGTCGCGGCGCTAACGTCCCCGAGGCGCGTGGGGATTGGGGCGGATCAGCGCCGGGCGCGGGTCACGAGGCGATGGCGGTTGCGCGGCAGCGGCGGCGCACCGCCGGGAAACAGCAGCGGCGCCAGTTCACGCAGGGCGCGCTTGTACACCCCGCGCTTGAACGGCACCACCTCGTGCAGGGGCCGCCAGTAATCGACCCAGCGCCAGTCGTCGAACTCGGGATGATCGGTGGCATTGAGCCGCACATCCTCCTCCTCGCCCAGCAGCCGGAGCAGAAACCAGACCTGCTTCTGGCCGATGCACAGGGGCCGCGAATGGCGGCGGATGTAGCGGTCGGGCAGACGGTAGCGCAGCCAGCCGCGGGTCGAGCCGATGATTTCGACGTGCAGGGGTGAGAGCCCGACTTCCTCGTGCAGTTCGCGGAAGAGCGCCTCCTCGGGGGTCTCATCGGTACGGATACCGCCCTGGGGGAATTGCCAGGCATCCTGGCCCAGACGGCGCGCCCACAGCAGCTCCCCCTCCTGATTACTCAGGATGATGCCGACATTGGGACGATATCCATCCGGATCAATCACTTGCACACCTTTCAGGCACTATTCCCGACAGTCATATTTTCACACAAAGCCCCGGTAGGCGGCAAATCGCCCGCCCGCAGTCGCGAGGAAGACTCCAACCTGTTGTTATTGAATGGATATCTGACAAAACCGGCGAATTCCGCATCAGGTGATTGCCGCGCCGGGTCTGCGCCCCCGGGGGTGCCGCAGTGACGGACCGATCAGATCCTGCCCCGGCATGATCCCGGCCTGACGGCCGAACGGATGCGGTCCCTTGTTCGCATCCAGTAGAATGCCGCAGGCGCACGCCCTTCTATCAGACTGACAACCATGGGAGTATCCGGTGGGACTGGCTCTGTTCGATCTCGACAACACCCTGCTCGGAGGTGACAGCGACTATCTGTGGGGCCGGTTCCTGGTCGAGAACGGCATCGTCGATGCCGATCTCTACGAACAGGAAAACCACCGCTTCTACCAGCAGTACCAGGCGGGCACGCTGGACATCCAGGCCTTTCTCGCCTTCTCCCTGCGCCCGCTGGCCGAGCATCCGCCCGAACAGCTGCATCGCTGGCGCGAGGCCTTCGTGAGTGAACTGATCGAGCCCATCATGCTGCCGGCCGCCCGCGAGCTGTTGGAACGCCACCGCAGCGCGGGCGACACCCTGGTCATCATCACCGCCACCAACCGCTTCATTACCGCCCCCATTGCCGAGCGCTTCGGGGTCGAGCACCTGCTGGCCACCGAGGTGGAGCAGTGCGACGGCGTCTACACCGGTCGCAGCTTCGACATCCCCTGCTTCCAGGACGGCAAGGTCCGGCGGCTGGAGCAATGGCTGCAGGCCAACGGCGCGGACCTGGACCGGAGCTGGTTCTACAGCGACTCGCACAATGACCTGCCGCTGCTGGAGCGGGTCACCCACCCGGTGGCGGTCGATCCCGACGACACCCTGCGCCATACCGCACTGGCCCGGGGCTGGCCGGTGATCAGCCTGCGGGAGTGAGCGTGACGCTGCGCCCGCTGCCGCTCCTGCTGCTGCTCCTGCTGTTGAGCGGACTGAGCCTGCTGCTGGCAGCGGCCATGGGCAGCGTCGGCCTGAGCCCGGCGGCCATCCTCGATGCCCTGCTCGGCCAGGGACCGGACTGGCCCCGGACCCTGGTCTGGGAACTGCGCCTGCCGCGCGCCCTGCTGGCCTTCCAGGTCGGCGGACTGCTGGCCCTGGCCGGGGTGCTGATGCAGGTGCTGCTGCGCAACCCGCTGGCCGATCCCTATGTGCTGGGCACCTCCGGCGGCGCGGCGGTGGGCGCGCTCGGTGCGCTGCTGCTGGGCCTGTCCGGTCTGGCGGTGCAGACCCTGGCCTTTGTCGGCGCCCTGCTCTCCACCGTGCTGGTGTTCCAGCTCGGCGGCGGACTGAAGCGCTGGCACAGTCACCGGCTGCTGCTGACCGGCATCGTGGTCGCCGCCGGCTGGGGGGCGATCATCACCTTCCTGCTCACCATCGCGCCGGCCGAACGGGTCCACGGGTTGCTGTTCTGGTTGATGGGGGATCTCAACACCGCCGCCCCGATCCGTCTGGGCGGCCTGTGGCTGCTGCTGTTGCTGGGGGTGGCACTCGGCCTCGGCCGCACCCTCAACCTGCTGCTGCTGGGCCAGAGCACGGCCGCCACGCTGGGCGCGCCCATCGGGCGCACCCTGGTGCTGCTGTATGTGCTGGCGGCCCTGGCCACCGCCCTGGCCGTCAGTCAGGCGGGCAGCATCGGTTTCGTCGGGCTGGTGATTCCGCACCTGATCCGGCTGCTGGGCATCCGCGATCACCGCTTCCTGATTCCCGCCGCGGTGCTGGCCGGCGGCAGCCTGCTGGTGCTGGCCGACACCCTCGGCCGCACCCTGCTCGCGCCCCAGCAGCTGCCGGTGGGGGTAGTCACCGCCTTTCTCGGCGTGCCGCTGTTCCTGTATCTGCTGACCCGCCAGGCGCGGGCCACGGAACCGGCATGAGCCTGCTGCGCACCGAACAGCTCGGTATCGGCATCGCTGAGCGCCGCCTCGTCTCGGGCCTGGAACTGGTGGTGGAACCGGGCCAGTGCTGGGCCATCCTCGGCCCCAACGGTTCGGGCAAGACCACCCTGCTGCACTGCCTGGCACGACTGCGCCAGCCGGAGACCGGCCGCATCCTCATCGACGAGCAGCCGCTCGAATCCCATCCCCGCAAGGCCCTGGCCCGGCGCCTGGGCCTGATGCCACAGGACAACCACGACCCCTTTCCCCTGCAGCTGCGTGAGGCCGCCCTGCTGGGGCGCTATCCGCATCTGGGCGGCTGGCAGTGGGAAGGACGGGAGGAAGTGGCGCGGGTCGATCACATCCTGGGGGAACTCGAACTGCTGGGGCTGGCCGAACGCAACATCCAGACCCTGTCCGGCGGCGAGCGCCGGCGCCTGGCCTTCGCCACCCTGCTGGTGCAGGACCCGGCCCTGCTGCTGCTGGACGAGCCGACCAACCATCTCGATCTGCGCCGCCAGCTCGATGTGCTGCAACGCGTGCGCCGGGCCGTGGACAGCCGTGACAAGGCCGCCCTGCTGGTGCTGCACGACATCAACCTGGCCGCGCGCTTCTGCGACCGGATCCTGATGCTGATGCCGGACAGCGCCTGTCTGCAGGGACCCGCCGACGAACTGCTCAATGCCGGCAACCTCAGCCGGCTCTATGCCTGGCCGATGCAGTCGGTGGCCGCGGACGGCGGACGTCTCTGGTTCCCTGAACTCTGACCCATGCCGGCCCCGGGCTGCGCCTCCAGCCCCAGACGGCTCGCGATCCAGCCACGGCAGCGCGCGGCCAGGAAGTGCCGGCTCAGGCCCAGGCTCTGCAGCGGCGGGCTGAAGTGCAGCTCAACGCGGGTATGTCCGCGGCCCAGAATACCGAGCAGATGACGGACGAAGACATCGTCATCGATGAAGGGCGCCTGTTCATCGCGCCGGCGCCCGTCACCGTAACGGATCGCCACGCACTGCACCGGCACGGCCGCAGTGATCGCCGTCTGCAGCAAGGCGGGGAAGAAGGGTCCGACCCGGCTGCCGTCGGTACTGGTGCCTTCGGGAAACACCAGACAGGGACGCCCGGCCTCCAGGTCGCGCGTGACCTGCTCCAGCAGTACCCGCATCCCGGCCAGGCTGTTGCGGCGCAGGAAGCGGGTCCCTGACAGTTCCGCCAGCCAGCCCAGCAGCGGCCAGTGACGCACCTCGGCCTTGGCCACGAAACGGCCCGGCACCCGGGCGGCCAGCGCGGGGATGTCGAGCCAGGAGATGTGATTGGCCACCAGCAGCGCGGTGGATAACGGCTGGCCCTTCACGGTGACTCGCAGCCCCAGGATCCGGCCCAGCCGCGCCATCCAGCCGCGCACCAGGGCGCGGCCGGAGCGGGAGTCATACCAGGTCCTGCCAAGGCGCGCGCGCCACAGCAATCCCAGGCCGGCACCGACCAGCAGCCAGGCCAGCAACAGCGGCAGCCGCAGGCTCAGCCGCAACAGCAACATGTCCGGCTCAATCCTCGCCCAGGTAGTGGCGCGCGTAGCGCTGTTCCAGATTGTCGCGATTGAGCAGCACGAACAGATCCACCACATCGAAGTCCGGATCCCAGCAGCCCTCCCGGCTGACCCGCGCGCCGAGCCGCAGATAGCCCCTGAGCAACGGCGGGACTTGCATTGCGGTTTCCAGTACGCCCTGCGCCGGCGGCATGGGCACGCGGGGACGGATGTTCCAGGCCTCCGGCAGCGCATAGCGTTGAGCGATGCGCTCGATCAGGGCCCGCGCCTGCACACCGGTGCCCTGCATGGGCAGGCTGGCACAGCCGATGAGGTAATCGATCCCGTGCAGCACCACCAGCCGGGCCAGTCCCGACCACAGCAGCGTCAACGCGGCACGCGAGCGGTGATCGGCGCGGATGCAGGTACGGCCGATCTCCATGAAGCGGCCCGGCTGCGCCAGCACACCCTCGAGCTCGAACTCGCTCTGGGAATAGAAGCCGCCGGCGGCCGGTGCATCCTGCTGCAACAGTACCCGCGTGGTGGCGACCACCAGGCCGCTGGCCTGATCCCGCACCATGAGGTGACGGCAGTGCGCATCGAAACGATCACGGTCCAGCCCGTCGGGCGCGGACGCCAGTCGCGCGCCGAGCTCCAGACCGAAGACTTCGAAACGCAGCCGCTGACAGGCCCTGACCT
Source organism: Gammaproteobacteria bacterium (assembly GCA_002699185.1). Classification (GTDB taxonomy): domain Bacteria; phylum Pseudomonadota; class Gammaproteobacteria; order Thiohalobacterales; family Thiohalobacteraceae; genus Thiohalobacter. The sequence goes on along the minus strand of PABG01000008.1, from coordinate 11,507 downwards.
CGTCGTCGTTGCGGGCCAGCGCGACAGTGAGTCGCGGTTCGGCGCGTTCGAGTCGGGATGAAAGCGCTTGCGCCTGCATAACCATGCCGCATCTCCTGTCGGGTGCAATTGCATGGCAATGCTAGGCGCGCATATTGACGCCGCGGTGACGTAACGGTGAAGGCTTGATGACAGCTTCATGGTGTTCGCCGGTGTTCAGTTCCAGCCGAACACGGCTGCCGGAGAGCGGAACCGCAAAGGTGGAGAAGGCGCGCGAGGACACAGTTTCCATCATCGCGAGCCGCCTTCATGTCTGTGCGCGCCTCCGGCGCCCTGGCGGTTCAGGGCCTTTCATCCGAACAACCGTTGCCACCAGCGGCGGCGATTGCCGGGCAGGGGCATGTCCGCCTCGAGATCGGCGGGCTTGAGCTTGGACAGGATCCAGCCGGGCTTGGGGGGATTGTCGGAGAAGCCGCAGCTCACACCCAGGTTATTGGGGTCGAAGATCTTCACATAGGTGGGCTGGTCGAAGGAATCGGTATAGACGATGCCACAGTAGTCCTCTTCATGCTCGCGCCGCAGCAGACCATCGACCTCGTCAATGAAGCGGTTCAGCTGGTCCGCGCTGGCGGTCGTCCCGGGCGGCGTCTCACCGACGGCATAGATGTACCAGTCGCCCTCGGCATCGTCGCGCAGCCGCTGCCAGAGTTCATCCAGCTGGGGCCAGCGCAGCACGCCATAGAAGCTGCCCCGGAAGGCGGCGAGAAAGGGATCCTGTGGAACCGCGGGTGCATTCCGGCTCATGACCGAACTCCTAACATACCGATTGGTATGCCAGTCTACCCCGGCCGACGAACAGGTCAAGCCGGCCGTGTCAACTTGACCGGGCATCGGCCGCCGCGTAAAGTTCCGGCCACTTGAAATGCCTCGGGTGCCGCGCTCACAGCGCGGTGAAACGGGAAGCCGGTGCGAATCCACTGAATTCAATTCCGGCGCTGCCCCCGCAACGGTAGGCGAGTCAAGACCTGTCACAGTGCCACTGCGTACGCGTGGGAAGGCGACAGGTCAGGGAAGCATGCTTTCCGCTCGCAAGCCCGGAGACCGGCCCGAGGTATCCCAGGTGGCACTGCGGAGGGCGGTGCCAGCGTGGCGCACATCCCTCCCACGCAACGCCCTTCTCCTTGCCAATACACCATAATCAGCCGCACGCGGACGGGCGTGCGTTGGGAGAAATCGATGTTCAGAAACACGCTCGCGGCCGCAATCACGGCCGCTTCCGGATTCATCTCGCCTGCCGCGCCCGCGGCCGGCTCGGAAGAAATGCCCCAGGTCATCGTTACCGCCACACGGACGGCACAGACCGCCGACCAGAGCCTGGCCTCGGTCACGGTGATTGACCGGGACGAAATCGAACGCAGCCAGGCCAGATCCACGGTGGAACTGCTGCGCGCGAAGGCCGGCATTCACATCAGCACCAGCGGCGGCATCGGCAAGACCGATTCCGTCTTCATCCGCGGCACCAATTCCGATCATGTGCTGGTGCTGATCGACGGCGTGCGCGCCGCCTCCGCCACCCTCGGCACCTTCAACTGGGGCAACCTGCGTCCGGACCAGATCGAACGCATCGAGATCGTGCGCGGCCCCCGCGCCAGCCTGTACGGCTCCGATGCCGTGGGCGGCGTGATCCAGATCTTCACCCGCCGCAACGACGCCCCGACCGCGCGCATCGGCTACGGCGGCGACGACACCCGCGAGATCGAAGCCGGCATCGGCGGCGGCGAGCGCTGGCGCTACAGCATCCAGGCCGGCGCCCTGGACACGGACGGCATCCGCACGGTCGATCAGGCGAGCGAGAAGCACGGCTATGACAACCTTCACGCAGCGCTTGGACTGGAAGGTGAGTTGCTGCCGGGACTGGCGATGAATTTCAACCTGACCCACGCCCACGGCACCAATGAACTCGATCCCAGCACCGGCAATATCGATTACAGGAATCAGGCCGCCAGCCTGAAGCTGGAACACGTCACGACCGCGGTATGGAGCCAGTCTCTGACCCTGGGCTATGCCCTGGACGAAACGGACTCCGCCAGCCCGACCTCGCCGGCCGTGATCCAGACCAAACGCCGCAGCGCGAGCTGGCAGAACGATCTGACAATATTCAACGGCCTGTTCACGGCCGGCATCGACTACTGGGTGGACGAGGCCAGCAAGGACCGCAACGGCATCATCGATGAGAACATCTACAACAGCGCCGGCTTCGTCCAGCATCAGTTCAGCGCCCTGGCGAGCGACTGGACCCTGGGCCTGCGCTACGATCACCACAGCGAATTCGGCAACGAGACCACGGGCAATATCGCCTGGGGATACGATCTGCCGACCGGCACCCGCTTGATCGCCTCCTACGGCACGGCGTTCAAGGCCCCCACGGTCAACGGCCTGTTCTGGCCACGCAGTGTGGACAGCTTCTTCGGCACCACCTACATCAGCCAGGGCAATCCGGATCTGCAACCGGAGGAATCGAAAACCGCCGAGTTCGGCCTGCGCCATACCTTCGGGAAGGTCCGCACCGAAGCGAATCTCTTTCACACCGACCTGAAGAACCTGATCGAATGGAGCACGGTCCAGACCGGACCGAGCACCTTCACCTCCAGTCCGAGCAATGTGCGCGATGCCACCATCCGCGGCCTGGAGTTGATCGCCGCCACCGACTGGGCGGGCTGGAACTTCGGGGCCGGTTACACCTACCTCGATGCGACCAACGACAGCAATGACGAGCAACTCGACCGCCGGCCCGAGCATTCGCTGGACGTGACCGCGCAGCGCGAGTTCGGCCGGCACGGCATCGGTATCGAGGCGCTGGCCCGCTCCGATCGCAACGACCAGAGCGCCACCACCCGCCTGGCCGGTTATGGCCTGGTGAACCTGACCTACCGGTATCGCCCCGCCCCCCGCTGGCAGGTCGAGGCACGGGTGGAAAACCTGTTCGACAAGGACTATGTACTGACCTCCAGTTTTGCCGGCGACTGGAACACCCTGGACCGCACCCTGTTCGTCTCGGTGCGCTATAACGGAGAGTGATGAAACTCCGATCCGACAACGCCTGGCACCACCAGCCGCTGCCCTGGCTCGTCCTGGCATCGCTGGCGCTGCATGCGGGCCTGCTGGCCTGGCAGGCACCGCTGCAGCACGAGGTGCCGGCCCTGAGCAGCCGCAGCGGCGCGCTGGCCATCCAACTGACCGCGCCACCGTCACCCGCACAGCAGCCGCCGGCCCCCACGGCAACGGGCGACGCTGCGGCTGCAACGCCTGCCGGGCGTGCCGCAACCGACGGCGACCAGCGCCAGGCGAGTCGCCCGGACGCCTCAGCCCCGGCGCAGCCATCCGTCCCGGGCCCCGTCGCCGCGGCCGGGACCGCCAGGGCCGAGCCCGAACGGCAGGCGTCGGTTGAACGCCCGGCGCCTGCGCGCGGCGGGCGCCCGGCAGGCGCCGAAGCGCAGCAGCCCCCGCGCACAGCGGCGGCCACTGCGACCGCGCATCCGGAGCAGACGCGGGCCGAGGCTCAGGGCAGCGCCGTTCTCGAGGAGATCCGTGACGCCCTGCAGCAGCATTTCTTCTATCCGCGCCTGGCCCGGCTGCGCAACTGGGAAGGCGATGTCCTGCTCGGGTTCCAGGTCCGCAGCGACGGGCGCATCGACGATGTGGAAGTGCTGAAAAGCTCCGGCCGCGCCGTACTCGATCGGGCCGCGCTCAGCGCCCTGCGCTCGGTCCGGCAGGTGGCCTACAACGCGGCCCAGCCGGTGGACCTGCAGTTGCCGGTCGCCTACCGGCTGCATTGAGAGGAGAAACAGACATGGGTCACCGCCTGTCCAAAATCTATACCCGTACCGGCGACGACGGCTGCACCGGCCTGGGCGACGGCTCCCGCGTGGACAAGGACGACGCCCGGGTCGAGGCCTTCGGCACGGTCGACGAACTCAACAGTGTGCTGGGGATACTGGCGGCACAGTCACTGCCAGCGGAGGTCCGCGAGGGCATCAACGCCATTCAGCATGACCTGTTCGACCTGGGCGGCGAGCTCTGCGTGCCGGAGCTGACAGCGATCGGCGACGGCCATATCCGGCGTCTGGAGACCTGGCTCGACACCATGAACGCCGAGTTGGAATATCTGGAGGAATTCATCCTGCCGGGCGGCACCCCGGCCGCCGCCCACTGCCACCTGGCCCGCACCGTCTGCCGCCGGGCCGAACGCCGGCTGGTCACCCTGGCGCGCAGCGCCGCGGTGAACCCGGCCACCCTGCAGTACCTCAACCGCCTGTCCGATCTGCTGTTCGTGCTGGCCCGCCACCTGAACCGCGCAGCGGGCGAAGCGGACGTACTCTGGCAGCGCGGGAGAAACGGATAACTCACCCCGGGAATTGCGGCTGTACGCAGTGAAACCCGACAGCATCCATTACCGGGACTGTCGCACCTGCTCCAGCAATTCGCACATACGCTCCGCGCCGTCGAGGATGCGCGGGCTGTGGCGGTGAATCAGATCGGGCGGAATATGGAAGATATGCGCATTGCGCACCGCGCGCAGCCGCGGCCAGCGCTGCCAGTGCCCCAGCCACCCGGGGCGCGCCGCGTCCGTGCCGCCGCCGGCGACAATGGCCTCCGGATCGGCGGCCAGCACCGCTTCCAGGGTCACCTGCCCGGACAGCTGCGGCAGGTCGGCGAACACATTGCGGCCACCGCACAGACGGATCACGGCACTGATGGTGTGCTCGCCATTGACGGTCATCAACGGTCGATGCCAGACCTCGTAGAACACCCGAACCACCGGCCGGTCACTGTACTGTGCACGCAACGCATCCCGCCGGGTCCGGAACTCCCGCGCCGCCTGATCGGCGCGGGCCCGGGTGCCCGCCAACACCCCGATGCGCTCCAGCAGCAGCGCGATATCGTCCAGGCTGTGCGGCTCGGCGATGAAGACCGGGATACCCAGCTGCCGGAACCGGGCCAGCTGGGCGGGCGGGTTGCCGCTGCCCCAGGCCAGGACGACATCCGGCTGCAGGGCGAGGACGGCCTCCAGGTCAATCCTGTTGGCATTGCCCACTGCGGGCAGCCGCCGGGCCGGCGCCGGGTAATCGCTGTAGACGACCGCACCCACCAGGCGTTCACCGGCGCCCGCCGCATAGGCCAGTTCGGTCAGGGACGGGGCCAGGCTGACGATCCGCTGTGCCGGCGCGTCCAGGACGAGGGTCTGTCCCGACATGTCCCCGACCCGGACACCGGCAGTCGCAGCACAGGCCGACAACATCAATGCCAGCCATACATAAAAGGCACGCAAGCAGTTCATCCGAACCAGTATACCGTCCGCACACACTGCATGACATGAAGACACCGACCCTCATGATCCAGGGCACCACCTCGGATGCCGGCAAGAGCGTGCTCACCGCCGGCCTGTGCCGGTATCTGCGCCGGCGCGGCGTCCGGGTCGCCCCGTTCAAGCCCCAGAACATGGCGCTCAACAGCGCGGTCACCGCCGATGGCGGCGAGATCGGCCGTGCCCAGGCGGTGCAGGCCCAGGCGGCCGGGGTGGAGCCGCACAGCGACATGAACCCGGTGCTGATCAAGCCCGGCAGCGACACCACCGCGCAGATCATTCTCCAGGGGCAGGTCTTCGGCAACATGGACGCGCTCGATTATCACGCCTACAAGGCCAGCGCGCGGGCGGCCGTACTGGAATCCTATGCCCGCCTGGCGCAGCAGTACGACGCCGTGCTGGTGGAAGGCGCCGGCAGTCCGGCCGAGATCAATCTGCGCGACAACGACATCGCCAACATGGGCTTCGCCGAGGCGGTGGACTGTCCGGTCGTACTGATCGCCGACATCGACCGCGGCGGCGTATTCGCCCATATCCACGGCACCCTGGCGTTGCTGTCCGACAGCGAGCGGGAACGCACCCGCGGCTTCGTCATCAACCGTTTCCGCGGCGACATGGCGCTGCTGCAGGGCGGGCTGGACTGGCTGACCCGCAGCAGCGGCAGACCCGTGCTCGGTGTGCTGCCCTATCTGCACGGCCTGCACCTGGAGGCCGAGGACGCCATCCGGGCGGAGCAACAGGTCGGTTCGGATCCCGACCGCCTCGACGTGGTCATCCCCGTGCTGCCGCACATCAGCAACCACACCGACTTCGACAGCCTGCGGCTGCACCCGCAGGTCAATGTCATCTGGGTGGACATCGCCAGCGACCCGCCGCCGGCGGACCTGGTCATCCTGCCCGGCAGCAAACAGGTGCGCGCTGACCTGGCGCGGCTGCAGGCGCGCGGCTGGCAGCATTATCTGCAGCGGCATCTGCGCTATGGCGGCAGGTTGATCGGGATCTGCGGCGGCTTCCAGATGCTGGGCCGGAGGATCGATGACACGGACGGGGTGGAAGGCACACCGGGGAGCAGTTCCGGCTTCGGCCTGCTCGACCTGCACACCCGGCTGCGTCCGGACAAATGCCTGCGCCGCCGCCAGGGCGTACTGATCCGTGACCGCGCCCCGGTCGCGGGCTATGAGATCCACATGGGGGAAAGCACAGGTACAGCCCTGCAACACCCCGCCCTCCGGCTGGACGACCGGGACGAGGGCTGCGTTTCAGACGACGGCCAGATCCTCGGCACCTATCTGCACGGCCTGTTCGACCGGCCCGAGGCCTGCCGCAGCCTGCTGGAGTGGAGCGGATTGCGCGCGCCCGCAGCGCTCGATTATCCCGCGTTGCGCGAGGCCGGCATCGAGCGCATGGCCGATGCCATTGCGGTCCATATGGACGAGGCACAGTTGCTGAAGCTCATCGGGCTGGACGCCGGCTGATCCCGACCGGTCATTCCCCGTACACCGTGACGGTCACCGACCGGCGATGGGCGTGGGTGCGGTGCTCCCACAGATAGACACCCTGCCAGGTGCCGAGCACACAGTCACCGCCGGCCACCGGCAGAGTCAGATCGGCGCCGGTCAGAACCGTGCGCACATGCGCCGGCATGTCGTCCGGCCCTTCGTCGTCGTGCCGGAACAGGGGATCGCCGTCCGGCGCCAGCCGCGCCATGAAGCGTTCCAGGTCGGCCCGCACCGCCGGGTCGGCGTTCTCGCACAGCATCAGCGAGGCACTGGTGTGCTGAACGAAGACATGACACAGACCGGTGCGGATGCCGCTGTCGCGCACCGCCTCCCGGACCGCGCGGGTCAGGTCATGGGTACCCCGGCCGCGGGTGGACAGGCTGAGGGTGTGTTGAAAGACCATGGATTCAGATCGCCATCATCGCCATGCACCAAATCGGTGCGCTCGTATGCATCCCTATTATATCAATGTATACAGGCCTGCCGCCCCGCATTCATGTATAATCCGCCCTCCCTTATTCAGAGTACCCGCACCGTGATCCAGAACCTGCGCAACATCGCCATCATCGCCCACGTCGACCATGGCAAAACCACCCTTGTCGATCAATTACTTAGTCAGTCCGGGACCTTCGGTGACCGGGGTGTGGCCCCGGAGCGGGTGATGGATTCGAACGACCTGGAGAAGGAACGCGGGATCACCATCCTGTCCAAGAACACCGCCATCCAGTGGCATGACTACCGCATCAACATCGTCGACACCCCCGGCCATGCCGACTTCGGCGGCGAGGTGGAGCGGGTGCTGTCGATGGTCGATTCGGTGCTGCTGCTGGTCGACGCGGTCGAGGGCCCGATGCCGCAGACGCGTTTCGTCACCCAGAAGGCGCTGGAGCGGGGCCTCAAACCCATTGTGGTCATCAACAAGATCGACCGTCCCGGTGCCCGCCCCGACTGGGTGCTGGACCAGACCTTCGACCTGTTCGACCGTCTGGGCGCGACCGACGCGCAGCTCGACTTCCCGGTGGTCTACGCCTCCGGCCTGAACGGCTATGCCAGCCTGGACCAGGAGGCGCGCGAGGGCGACATGACGCCCCTGTTCGAGACCATCGTGGAGAAGGTCGCCTGCCCCGAGGTCGACGCCGACGGCCCGTTCCAGATGCAGGTCAGTTCCCTGGACTACAACAGCTACGTGGGCGTGATCGGCATCGGCCGCATCAGCCGCGGCAAGGTCAGGACCAACACCAGTGTCGCGGTCCTCGACCGTGACGGCCACCGGCGCAGCGGCCGCATCCTGCAGATCTTCGGCTTCATGGGCCTGGAGCGCGTCGAGGTCAATGAGGCCTCCGCCGGCGACATCATCGCCTTCACCGGCATCGAGAACCTGAACATCTCCGACACCCTGTGCGACCCGGCGCACCCGGAGGTGCTGCCGCCGCTGACCGTGGACCAGCCGACGGTGAGCATGACCTTCCAGGTCAACAACTCGCCGTTTGCCGGCAAGGACGGCAAATACATCACCTCGCGCCAGATCCGCGAACGCCTGGACAAGGAACTGGTGCACAACGTCGCCCTGCGGGTGGAGGATACCGAGGACCCGGACAAGTTCCGCGTCTCCGGCCGCGGCGAACTGCACCTCTCGATCCTGATCGAGAACATGCGCCGTGAGGGCTATGAGCTGGGGGTATCGCGCCCCGAGGTCATCGTGCGCGAGATCGACGGCGTCAGGCAGGAACCCTACGAACAGCTCACCGTCGACGTCGAGGAACAGCACCAGGGCGGCGTGATGGAGAAGCTCGGCACCCGCGGCGGCGAACTCAAGGACATGATGCCCGACGGCAAGGGCCGGGTGCGGCTGGACTACATCATCCCCTCGCGCGGCCTGATCGGTTTTCGCACCGAGTTCCTGACCACCACCCAGGGCACCGGCCTGCTGTACTCGGTGTTCGATCACTACGGGCCCTACAAGCCCGGCAACTTCGGCCAGCGCATCAATGGCGTGCTGATCGCCAATGGCGCCGGCAAGGCGCTGGGCTATGCCCTGTTCAACCTGCAGGAACGCGGGCGGCTGTTCATCGGCCCGGGGCAGGAGGTCTACGAGGGCATGGTCATCGGCATCCACTCGCGCGACAACGACCTGGTGGTCAATCCGCTCAAGGCCAAGCAGCTGACCAACATCCGCGCCGCCGGCTCGGACGAGAACATCCTGCTCACCCCGCCGGTGAAGCTGTCACTGGAACAGGCGCTGGAGTTCATCGACGACGACGAACTGGTGGAGGTCACCCCGAAGGCCATCCGTCTGCGCAAGAAGCTGCTGCTGGAGCACGAGCGCAAGAAGGCCGCACGCTCGGCATAGCTCAGGATTCAGGGGCCGAGAGGGGTAGGATGGGTGAAGGCGCAACGCGCCGCAACCCATCGCGGCCCGCCGGGTTTGATGGGTTGCGCTGCGCTTCACCCATCCTACGACGCCTGATCACAACGCGGCATCCGCGTCCCTAGCCCGCATTTCTCACCGCCCTTCTACTGCGGCGGCCCCAGGGCACGCCCTGTCTGGTTTTCGCTCGGTCGGAGTGCTCGACATAGTGTCGACTATGCCTGCGCGCTCCTCGGTCGCGAAAGCCAGCCATGGCGCACCCTGGAACCGCCTCGCTACGAATGGTGGTGAGAAATCCGGGCTAGGACTCGTACACCGCCATGATGGCCCGCAACTCGGCCAGCAGCAGGCGGCGCCCGGCAGCATCCAGATGGGCATAGACCGGATGCTCCTCGCCCCGCTCCAGGACCAGGATGTATTCCTGCACCACCGTGCAGCCCTCCGCACACAGGCGATCGATCAGCGTATTGACCTCGGGGTTGTCCGTGAGCGCCATCCCGCCTCACTCCCACCCGGCCAGCCACAGCCGCAGCCGCAGACCGATACCGGTGGTATAGCCGACGCTGGTGAAGCGGATATCGCCCTGCGGGCCGATGACAAAGGAAGCCGGCACCCCCTGCACCCCATAGCGGGCGGCAATGGCCCCGTCGCGGTCGTTGATCACGGTAAACTCCAGCCCCTGTTCCGCCATGTACTGTTTCAGCTCCCCGTCGCTGCCCGAATCCAGTGCCACGGTCAGGACCGGGTGGTCATGGGCAATGGCATCGATGCTGTCCTCCTCCAGCCGGCACACCGGGCACCAGCTGGCCCAGAAGTGCACCAGCATCGGCCGGCCCGCGTAATCGGCCGGGGCAACCGGGCGACCCTGGAGATCCCGGGCCTGGAATGCCGGGGCCTGACCGCTGGCGGTATCCCAGGTCCGGTACAGATGTACCGCGCCCAGGGCCAGCAGCACCAGCGCCGCCTGCCAGGCCGCCCGCCCCAGGCGGGTGAGATGCCTGTGCCGGGTCATGACAGTCCGGGAAACAGCCGACTGTGGCGCATTGCAGCCGTCAACTCCATCACATTTTCGTGGCCAGAGGGTCAATAAACGTCAAAGCTGTGACGCTGATTCAGGCAGGGTTCAGCCTGTTACGACTAGAGTGAGACTCAAGTGAACAGGAATCATCCAATGACCGCAAGCCGCAGCACAATCCGTCTTCGCAGCCTCGGTGCCCTCGGGGCGCTGGTACTGCTCGTCGGCTGTGCCGGCAGCGGCACCGACCCGCTTGCGCGGCAGGCTCAGGAAACCGTCCTCGGTCAGGGCCATAATCAGGTCATCGCCTGGCTGCCCCGCGACGCGGCCCAGAGTCCCACCGTGGCCCGCGCCCGGACGCTGGTGGCCCTGGGCGAGGCCAAGCGCAGGACCGAGGCCGCCCTGTGCGGCGGCGAGTGGGTATTCAGCGGGGAGGTGGACGAGGCCGGCATGCCCGCCACGGCAACCGCGCCGGACTCGCTCGGCCGTTATGCCGCCTGGCATTACCGCATTGCCTGGAACCCCGGCCTGCCCGACTGCGGCAATGTCCGTCCGCAGGAATACTATCAGACCCTGAGCGCCCACCTGCCGGAATGGATGCTGGTGCAGAGCGGCACCCCGGTGGCGGTATATCATCAGGGCGAGGCGATCTTCCTGCAGGGTGATGTCCCGATGATGGTGGCGTTGCAGGAGTGAAGTCCTGCCCCTGTGCTGGACACTGGCGCAACGGTTTCCGTGCCCGCGGCCGGCATTCCTTGAGGGCTTAGCGTGCACACCCCGCACATGCGCCCTCAAGGAATGCCGGCCACGGGCACTGGTTCGGTGGGTTGAATCGACCCGGATCGAAACAAACCTCGCCCCGTACAACACCTCCCGCCACACGTGAGTTCAGCGCCGGACGGGTGAGGCTTCCGGGCGCATGTGCGCAGTCTGCACGCTAAGCCCGGAAGCCTCACCCACCCGGCGCTGATCCACCCACCCCGGCGAACACGCCGATCATCCCGAAGGCTGCCTCTGCACCACCAGGTCGCGCAGGGTCATGCCGTCCAGATGCGCGGCCTGCGCACCCTGCAGTTCCTCCATCAGAGCGTCCACCGCCTGCAATGCAGGCACCTGCCCCGGGCGCACGAAGTGGCTCTCTCCCGCCTCCCGCACCCGGCTGAGCAGTTCATCGAGGCGGATGGTTTCGATGTCCCGTGCGGGTACATAGCCAACGGCCTCACTCGCGGTGGGAACCAGAAAGCCCCGCTCCAGCAGCACCTCGAGCAGCTGGTTCAGCGG
>PABG01000007.1 GCA_002699185.1 Gammaproteobacteria bacterium | reverse complement strand
GGCCGCCGGCCAGGGCGCTGACCAGCATCAGATCGGTCACCAGCCAGTACCACCAGTCGAGTGTCTTTGCGCGTGACATGATCATTCCCCCCTGTTCCAGGCTAGGCCGTCGACAACGCGCCGACCCGGCTGCGGAATCAGCATGGGCACCCGTTCGCGATAGCTGCGGTACTCGGGATGGAAGGCGACCAGGTCACGCTCCTCCAGCCGGATGGCAATGAGGATATAGGCGGAGGTGAGCAGGGCGAACAGCAGATGCGCCAGGCTCATGGTCGGGGTGGCCCAGAATGCCAGGAACCAGCCGACATACAGGGGGTGACGCACGTGACGGTACAACCAGGGCGTTTTGAACGGCAGCTGGGTATAGGGACGACCGCGGAAATACAGCCACACCTGGCGCAGGCCGAACAGATCGAAATGATTGATCTGGAAACTCGACACCAGCACCAGGCCCCAGCCCAGTCCGTAGAGGGCGTAGATCACCCCCTGCGCCAGCGGGGCGCTGACCGACCAGACCCGTCCACCCATCGGTTCCCAGAAAGCGAACAGGACGATGAGCAGGACGCTGGAGATCAGCACATAGGTGCTGCGTTCAATCGGTCGCGGCACGTAGCGTGTCCACCAGCGCTTGAATGCCGGCCGCGCCATCGTGCTGTGCTGCACGGCGAACAGCCCCAGCAGCAGCGCATTGGTGATCAGCGCCTGACCCAGCGGCACATCCACCGGGCCGTCCAGCGTGACCGGCACCCACAGGTTGCCGATGAAGCCGACGGCATAGACAAAACTGGCAAGGAACAGGGCATAGCCCAACAGCCCGTACCCCAGAACGGCAATACGTTTCAGCATGACTGCGGTCTCCTCGTGATTGGATTGCGTGAATGCGGCAGGCGGATTCAGCCACCGAACCAGGCCAGCTGGCTCAGCAGTTCCCACAGGTGCCATCTGAATCCGGCCACACGCCGATCCTGACGGGCTGACTTGATGCGTGGTCGGTTCATGGCCCCTGTACCTCCCCTTGCCGGTTGCTGTCGGGACGCGATGTCTCGCGTCTGAGATACAGACTGGACCCGGCAGGTATCAGGGGTATTTCACGCCTGCGGCGCTTTGTATGGACTTTGTTTCAGGCAGGATTCAACCGGCCAGCAGCTCGCTGAGCCGTCGGTACAGCAGCGGGATATCCACCGGCTTGCGCAGCAGCCCCTGCAGTCCGGCCTGGCGCACCACAGCCTCGCTGATATCGGCGCTGTAGCCGGTGTAGAGCAGGATCGGCATGGCGGCGCCCCCGGCACGCAGGCAACGGGCCGTCTCCAGCCCGGTCAGGCCGGGCATGGTCTGGTCCAGCAGCACCAGGTCAAAGCCGCTCCGGTCACGCTCGAAACATGCCAGTGCCGCGCGGCCGTCGCGGACCCGGCTCACCTGCAGACCCCAGTGGTCAAACAGGTCCTGGATGAAATCGCCGGCCGCCGCATCGTCGTCGACCACCAGTACATGGCCGTGCAGCAATGGACGGGCGACACCGGCATCCGCCCCGGTGGCCCGGGTGACGCCTGCGGTCACACCGCCTTCCAGCGGCGCAAACAGCAGCCGGAACCGCGTCCCCAGCCCGGGCTCGGTTTCAACCAGCACGTGGGCGCCGGCCTCATGCAGAATGCCGTGGATGGTCGCCAGTCCCATGCCGCTGCCGGCGCCGGTGGCCTTGGTGGTGAAAAAGGGCTCGAAGATGCGGTCCAGGTGCTCCTGCGCAATGCCGGGGCCGGTATCGGTCACGCTCAACTCGACCCGCTCACCCTCCAGCGGCTGGCGGCAGGAGGCGCAGACTGTTCGCGGCAGGATCACGCGGTGCAGACCGATCACGATCCGTCCCTCCCCCTGCATGGCATCACGCGCGTTGATGCACAGGTTCATCAGGCTCTGCTCGACCTGGACCGGATCCAGCATCACCGGCGGCACCCGCATGTCCAGATCGAGCGCGAACTCGATGCTTGCGGGCACCACCGAACGCAGCAACCTGAGGGTTTCCCGGATCAGCGGCGCCAGCTCCAGCGGCCGTGGTTCGCCGCGCTGGCCGCGGCTGAAGGTCAGCAGCTGGCGGATCAGGTCACGGGCGCGCTCACCGGACTGACGGGCGCGCCCCAGGTACTGATGCAGACGCTCATCCCCCAGGGTCTCGCTGCGCTCCTCGGCCAGGGTGACGTAGCCCATGATACCGGTGAGGATGTTGTTGAAGTCGTGAGCCACCCCGCCGGAGAGGTGGCCGATGGCTTCCATTTTCTGGGCCTGGCGCAGTTGCGCCTCCAGCTGAACGCGCGCCGCCTCGGCCTCCTTGGTGCGCGTGATATCGCGCAGATAGCCGATGAAACCGTCTCCGGCCTCGCTGCGCGCCACCGTGATGGCCAGCTCGGCCGGGAACTCGCTGCCGTCGGCGCGCATGGCGGTCACCTCCACGCGCTGCCCCAGGAACGCGCCCCGGCCATCGCGGCGGTAGCGCTCCAGCCCCTTGCGATGCGCCTCCCGGTCGCGCGGCGGGATCATCACCTCGGCCAGCGGACGGCCCAACACCTCATCGCGCCGATAACCGAAGCAGGCCTCGGCCGCCGGGTTGAACTCGGTGACGCATCCAGCCTCGTCCATGCCGATGATGCAGTCCAGTGCGGTCTCGATGGTGGCCCGCAACCGGTTCTCGCTGCTGCGCAGGGCCTGCTCGCGCGCCTTGCGCTGGGTGATCTCGCGGGTGGAGGCCAGGATGCGGTCGACCCCGGCGATGGTCACCCGCTTCAGGCTCACCTCGTCCCAGTGCAGACTGCCGTCGCAGTTGCGACGGCGCCACTCGAAGCGCTGCGGGCCTTCATCCCGGGCACGCGCCAGCCACTGGCGCGCCTCATCACCGGTGTAGGGCGGCTCACCGGCGCTGAGCGCCTCCGGGTCAAGCCCCAGCAGTTCCGCATGACTGTAGCCGTAGGTCTCACAGGCGCGTGGATTGGCATCGACGATCCGGCCGCTGTCGATGTCATGGATGAACACGGCATCCTCGGCGGCCTCGAAGATGCCGCGATAGCTGGCCTCGGACTGACGCAGGGCCTGGTCGGTCTGCATGCGTTCGATTTCGGCCGCCGCCCGCACCGAGAAGATGCGCAGAATGGCCTCAGTCAGGCCGGGCCGGACCATGGCACCGCGGTTGACCACGGCGATGAGGCCCAGGGCCCGGCCGGCGGAATCGAACAGGGGGTAGCCGGCATAGGCATTGAAGCCGTACTCATGCAGCATATTGTCGCCGGGATAACGCTGCTGCAGCCCCTGCGCGATGAAGCGGAAGTCCTGGCCGACCACGGACTGGCAGGGCGTACCCTCAAGATCGTATTCGAAGTTCCTGCCCAGTTCGCCCTGGTGGCAGATGGCCAGGGTCTTCATGCGCCGGCCGTCGCCCTGCAGCTCGCCGATGAAGGCGAAGTCCACTTCCAGGCTGCGGGTCAGATAATAGGCAATGGCCTCGAACACGTCGCTGCTGCTCGCCCCCGACACGCCCAGGGCCACATTGCGCAACGCGGTTTCGGTACGCTTGCGCTCGGTGATGTCGGTGGAGATGCCGCACACGGCATAGGGTTCGGACTCGGTGCTGAACAGCGGGAACTTGATGGAGAGATAGATGCGCTCGGCGCCGGCGACTTTGATGGTCTCCTCGTACTCACTCGCCGCGGACTGCTCCAGCACCCGCGCGTCGTTGCGCCGCAGCACCCGGACGGTGGCTTCATCGAACAGCCCCAGCTCGGTATCCGTACGTCCGACCGGATAGCCTGACGGCAGGTCGAACAAACGCTCGAACTGCCGGTTGGCCAGGAGGTAGCGGCCGTCACGATCCTTCACGTAGACCACGGCGGTGGTGTTGTCGAGGATCTGCGCCAGCCGGGTCTCGCTTTCCCGCCAGGCCGTCTCGGCCTGCAGCAGTTCGCCCAGGTCCTGCAGCCGCCCCTCGAGCACCGGCCGGCCATCCAGTTGCCCGGGGGTCAGACCGACCAGGGCGCGCAACGATACCTGCTCCGCGGTCCCGAACTGCCATTCGAAACTCTGCGGCAGGGTCGCGGCCGCCGCCAGCCGCTGCGGCCAGACGGCGGCCGATTCAGAACCGTCCGGCTGCATCGGGGTGGAGAGCGTCAATGGATCCAGCCCCAGAAGTCGTTCCGGTGTCTGTCCCCAGAGGGCCGCTGCCCGCGCATCACAGCGGTGAATGCGGCCATCACGCAGCACGAAACGGCCGGACTCGCTCATGGCGGACAGGGCGTCATCGACATCGGACGGGAGGAAGCACTTCATCTGCATCGCCACCGGTCTCGCAGCCACACTCAGCGAGAAGTCTATCAGTAACGGATGGTGACGCAGGGCCGCACAGAACTTCTGTTACAACTGAAACATCCCTGTTACGCAGCCGGCCCGTCACCCGCGGCCCGTCACGGGAACGTACATGTAGCCCACCCCGCGGACCGTGCGGATCAGCTGCGGCTGCTCCGGGTCCGGTTCCAGCTTGCGCCGCAGGCGGGTGATGCGGATATCGATGCTGCGGTCGTAGGGATTCCAATCGCGGTTCTGGGTCAGGTTGAGCAGCTGATCCCGACTCAGCGGCCGGTTGGGCCTTTCCACGAAGACCTGCAGCAGGTCGAATTCCATGGCGGTGAGCGGGATTTCCTGTCCTCCCGCAGCGAACAGCCGCCGGCTGTCGAGATCGAGGGTGCAGGAACCGACGGCGACCTGCCGGGCGGTCGGGGCGGCATGCGTCGGCGGCGCGGCGGGCTCGCGCCGGCAGCGGCGCAGCACGCTCCTGATCCGTGCCAGCAGTTCACGCGGCTCGAACGGCTTGGCGAGATAGTCGTCGGCACCGACCTCGAGACCGACGATGCGGTCCAGCGGCTCACCGGCGCCGGAGACCATGATCACCCCCATGTCGCTGTGCTCGCGCACAAAGCGCGCCAGGCTCAGGCCATCCTCACCGGGCAGACCCACGTCGAGCAGCACCAGGTCGGCCGTGGCGTCAGCGAGATGGGCGCGCAGGGCCGTACCGGTGTCGAGCGCAGTGACCTCGTAATCATGCTCGGAGAGATAGTCCTGCAGGAACGCCCGCACGTCCGGGTCGTCGTCCACCACCAGAACCTGTATCTGTGTGTCCATGCCCGCCCCCCAGCCAAGCATGCCGCTATCCGGCCAGCCCCCCGCAACCGCGTGGATCAGGCCCGCCGGTGTTCACAAATCCTGCAGCAGCCGATCGATACGCTGCTGCAGGGCCTTGAGTTCCTCGCGCATGGCCCGCCGGCTGTCCGGGTCCTGCGCCCCGGCCTGACCCGACTGCCGCTGCCGCAACTCGTTGAGCTGCTGCCGCAGAGCCTCATTCTCGCGCTCCAACTCCGCCACCCGGGCCTCGTAGCTGGCATAGGTCTCGGCGGCCTCCCGTTCGCCCTGCGCCTGCGCCCGCTCCAGTTCGGCGACCCGCGCCTCGTAGCTGGCGTAGGCATCCCGGGCCTGGTGCTCGGCGGCCTCCAGTTCATGCTCCAGATCGCTTACCCGGGTCTGGTACTGTTCATAGGTCTCGCGCGCCTCGGCCGCGGCGGTCTCGAGCCCGGTCAGGGCGGCGCTGCCCGCGACGTGATCCTCGCGTCCCTGCTCCAGTTCGGCCACGCGTCTTTCATAGGCCACATAGGCCTGACGACTCTGCGCCCGGGCGGCTTCGAGCTCGTGCTCCAGTTCACCGACGCGGTCCTCGTAGTCCTGGTAGGCGGCACGGGCCTGGATGGCGGCCTCTTCCTTTTCCTGCTCCAACTCGCGTACCCGCTGCTCATAGCTGTCATAGGTCTCGCGCGCCTGCCGCTCCCCCTGCGCCTTCTCCCGCGCCAACTCGGCCAGATAGCTTTCATAGCTGGCGTAGGTCTCGGCCGCCTGCTTCTCGGCCTGCTCCAGGCCCGGTTCCGTCTCCCCGGTCGCCGGACCTGCGGCCTGTTCAGTCGTGCCCCCGTCCCGGCTCTCCGGCATCAGGCTGGCAACGAACAGAAACACCAGCACCACCACGGCGGCGATCTTGGCCTTGCCGATATTGCTTTCCTCGTTCCAGTTCCGCCTGAACCAGGCTGTCACGGCATCCAGCATGCTCTCCCCCCAGGATTGTTTCGATGTGAGGCAGTTACTGTAACCCATTATAGGCGGTTTCGCTGGAGCGCCGGGCACCGGCCGCGGCCGGGTGCCGCCGCCCGGGCCGGGTATGCTAGCCTGTGACAGCATTGCGCCGGGCAATCCCGGATCCCGTTCAACCTGCTGGTCATCGCCCATGAAACGCCTGCTACCGCTGCTGATCCTGCTGCTGCTCGTCC
Source organism: Gammaproteobacteria bacterium (assembly GCA_002699185.1). Lineage (GTDB taxonomy): Bacteria > Pseudomonadota > Gammaproteobacteria > Thiohalobacterales > Thiohalobacteraceae > Thiohalobacter. The sequence goes on along the minus strand of PABG01000007.1, from coordinate 9,166 downwards.
TGATCCTGGTCCCGCTGCTGCGCGACGGCCAGTCCCCGCGCGAGCCGGTGACCGGTCTGCCCTGGCAGGTCGAAACCACGCCGGAGGGCCTGAGCCGGGTGTTCGGACTGACCCTGGGCGACAGCACCTTCGGTGACGCCCTGCAACGCCATGGACGCGATGCGGAACTGGCCATCATCGCCGCCCCGGGCGAGGCCGGGGCGCTGGAACTGTTCTACAGCCGGTTCATGGCCGGGATGCTGTCGGGCCGGCTGATCCTCGGCACCCGGCTGGACAGCGCGACCCTGCGGGAACTGCGCGAGCGCGCCGTCAGCAGCAGGGTGCTGGACAGCGGCGCCCGCCGCTTCAGCCTGGATCCCGCGGATCTGCCCACGGCCCACGCGGCGACCATCGCCTCGATCACCTTCATCCCCGCCGCGGACATCGACGCCGAGGTGGCCGAGCACCGCTTCGGGGTCCCGTCCGAGCGCATCCGCATCAACGCGCAGGTCGAGCACCTGCTCTACCCCGGGCTCGGCCTGGATCTGATCCTGGACCATGACGGCAAGGAGGTCCTGCAGTATGTACCGCCGCGGGAGTTCGAGCGCCTGCGCCGGCCGCTGGCACAGGCGGCTGAGGCGGACGAAGCCGCATCCCGGTAAGCCGCGAGCCGCCCGCCTCGGTTACAATAGCGGTTTGGCCCTGACCGACACCTTTGCACCATGTCCCTGCTGAGCTTTCGCGACGTCACCCTCCAGTACGGCGACCCGCCCCTGCTCGACCGCGTGAGTTTCCGCATCGAGGCGGGGGAGCGGCTGTGCCTGATAGGCCGCAACGGGGCCGGCAAATCCACCCTGCTGCGGCTGGTCGCCGGCGATCTGCTCCCCGATGACGGCCGGATCCAGCGCGCCGACGGCCTGCGCGTCGCCCAGCTGGCCCAGGAGATCCCGCAGGAGACACGGGGCAGCGTATTCCATGTGGTGGCCCGGGGACTGGGCGAGGTCGGCAGTCTGGTCGAACGCTATCACGCCCTGACCCACGCCATTGCCGCCGGTGAACTGGGGCGCATGGACGAACTCGAGCAGTGCCAGCACGCCCTGGAGGCGGCCGGCGGCTGGGAGATCAACCAGCGGGTGGAGACGGTGCTGTCGAAGCTCGGCCTGGATCCCGACGCCGAACTCGAACGCCTCTCCGGCGGCCTCAAGCGCCGGGTACTGCTGGCCCAGGCCCTGGTCAGTCAGCCCGACCTGCTGCTGCTGGACGAACCCACCAACCACCTGGACATCGATGCCATCACCTGGCTGGAGGAATTCCTGCTCGGCTGGCAGGGCGCGTTGCTGTTCATCACCCACGACCGCGCCTTCCTGCGGCGGCTCGCCACCCGCATCATCGAACTGGATCGCGGACATCTGACCGACTTCCCCGGCGACTATGACACCTACCTCAGACGCAAGGCCGAACTGCTGGAGGAGGAGGAGCGGCACAACGCCCTGTTCGACAAGAAGCTCGCGCAGGAAGAGGCCTGGATCCGCCAGGGCATCAAGGCCCGGCGCACCCGCAACGAGGGCCGGGTGCGGGCCCTGCAGCAACTGCGCCGGGAGCGCGCCGAGCGGCGCGAGCACGCCGGCAGCGCCAGGCTCCGGGTGCAGGCCGGCGAGCGCTCGGGCAAGCTGGTGGTCGAGGCCGAGAATGCCGGCTTCGCCTACAACGGCAAGCCGGTCATCCGCGAGCTGAACACCACCATCCTGCGCGGCGACAAGGTCGGCATCATCGGCCCCAACGGGGCCGGCAAGACCACGCTGCTGCAGCTGCTGCTGGGCGAACTGGAACCGACCAGCGGCCATATCCGCCGCGGCACCCACCTGGAGATCGCCTATTTCGATCAGTACCGGGCCGCGCTGGATGAAACGGCAACCGTGCTGGACAACGTCGGTCAGGGCCGCGATCGCCTGAACATCAACGGCCAGGACCGGCACGTGATCAGTTACCTGCAGGATTTTCTGTTCTCGCCCGCGCGCGCGCGGCAACCGGTCAGCGCACTGTCCGGTGGCGAGCGCAATCGACTGCTGCTGGCAAAGCTGTTCACCCGCCCGGCCAATGTGCTGGTGCTGGACGAACCGACCAACGACCTGGACACCGATACCCTGGAACTGCTCGAGGAGCTGCTGATCGACTACACGGGCACGGTGCTGCTGGTCAGTCACGATCGCGCCTTTCTCAACAACATCGTGACCAGCTCGCTGGTGTTCGAGGGCGAGGGCCGGGTCAACGAGTATGTCGGCGGCTATGACGACTGGCTGCGCCAGCGGACCCCGGTCGCGGCGGCCGCCACGGATCCGGCGGACACGAAACCGGAGGCGAAGAAACCCCGCCCGGCCGCCCGCGCCGCCAGGCGCTCCTACAAGGATCAGCGCGAACTGGAGGCCCTGCCGCAGCGCATCGAGTCACTGGAGGCCGAGCAGGCCGCTCTCACCGGGGAAATGAGCCGCCCGGAATTCTATCAGCAGGACAAGACGGAAATCGCGCGCGCACAGGCCCGCCTCAGCGAACTGGAATCCGAGCTGGAGCAGGCCTACGCACGATGGGAGGCACTGGAGGGCTGAGCCGTATCCCGCAACAACAATCCCGAAACAGTTTGCAGCATCAAGGCAATCATCCTGTTACACCCCGGCGCCAGAGTGATTGCAGATGCCGGAAGGCCTGGCCCGGCATCCGCAGTCCCTGGCGCCAGGCCACCAGCGAGGACATCGATATGCTGCGCAAATACGTGATTGAACGCGAGGTACCCGGGGTCGGCAGCAACAGCGCCGAAGGCTTCTGCACCGTCGCCGAGACATCCAATAACGCCCTGGCCAGGCTGGGCACCCGCATCCAGTGGGTGCATTCCTACGTCACGGCGGACAGGACCTATTGCATCTATCTGGCCGAGAATGAGGAGGTGATCCGCGAACACGCCCGCCTCAGCGGCTTCCCCGCCAACCGCATCACCGAGGTGGTGACATTGATCGATCCGACCACGGCGAACCGTACCGCAGTCAGTCGGGTCGCCTGAAGCGGGGCGGCGGCGCGGGCTCGTCGCAGCCCGCGGCGCCGTCATTCCTTTTCCAGCAGGGATTTCAGATCGGCGAAGGGATTGTGGCGGGCGCCCTGCCCCGATTCACCGGGGTTGCTGACAGTCCCGCCCATCGCCGCTTCCAGCTGCTTCTGATGCTCGTTGTCGTGGCAGTAGAGGCACAGCAGTTCCCAGTTGCTGCCGTCGGGGGGGTTGTTGTCGTGGTTGTGGTCACGGTGATGCACGGTGAGTTCGCGCAGGTTGCTGCGGTCGAACTCCCGGCCGCAGCGCCCGCATACCCAGGGGTAGAGCTTGAGCGCCTGCTCCCGGTAATCCTTCTCGCGCTGATCGCGGTAGCGGTGCGCCTCGGCCACCACGCGGTCGAGCCGGTCGCTGTCCGGCCCGGTCTTTCTGTTCGTCATCCGGATATCCTCGTCGTGCACGGATGGACCTGACAAAGCCGCCTGCGGCTTCTATCCTGATCATAAGCCATTCAACAAGGAGAACGCCAGTGAGCGACCACGTCTACAAGGTCATCGAGATCGTCGGATCTTCCAGCGCGGGCACGGACGATGCCATCCAGCGCGCCATCAGCAAGGCCAGCGAGACCCTGCACAACCTGGACTGGTTCGAAGTGGTGGAGACCCGCGGCCATATCGTCGACGGCAAGGTGGGGCATTACCAGGTCAAGCTCAAGATCGGTTTCCGGCTGGATTAGTCGTCACTTCCGGACCCACTTCCCGTCCGACTTCCTGTATTTCTGCTTCACAGCCGACCAGGCGACGCGAAAGGCCGTCTCTTCGCGGTCGTCGCGGTCGGCGTATTGCTCCCAGGCATTGTTGAAGGCTTCCAGGAAGATCTCCCGGGCGTGCCCGGGAAGGTGCTCACGCACGCTGTCCGGTAGCTCGCTGACGGATGCGTAAGGCATAGCCGTATCCTGCGCTTGTGCGCGTTGTGGACTGCCGGGCTCAGCCGAACATGTCCGAGGTGATGCTCTGGTACCAGCCTTCGGCGTAGCGCGCCTCGTCCCGGCGGAACTCTGCATCGGCCTCGGTCGGGCTGACCCCGCCGGAGTCCTCCACGCTCTTGATCTGCCCCTCCTGCATCCGGTAGACGGCCGCCACAGAGATGCCGTAGTCCGGCCCCACCAGGCTGTAGCAGGTGTTCACATAGGAGGGCTCGGGCAGATCCACCTCCAGAAGGCGGGCGGCGATGGCCGCGGCACATACCTTGCCCTGGCTGTTGGCGGCAAAGCCCGACTTGGGCATCTGCCCGGCCACCGAGGCGTCCCCGATGACGAACAGGTCCTTGTGCATGCTGGATTCGAAACTGCGCTGATCCACCGGGCACCAGCCGTCGTCGTTGGCCAGGCCCGTGCGCAGTGCGATCTCTCCGGCCTGCTGGGGCGGGATCAGGTTGACCACGTCACCCTTGAATGCCTTGTCGAACATGCTGTAGATGGTCTTCTGTCCGGCATCGACCCGGCCCATGCCGCCCCAGTCCGACCCCTTCACCCACTCGATCATGCCGGGATAGAGCGCCTCCCAGCCCTGCATGAACAGGCCCTGCTTGGAGAACTTCTCCTTGGCATCCAGGATCAGGATCTTGGACTTCGGCTTGTGCTGCTTCAGATAGTGCGCGATCAGGCTGGCGCGCTCGTAGGGCCCCGGCGGACAGCGGAACGGATTGTTCGGCGGCGCGATGATGACGGTGCCGCCGTCGTCCATGGCCTCGAGCTGGGCCCGCAGCAGCCGGGTCTGGTCGCCGGCCTGCCAGGCATGCGGCATGGCCTCGGCGGCCGCCTGGTCATAGCCCTCGATGGCATCCCAGCGCATATCGATGCCGGGTGCGAGCACCAGGTAGTCGTAGCCCAGCGTGCGGCCGTCATCCAGACTGGCGGCCTTGGCCACCGGATCGATCTCGCCGACCCTCTGATGGATCACCTCCACGCCGTGGGCACTGCGCAGGGTGTCGTAATCATGGGCAATGAAATCGATGGGGTTCATCCCCGCCAGCACCGTATTGCTGAAGGGGCAGGTGTGGTAGGTCTGTCTGGGCTCGACCAGGAGGATCTCCACGTCCTTGACGTAGCGGCGCAGGTACTTGGCGCAGCTGGTACCGCCGAAGCCGCCGCCGACGATGACCACCCGCGGGCGATTCAGGGCGGTCTGCCGCCCCCCGGCCGCCTCGCCGGCCTCGCCCATTGATTCATCCTTCCCGCCGCAGCCGACCAGCGGCAGGCCCATGGCACCAAGCATGGAAGCAGTGCCGGCCCGGCCCAGCAGCCGCAGCAGTTCCCGTCGCGTATAGCGGCTCATCACTGCGCCTCCCCGCCGAAGAACTCGGCGATCAGACGGATTTCCTCGTCCGTGTAGGCCCTGGCATGGCGGCCCATGACGGTGCCGTGACGTTCACCGCTGCGGAACTCCTTCATGGCGGTTTCGATGAAGGCGGATGACTTGCCGCCGATGCTCGGGATGGCGCCGGGACTGTGACCGTCGGTGCCGTGGCAGCCGGCACAGGAGTTGGCGAGCATGGCGCCGCGGGTCAGTTCGGTCGCCACCCCCGTCGCCGGCAGCTGGCCTACCGCCAGACACAAGGCAACCGTATACAGGTGCTTAGGCATCTTCCCCTCCTCGGCCGGATGCGGCAATGCCGGGATACCGGCGGCCTGTTCAAAGGTTATACAGGGGTAGGTATAGCGCAGGCGGGCAGGAATGCAACGACCCGGGGCCGCGCGGATTCAATGGCCGGCCGCGACGCCGTGGCCGTCATCGATCAAGCGCCGGGTCAGGTGCAGCCGGACGTCGGCGTCCTCGGTCATGGTGTGGAACAGGTGGTGCGGCCCGGTCGCCGCCGCGATCTTCTGCTCCAGGTCCGGGCGCAGTTCGCGGTAATAGTCGAGCAGACGGGTATCGAAACGATGCAGGGCATGGGACAGCGGATCCTTGCGCTGACGCGCCAGCACGATCTCCTCGCCGTCGGCATAGATGTCGCCCAGGCAGATGTGCACGGCGTTGAACAGGGTGGCCCAGCCGTTGAACCAGAACATCAGGTCGATGTCGAAGCTCACCCCGGGCGGTGTCCGTCCGGCCAGCACCTCGGCCAGCAACTCCTTCTCCTTGACCGTTTCCCACGCATCCATCTCCGCGGCACGGCCGTAGCCGTCGATGGTGGAACTGGTGAACAGGATCGGGGTATCCGGGTGCCGGGTCAGGATGAAGCTCGCGTCCTTGACCACCGGGGCGAGTTGATCCGGGGCCATAGGATTGCGCTTGGGCCGGGCCGCCGGGGCCGCGCTCAGCACCTGGACCCGGTGGCCGCGCCGCCCCAGTTCGGCGGCCAGGCGGGCGAACACGCCCTTGTTGAACACGTCCATGGAGAAGTTGAGCGCCGTCTGCTTGTGCAGCAGGGCCAGCTGGATCTGCTCACTGTACTGCGGCACGCGCTCGACGATGTTGGCGATCTTCGCCACCGGGATGCGCTCCTTCAGCCGGCCGCGCTTGTCGACGATCACCTCCTGGTGGAACTCGTCGAAGCTGATCTGCAGCAGCACCTTCGCCCGTGCCCAGTCGGCCGGCCGGCTGTCGATGGCCTCAGCCATGGCGCCCAGCACCGCGTCGGTCACTCCGGGGTCGTCGGCGAAGTCACCGTTGAGCAGGATGGCAAAGCTGGTGATATTCGGCATGCTGCGGATGGCGGCATGGAAGCTGTCCAGCTGCCGGGTCAGGTCACCGCCGGTGAACAGAACATTGTCGGCCAGTGCGTCGACCAGACGGTAGAGCCGCTCGGGGTCGGCGTTCTTCGGCTTCGGCGGACGCCAGATGAACATGCAGTGGCGGCAGGTCTGGGGGCAGCCCATGGCGGGGATCAGGCCGGCCTTGGCCAGGCGCGGCCGCTCGCCGGCGAAGCCGGGATCCGGCAGGGCATCGACCAGCGCCAGCCGCGCGCGATCGGCCTCGGCCAGCATCTCGCCGTAGCGGTCGCGCTCCGCCCGCCCGATCTCGCTGTAGGCCACCTTGTAGGAGCGGCTGAACAGGTCCAGGCCGCGCCAGATCTCCAGCAGATCGGCGACCAGGACCGCGGGGTCGCCGCCGCGGGCGGCCAGCAGGCGCTGCAGCTGTTGCTGCTGGGTCGGCGGCCGCACCCCGCCGGACGGCAGCGGCTGCCAGTGCGCGACATACCCGCGCAGGAAGCTCTCCACATCCGGCTCCAGGAGCAGATCCATCAGAAAGGCACGGCCGCCGCTGCGAAACCGCGCCACCACCGGCTCGCGCCACGCGGCCGGCACATTGTGTGCCAGCCAGTGATACAGGTAGACCCAGGCCAGCACGAAGGCCAGGTCGTCGGCCTCCTCGCGTCCCTGCAGCAGCGCCGCCATGCCGCCATCACGGGTCAGGCGGTTGACCTCGTTCTTGAAGCGCTGGCGGGTGCTGCTCAGATAGACGTCCCGCAGCGGGGCCTCATCCCCGGCGGGCAAACTGGCTGCGGTCGTTGTCATGGCAGTATCCGGTGACCGGGGCTGGAAACCGGGTCGATATTACCCCATCCTCCCCGGCAGGCGCCATGGCAGCAGATATCGCCCGCGCAGCTGAAAGCGCAGGGGTTTTGTGCCATGCTTGGCGTAATGTTCAATCAACCGGAGAAGTCAGCATGAAGATCAATGAAGGCGGTCTGGACCGCGGCATACGTATCATTGTCGGGCTGGCGCTGATCGGCCTGACCCTGGCCGGCACCATCGGCGTGTGGGGCTGGATCGGCGTGCTGCCCCTGGTCACCGGCCTGGTCGGCTGGTGCCCGGGCTACAGCCTGCTCGGCATCAGTTCCCGCAAGACCGGCAGCTGAAGCGGTCGCTCAGGCCTTTTTCCTGCGGCGGGCGGTCTTCTTTTTCTTCGGCGGACCGCCCTGCTCTTCCTTGTGCATGTACCTGCCTAATTCAGGCCACATCGACTCGACCTGTTTGCGCAGGTCCGGCTCGATCTCCCTGGCGAACTCCAGGAAGGTGCGCGCCACCAGCGACAGTTCCTTGCCCTTGGGATAGACCAGGTACCACTGGCGCATGATGGGGAAACCCTCGACGTCGAGGATGGCCACCGGCCCGTCCGTGCCCTCCAGGGTCAGGGTGTGCAGTGACAGGACCGACAGCCCCAGGCCGCCGACGATGGCATGCTTGATGGCCTCGTTGCTGCCCAGTTCCATGCGCACGCGTGGCCGCGGCCCGTGGGCGTCGAAGATGCGCAGCATGGCGTCGCGGATGCCGGAACCCGGCTCGCGCAGGATGAACGGCTCCTCGACCAGGCGCGACAGCGGGATGTTCTTCTTGCCCACCAGCGGATGCTCGCGCGGCGCCATCACCACCAGGGGATTGGGCGCGAAGGGATAGGCCTCGACCTCGAGTTCGTCCGAAGGCGCCTGGCCCATGATATAGAGGTCATCCTCATTGGCCAGCATGCGCTCGATGATGCGGTCGCGGTTGGTCACTTTCAGCGCCACATCCACCCCTGGATACAACCGGCTGAACTCGCCCAGGATCTCCGGGGCCAGATACTTGGCCGTGGTGATCACTCCCAGGCGCAGCCGGCCCCGGCGCATGCCCTTGAGGTCGGCCATCTGCATTTCCAGGTTGGACAGGGTATCGAACATGCGCCGGCAGGCCTCGTAGAGCACATGCCCGGCCTCGGTGGGGCGCACGTTGCGGCCGACATGCTCGAACAGGGTCAGCCCCATGGCGTCGGTCAGCTTCTTGATCTGCATGGACACGGTAGGCTGGGTCAGGAACAGCTCTTCGGCCGCCCGGGTGAAGCTGCCCAGACGGACAATGGCCTCGAACACCTGCAGCTGGCGCAGGGTGGCATGCCGGATCAGATAATCCGGCATCGCCGACGGCGGCGTGTAGTCCCGATCGCGTGCACTCGGCATCTCGCTCATGCCCTCCAGTGTACAGCTTCTGTGCGCAAAGCCATATCCGCCGCTCAGCCGGCCACGGGCGTATGAATCGCGCCGCGTCCGGGGCGGGGATCGGTCCCGGCCCGCTCTGCCGCCCCGGCACAGCGCTCCTGCAGCATCTCCAGGGCCGTCTCCTTGTCCGGGAAGAAGGCCTCCCGGCCCAGTTCGTCCACCAGACCGCTCTTTTCC
>PABG01000006.1 GCA_002699185.1 Gammaproteobacteria bacterium | reverse complement strand
CGCGCGGGTGCCCTTGCTGTATGAGTGAGCAAGTAGGATGGGTGAAGGCGCGCAGGGCCGTAACCCATCACCCGGCCGGGGCATGGCGATGGGTTACGCTGCGCTTCACCCATCCTACAGGCTGACCCCTGACTCCGGCACATCCCTTGCATTTCCTTCCGGCAGACGCCGAAACGTCAAATCCGTGACTGAGCGTCATCATTAAGAATCAGCCGGAGTCGGGATCTTGGAAATTGCTTTCCGCCGCTTTCGCGGCCTCTGTCTGTTGGTGAACTGCCTGCTGCTGTGCCTGCCGGCCGCCGCGGCCGGGTCGGAGGATATCGCCCGCCTGTTGCGTGACGGCAATGCCACGGCCGCCTGGGAACAGGCCCGTGCGCTTGTCCCCGAGCGGGCGGGCGAGCCGGCGTTCGACATGCTCTACGGCCTGGCAGCGGTCCGGTCCGGGCATCCCGAGCATGCCGTGTTCGCCTTCGAGCGGGTGGTGGCGCTGGAGCCGGACAATCACCGGGCCCGGCTGGAACTGGCCCGGGCCCATTATCTGGCCGGCAATCTCAGCCTCGCCAGCGCCGAGTTCGAGCGGGTGCTGGCCATCAATCCGCCGCAGCGGGTGCGGGATAACGTACAGATCTTCCTGGATGCCATCGAGCGCCGCCAGGCGAGCCTGTCGACGCGGGTCACCGGCTATCTGGAACTGCGGGCCGGCACGGACAGCAACGTCAACAGCGCCACCTCGGATGACACCCTCGAGATCCCGGCGCTGGGGACCTTCACGCTCAACGGTGCCAGCCTCGACCGCAGTGACGAATTCGTGGAGAAGAATGCCGGCCTGGCGCTGGTGCATCCGCTGACCCGGCGGCATGCCCTGTTCGCGGATCTGACCTACAAGGACCGCGAGAACATCGAGACCCAGGCCTACGATCTGCGCTCGGTGACGCTCAATGCCGGCCCCATGCTCGCCCTGGCCGGCGGCCGGCTGCGCCTGCCCTTGAACTACCAGTTCCTCTATCTGGACAACAGCAAGTACCGCCGCCTCGGCAGCGTCGGTTTCGACTGGACGCGTGACCTGGGCCGGCGGGACCAGCTGCAGCTGTTCGGCCAGTACGGCAGTCTGCGTTACCCGGACAATGCGGCGCGCAACGCCCGGCTGGCGCTGGGCGGCGCCGGCTGGATCCACCGCTTCCCCGACCCGGATGTGCAACTCTCGACCAGCGCCTATTTCGGCGACGAGGCCACCCACGATTCCGTCGGCGAGCACAACGGCAAGCAGTATCTGGGCCTGCGCCTGGGCGGCCAGTGGACGCTCACCCCGCACCACAGCCCTTATTTCTCGCTGGCGGCGCAGTGGAGTGAACACGACGCCCTGGATCCGGTCTTCGCCCGGACCCGCGAGGACGAGTTTGCCGAGGCCCGTCTGGGCTGGGCCTGGACGCCCGCCGATGCCTGGCTGTGGCGGATCGAACTGGCCTATACCCGCAACGATTCCAATATCTCCCTGTACCAGTACACCCGCAGGCAGGCCTTTGCGGGCGTGACCTGGCGGTTCGAATGATCGAGGTGTGACATGCGAGCGATAGCCCGTTCAACCCCTGCCCTTCCGGGACTGCTGCTCGGCCTGTGGCTGCTGTGCGGGCTGGCGGGTGTGCAGGCCGCCCCGGCACCGGCCGGCCATGTGATCATCGCCCGGGGCGAGGTGCAGGCCATCTCGGCCGCGGGCGAGGCGCGCGAACTGCGCCGCCGTTCCCCCTTCTATGCCGGGGAAACACTGGTGACCGGCGCCGATGCCACGGCCCAGCTGCGCTTCAGTGACGGCGCCCTGGTCGCGCTCAGGCCGGACACCGAGTTCCGGGTCGACCGCTACCGCTACGAGGCCGAAGGCGGCGAGGGCGACGAGAGCATCTCCACCCTGATCAAGGGCGGCTTCCGCACCATCACCGGCGCCGTCGGCAAGCAGCACCCGGACAGCTACCGGGTCGATACGCCGGTGGCGACCATCGGCGTGCGCGGCACCCATTATGAGGCCGTGGTGGGCGAAGATCTGGTGGTCGCCGTCTGGCAGGGCGGGGTCACGGTCCGCAACGAAGGCGGTGTGCTGAATCTGGGGCAGGATGCCAGTTACAGCTACGCCACCATCACCAGTGCCGACCGCCCGCCGCGGGGACAGCTGCAGCCGCCGTCCGGACTGAAGGCGCCAGCGGATGATTCCGTCCCTGACGGCAGTGAGGCGTCCGCCGGGGAAGATGAGGGGGGCGGCGACGAGGAACAGGCCGCGGCGGACACTGGCGGGGCCGGGGCTGACAGCGATGATACCGGCGAGCAGGCGCAGAGTCCGGAGTCGACCGGCACTTCCGCGGAGTCCTCCACGGAGGCAGCGACACCGACCGACAGCGACAGCATGACCGCGGATGCGGGCGATGACACCTCACTCGACAGCTCCAGCGGCGACAGCCTGACGGCGAGCACGGACGCCACGCTCGGCGGCACCACCGACACCACGCTGGATACGACCTTTACCGTCTCCGAGCCGGTGGATACGGTCAGTGACATCACCAGCCGGGATGCGCGACTGTCGGATACAGAGTGGCAGCAGCTCTACAACGGCAACCACCTCGGCATCATCCTGGAGGCGAACAGCGCCTCGCAGGGGATGCGCGGCGGGCGCGCGATCGCCGATCCCGCCGGCTCGCCGGTGTTCGCGGAGAACGGTTATGCGCCGTTCGATCCCGAATATGCCGATGCCCCGATCCTGGAAGTGTTCCGCCGCGGCAACGCGGCGCTGGATGCGCTCGGCAGCCACACGGTCGACAGCAATCACACCGTGTATTGGGGCGTGTGGAATGGAAATCCTGACCCGGTGGTCATCCAGACCGATGCCACCGATCCCGATGTCATTCGCACCAGCAACAAGCCCTTCTTCTGGGCGACCCTGCAGCCCACGGATCCGGCCGTACTGGATGCGCGCAGCGGTGTGGTCAGCTACAACAATGTGATCGCGGTGCAGGGGGGCGGCAGCGGCGGCCAGATCACCGCGGCCGATGTGACCTTCTCGCTGGACGTGAACTTCGATACCGGCGCCGTGAGCAACGGCAATCTGCAGATCGGCAATGGGGCCGAGTACTGGAATATCGATCTCACCGGCCAGATCAAGGGTTCGTTTGCGGATCTGGAGATAGAGCCGACCAGCAGCGTGACCGTCAGCCCGTCGAACTACGGTGTCCTCGGCGAGGTCGTGACGGGGTTCACCGGCAACAACGGCGAGGTGCTGGGCGGCGGTTTCCTGCTTGAGGCCCAGGGTGATCCCGGCATCCATGCCGAGGGTATTCTCCTGGTGGAGTGAGCGCGGATCATTTCTCCCGGCGCTCGAACACCCCGTCCCAGTCCAGCGGCAACTCGCGCCGGCGCAGCTGCTCGATGCGCTCCAGGTAAAGACCGTAGAGCCTGTCCTGTGGCCGTTCGGCAGCCAGCCCGTGAAAGCCGCCCTCGGCCGTTTCCCAGTCCTGGTTCCAGAAGGCCGCCAGTGCGGCGTCGTGACGCTGCAGCCAGGCGTGCATCTCAGGCGTCAGTTCCGTCTGCGCACACAGCGGCTCGTACACCGTCACCCCCTGCCGCTTGCCCTTGACCCGTACCCGGTCCAGGGTGCGGTAGACGAAGTCCGGCGCCAGTTCCCGGGTGCGCTCCCCGACCACCAGCCGCACGCCGTAGTACTTGGTCACGCCTTCCAGCCGTGAGGCGAGATTCACGGCATCGCCCAGCACCGTATAGGCACGGCGGTATTGCGAGCCCATGTCACCGACGTTCATCACGCCGCTGTTGATGCCGATGCCGATATTGATCTCCGGCAGGCCCTCGGCCAGAAACTGTTCCCGCAGCCGATCGGCCGCGGCGAGCATCCCGAGCGCGCCCTCGATGGCATGGCCGGCGTGCCGGGCATCATGCAGCGGTGCACCCCAGAAGGCCATGATCATGTCGCCGACATATTTGTCGATGGTGCCGCGGTGATGAAAGATGGTCTCGGTCATGGGCGTGAAGAAGCGGTTGAGCAGATCCTTCAACTCGCCGGCGCCGAGGCTTTCCGAGATGGTGGTGAAGTTGCGGATGTCGGCGAACAGCACGCTCATCTCGCGGCTCTCGCCCTCGGCGTGATACTGGCGCGGGTTGCGGCTCATCTCCTCGACCAGCTGCGGCGGCACATACTGACCGAACATGCCCTTGAGCTGGCGCCGGCGGCGGGCCTCGCCGAGAAAGCCGTAGCTCAGGTTGAACAGCATGATGGCCGCGATGGCCAGGGTGGGTGTGGTGGTGGCCAGGGCCAGCCGGTGCTCGGTCCACAACCAGAAATTGCCGGCGATGAACCCGGACAGCACCAGGGCCGAAATCAGTAGAATCCAGACCGGGCCGAGAAAGGGCAGTACCAGCGCCAGCAGCGAGCCGACGCCGATGATGATGAACACATTGGCCCCGCTGGCCCAGTCCGGCTGGTAGGGGAAGTCCCCGGCCAGCAGACCGGCCAGGATGCTGGCGTGGATCTCCACCCCGGGATAGACGTTCTGCACCGGTGTGGGCTTGACGTCGGCCAGGGCCAGCGCGGTGGCGCCGACCAGCACGATCCGGTTCTCGACCCGGGCCGGATCGAAATCGCCCGCCAGCAGGTCCGCGGCGGACAGATAGTCGAAACTGCCCGCGGGGCCGGCGTAGGGCACCAGCACCTGGGCGCCGGCGTCGGTATGAATGCGCTGGTCGCGGGCCAGTGACAGATGTTCCACCACCCGGCCGCTGCCGACCTCCGCGGTGTCGATGCCGATCTCCCGGGCGAACAGATAGACCCGGGCGGCCTCCAGCGCCAGCGAGGGGTACAGCTCCCCCCGATGCCGGACCAGCAGGGGGACGCGCCGGATCACGCCGTCGGCATCCGGCATAACAGTAATGAAGCCGCCATGGCCGGCCGCCTGCTGCAGCAGCGGCAGGTTGGCGGTGTGGGTGGGCAGTTCGGGAACCGCGAACAGCGCGTCCGTCTCACCGGTCAGCGGCGCCGGTGCCGGCAGGATGCCGCTGCTGTCCGCCCGCGCCGTGTGCAGGACATAGCCCAGCACGGTGTCCATGCCGGTCAGGGCACGGGCCAGCTGCCGGTCGCCGTCCCGGGCGCGCGCCAGCGCCAGCAGCGCGTCATAACGCCCGGCAGCGGCGGCGTCGGCCTGCTGCGCGATCAGTGCCTCCAGGGTGTCGGCCGCGCTGCGTTCCGGTTCGGACATGACCAGGTCGAAGGCGACCACGGCCGCGCCGGCATCGCGCAGGCTGTCGATCAGCTGCGCCAGCCGCCGCCGCGGCCAGGGCCAGCGGCCTTCCTGTTGCAGGCTCCGTTCGTCGATGTCCAGGATCAGGATGGCATCATTGGCGGTCGGCGTGGCCGCCAGGCCCAGGTTGAGCCGCAGGTCATAGCTCAGATATTCGAGCCGCTCACGCAGCGTCCTGACCGGTTCCTGACCGGTGGTTTCCACCCAGGTGCCGATCAGGGCCAGCAGCAGGCCGGCCAGGATGGCGACAACACGGGGTGATCTGTGCAGGGCGGCAGGCAAACGGGCGCTTCCCTCTCCAAACGCATGGCCCGGGCGGTCCGGCGCCCGGGGGGATACTGTAAAGACGTCGGCAGCTTTGACAGCTTCTGCGAAATGCCAATCATTCGCGCCTGCGGCCCACGCGGCTGATCGGACGTGGGATTTCCTGCCGCCCGATCAGGGCTGCCGGGCGATGCTCGTCACCGGATTTTACAGCATTCCGGGCGGGTTAATTCCAATTAATTGTTTTAAATTGAATTCTTTTCAAGGCATGCATGTTGCTCCTGTTTTTCCTGTCCCCCCATGCAGGAGTGACCGCCATGAAGACACAGCCTACCCAGCTCGAGAACATCGTCGGCCTGCTGGTCCTGGTTGCCGTGCTGCTGCTGGCGGGCATGGATCTGGGGCCGCTGGTCTGACCCATCCCTGATTCCTGCCATTGCCCCCGCCCGTCATCCGCCCGACGGGCGGCGGCAGTGTGCCTCTTCCCCATCCCCGCACCAGTCCGTAGACTTCCAGTCTTTGCCCGGGCTGGACGAGGATTCACTGTGTCGAAAGGCAAGACCGCCTACAGTTGCAGCGCCTGCGGGGCGCAGTCGCCCAAGTGGGCCGGCCAGTGCCCCGAGTGCGGCGAGTGGAACACCCTGGTGGAGGTCGTTGCCATGGCGGCCGCGCCGGCGGCGGCGCGTTTCTCCGGCTATGCCGGGGCGGCCGAGACCCGGGTGCGCGACCTGGCCGATGTCCAGCCCGAGTCGGCCGATCGCATCCCCACCGGCAGCGAGGAACTGGACCGGGTGCTCGGCGGCGGCCTGGTGGGCGGCTCGGTGGTGCTGCTGGGCGGCGACCCCGGCATCGGCAAATCGACCCTGCTGCTGCAGACCCTGACCGACCTGGGCACCCGTCTGCCCGCCCTGTATGTCACCGGCGAGGAGTCGCCCGAGCAGGTCGCCCTGCGCGCCCGCCGCCTGGGCCTGGCCAGTGAACACACCCGGCTGCTGGCCGAGACCGCGGTGGAACGCATCATCGAGATCGCCCGGCGCGAGCAGCCCCGGGTGCTGGTGATCGATTCCATCCAGACCCTCTACACCGCCGCCCTGCAGTCGGCGCCCGGCTCGGTGGCCCAGGTGCGTGAGAGCGCGGCCCAACTGGTGCGCTACGCCAAGGCCAGCGGCACCGCCCTGTTCCTGGTCGGGCACGTAACCAAGGAGGGGACGCTGGCCGGGCCGCGGGTGCTGGAGCACATGGTCGACACCGTGCTCTATTTCGAGGGTGATGCCGGCGGTCGTTACCGGGTGGTGCGGGCGATGAAGAACCGCTTCGGCGCGGTCAACGAGATCGGCGTCTTCGCCATGACCGACAAGGGATTGAAGGCGGTGAGCAATCCGTCCGCGATCTTTCTGTCGCGCCACGACGAGCCGGTGCCGGGCAGCGTGGTCATGGTCACCCGCGAGGGCACCCGGCCGCTGCTGGTGGAGGTGCAGGCGCTGGTGGCCGACAGCCACCTGTCCAATCCACGCCGCGTGACGCTGGGGCTGGAGCAGAACCGGCTGTCCATGCTGCTGGCCGTGCTGCACCGCCACGGCGGCATCGCCGTGGCCGATCAGGATGTGTTCGTCAACGTGGTCGGTGGTGTGCGGGTGAGCGAAACCGCGGCTGATCTGGCGGTGATTGTGGCCGCGCTGTCGAGTTTCCGTGACCGGCCGCTGCCGGCCGACTGGATCGTGTTCGGCGAGGTGGGACTGGCCGGCGAGATCCGTCCGGTGCCGAATGGCGTGGAGCGGTTGCGCGAGGCGGCCAAGCACGGTTTCAAACGTGCGCTGGTGCCGGCGGCCAATCTCAAGCAGGTGAAGGTCGAGGGACTGGAGACAGTGCCGTTGAAGCGGCTGGCGGATCTGTTCGATCAGCTCTGAGTGGTGTCGGCGAAATCAACGCAAAGGACGCAGAGGCGCGGAGGCGCAGAGAATATCGATGACGTGCAGTATTGTAGGTCGGGTTAGCGTAGCGTAACCCGACGATCCGCGTTGTGTTGGGTTACGGTGCTGTGCACCTAACCCAACCTACATTCTCCCGTCCAGATTAACAGGATCCACTCACCCCAGGCTGGCCAGTTCGCGCTCGAGCAGGTCGGGATTGCCCAGGTTGAGCTCCACCAGCCGGCGCAGGTGGGTGATGCTTTCCAGGTCGATGTCCTCGCAGCGCAGGCCCAGCCGGTCCTCATCCTGGTGGGCGACGCTGACATCCATGGCGATGACCGCGTCCTCACCGAGACGCAGTTCCAGCCGGAACGGCCCCTCGGCCCCGGCCTGCCAGTCAGCGGGCCGGGCGATCAGCGCGCCCTTCAGCGAGATGTCGAGCAACTCCACCTGCCACTGCCGGTCGCCGGCGGACAGACGTGCGTCGGCATCGAAGGGGATGCGGGTGAAACGGCGCCGCTGCACCGGTTCGGGTTCGGGATCGGGAACCGTGACGGCAGGTGCCGCGGCAGCGGCCTGCGGCTGATCGAGAAAGAACTGCAGTTCCAGCCGGCCGATCTGGAGCCGGTCACCCTCGTGCAGTTCGCGCGAACTGTCGCCGATGTCCTCTCCGTTCACGCGCGGCGCGGTGTCGCCCTCCAGATGGGACAGGTAATAGCCCTTGTCGCGACGGGCGATCATGGCCACATGCCCGCCCTGCTTGCCCACCCGGGTCAGGGCGCGGTCGAGGCGGATGGTGCGGCCGAAATGACTGCCGCTCATGATCTGCATCCAGCCGGTGCTCCGGTGGCGGGTGATGGGCGTGACGTTGCTCTGTTCGGTACTCCCCTCGCTGCTGTAGGTGAGCAGGTGCTTGCCGATCTGGATGCGGTCGCCCTCGGCGAGGGTGTGTGCGGCCTCGATGGCCGTGCCGTTGACCTGGACAACGGCCTCGGGACGCGGTGTGAGATGGATGCCGCCGGCATCGAGCCGGAGATCGGCGTGCTGCGGCTCCACGGCCAGGCTGTCGATATGGATCTGACACTGGGGGTCGCGGCCGATGCACAGGTTCTCGCCCAGCAGGGGGAATATCTTCAGAACCCGCTCTTTGAATGTCAGTGTAAGTTTGGCCATGTCTCTCCCCGCCCCCCGACGAATAGGGATTCCAATGGGAATCACGCGCCAGGCGGCATTTTCGATTCGAGCATGGCAGAACGGGGCGCCCGCCTCCATGCCACTTGTCAGAGTATCGGCGCCGTTGGTCCGTTTATTTAGGGCGGTTAACAGGCCCCCGGTGCCCGGGCGGGCAGGGCAGTGACCGGTGTTGGGGCGGGGCGGGGTCAGGGTCGGGCCTGCGGCTTGCGCAGCTTCGGAAAGACCCGCACCGTCTTCACCGCGTTGTCCTTGGTCTGGACGATCTCCACCGGGTAGTCCGCGAGCAGCAGGCTGGTGCCCGGCTCGGGGATGTCCTCCATGTGCTCCAGGATCAGGCCGTTGAGCGTCTTCGGTCCGCTGGTCGGCAGTTCCATCTTCAGGGCCCGGTTCAGTTCGCGCACCGCGGCGGTGGCGTCGACCAGATAGCTGCCGTCGTCCTGCGGGGTGATGTCCTTGTACAGCGAATAGGGATCGGTGGTGAACTCGCCGACGATCTCCTCCAGGATATCCTCCAGCGTGGCCAGGCCCAGGATGTCGCCGTATTCATCCACCACCAGGCCGGTACGCCGGCCCTCGCGCTGGAAGTTAAGCAGCTGCCGGTTCAGCGGCGTGCCCTCGGGGATGAAGTAGGGATCGCGGGCGATGCGGCGGATGCTCTCGTGACTGAGCTCGCCGGCGCGCAGCAGTGGCGTGACATTGCGCATGTGCAGGATGCCGACCACGTGATCGATCGATTCCTCGTAGACCGGCAGCCGGGTGTACTGGGTGTGGGACAGGAAGTCCTCGATCTCCTCGAGGCTCTCGGTCAGGTCCACGCCGTCGATCTCGTTGCGCGGCACCATGATGTCCTCGACCGTGATCTTTTCCAGGTCCAGGAGGTTGAGCAGCATCTTCTGGTGGCGCTTGGGGATCATGGCCCCGGCCTCCAGCACCACGGTACGCAGTTCCTCGCTGGACAGGGCGGTCTCACCGGCCTGTTCCGGCGAGACTCCGATCAGGCGCAGGATGCTGTTGGCGATGACATTGATCACCCAGACCAGCGGGTAGAACAGGCGCAGCAGCGGCCCGTAGACGAAGGCGGCGGGAAAGGCGATGCGTTCCGGTCGCAGGGCGGCCAGGGTCTTGGGTGTGACCTCGGCGAACAGCAGGATCACGATGGTCAGCAGGGCGGTGGCCACCATGATGCCGGCCTCGCCCAGCAGCCGCAGGGCGATCACCGTGGCCAGAGCCGAGGCCAGGATATTGACGAAGTTGTTGCCGAGCAGGATCAGGCCGATCAGGCGGTCGGGCCGCTCCAGCAGCTTCTGGGCGCGTCTGGCCCCGGCATTGCCGCTGCGCGCCAGGTGCCGCAGCCGGTAGCGGTTCAGCGTCATCAGGCCGGTTTCCGAGCCGGAAAAGAAGGCCGAGAGGATGATCAGGAAAAACAGGGCTCCCAGCAGGACGCTAAGGGGAATATCAGCCAAGGGATCGGTTGCTCCGGATTCTTATTACAGGAAGGGATTCTAGGCCAGCATCCCGGGCCTGTCAGGCCCGGCGCCTTGTTCTGAACATTGTGGCAGCCACTGATCCCGAATCATGAGGTGGTTTCAGCACTAAAGCAGGATCTCCAGCACCAGCTTGGTGCCGAAATAGGCCAGCATGAGAAAGACAAAGCCGCCCAGGGTCCAGCGAATCGCGGTGCGGCCGCGCCAGCCGAAACGCCAGTGCCCCCACAACAGTACCCCGAACACGGCCCAGGCGATGATCGACAGCACCGTCTTGTGCACCAGATGCTGGGCGAAGATGTCCTCGAGGAACAGGACCCCGGTGACCAGTGCCAGGGTGAGCAGGGCGAAGCCCACCCCGATCAGCTGCATCAGGATCAGTTCCATGCCGCGCAGCGGTGGCAGCACCTGCAGGATGCCGCCCAGCCGGTGCCGGCGCAGCTGGTTTTCCTGTACCGCCAGCAGCACCGCCTGCAGCGCGGCCAGGCCCAGCACGCTGTAGGCGATGACCGAGATCAGTACGTGCAGGTCCAACTGCCAGCCGGCCTGGTCGAGAATGATGTGCTCGGTCGAGTAGGCGAACATCAGGGCGATGGTGAGCGCGGCCACCGGCAGCAGCAGCACGCCGAGGTTTTCCAGCGGCCGGTACAGCGAGGCCAGCAGTAGCAGGGCGGCGCTGAGCAGGGCGATCAGGGAGGCGGCATTGAAGAAGCCCAGGTTCAGCCCCGAGGCCGTGACCAGGGCCGGCCAGAGCACCACGGCATGCAGTACCACGCCGGCAAATCCGAGTCCGATCACACTGTTACGGCCGCCGGCGCCCGGTTCCAGGCCGCGCACCATGCGCGCGACCAGCAGGCTGCTGGAGGCGAGGTAAAGAAGTATGGCCAGGATGCCGATGAGGTGCATATGCATGGGGCTAGGGCCTGTTAACACTAATCCAATCGCCTCTGCTGGGGCTGATTTTCCGTCCAGCAAGGCAGAATGAGCGAAGTGTAGTGACGCTACATGAGCGAATGATAACGCCGCTGGACGGAAAATCAGCCCCAGCCCTGCGGGTTGGGCCTGAAAAAGCGACACTCGTCGTTGCTCGTCGCTTATTTGGAATCACCAAACTGCGCTCCTCGCGCCTTGATTGGCGCTTTTTCAGGCTCAACAGAGACGATTGGATTAGTGTTAACAGGCCCTAAACAGCGGATTTCCGGAAGCTATTCGGATAGGAGCCGACAGGCAGGATAAAGCCAACCCCGGCGGACTGCAATAACGACCCGGACGGGCAGCGGGCGACGCTATGGTGATGACAAAGGGCGAAATGTGAAACCTTCGACAGCCAGACCGGGACCGATGGGCGCAGAGTGTCGACAGGATACGGACATGGAACAGGCAGTCGGACTGGACACAATGCGGATACGAACGCTGGGCTGCAGCGGCGGCATCGGCGGCGAACTGCGCACGACCTGCTTCCAGGTCGATGACGACATCCTCATCGATGCCGGCACCGGCCTGGGCAACCTGTCGCTGGAGGAAATGAAGGCTGTCCGCCACATCTTCCTGACCCATTCGCATCTGGATCATCTGGCCGGCATCCCGCTGATGGTGGACTCCATCTTCGGCGACATCACCGAGCCGGTAGTGGTGCATGCCGCGCCGCCCACACTGAGGGCGCTGCGCGAGCATATCTTCAACTGGGTGATCTGGCCCGATTTCTCCGTCCTGCCCACAGCCGGCCGGCCCGTGATCCGCTTCGAGGAGATGCATCCGGGCGAAAGCGTCGAACTCGGCGGTCGTCGTATCGAGATGATCGAGGTCAACCATGTCGTGCCCGGCGTGGCCTACTGCATCCAGAAGGGCGGACGGACGTTCGCCTTCAGCGGCGACACCACCACCAACGACACCCTGTGGCCGGTACTCAACCGCCAGGCCCGGCTTGATGCGCTGGTGGTGGAATGCGCCTTCGCCGACGAGGACGAGGAACTCGCCGGCAAGGCCTTCCACTATTGCCCCCGCACACTGATCACCGATCTGGCCAAGCTCGAGCACGCCACCCGGGTCTTCATCACCCACCTCAAGCCGGGGGCCGAGGACCGCATTCTGGCCCAACTCCGGCGCCGGCTGCCGCAACTCGATTTCCGGCGCCTGGCCGGCGGCCAGCTGATCCAGCTATAATCCCTCCTGTATTCTTTTCCGGAACCTCCGAATCTCCTTTCGTCATGCCGGCGCAGGCCGGGATCCAGTTGGATTCAGATACAGGGATACCGGCCTGCGCCGGCATGACGGATTGAACCGGGGCTCCCTGGTATGACCGGCGGCGCATGGCGCCGAGGGTGGATTGCAAGTCTATGTTTGAAAATCTCTCCGATCGTCTCGGCCAGACCCTGAAACGGCTGCGCGGCCAGGGCCGCCTGACCGAGGACAACATCAGGGACACCCTGCGCGAGGTGCGCATGGCCCTGCTGGAGGCCGACGTGGCCCTGCCCGTGGTCAAGGCCTTCATCGACCGGGTGCGTGAGCGCGCCGTCGGCCAGGAAGTGCTCAAGAGCCTCACACCCGGCCAGGCCCTGGTCAAGGTGGTGCACCAGGAACTGGTCGCCACCATGGGCGAGGCCAACGAGGGCCTGAACCTCAATGTGCAGCCGCCGGCCGTGATCCTGATGGCGGGACTGCAGGGCTCGGGCAAGACCACCAGCACCGGCAAGCTGGCGCGCTGGTTGAGCGAGAAGCAGAAGAAATCCGTGCTGGTGGTGAGTTGCGACGTCTATCGTCCGGCGGCCATCAAGCAGCTGGAGACCGTGGCCGGCGAGGTCGGCGCGCAGTTCTTCCCCAGCAGTACCGACCAGGACCCGGTGGATATCGCCACCGGCGCCATCGATCAGGCCCGCAGGCAGTTCATCGACGTGGTCATCATCGATACCGCCGGCCGGCTGCACATCGACACCGACATGATGGATGAGATCCGGCGCCTGCATGAAGCGGTGAACCCGGTCGAGACCCTGTTCGTGGTCGACAGCATGACCGGCCAGGACGCGGCCAACACCGCCAAGGCCTTTCATGATGCCCTGCCGCTGACCGGCGTCGTGCTCACCAAGACCGACGGCGATGCCCGCGGCGGTGCGGCCCTGTCCATCCGCCACATCACCGGCAAGCCGATCAAGTTCCTGGGCGTGGGCGAGAAGACCACGGCGCTCGAGCCCTTTCACCCCGAGCGGGTGGCCTCGCGCATCCTGGGCATGGGCGACGTGCTCAGCCTGGTGGAAGAGGCCGAGCAGAAGGTCGATCGTGAGAAGGTCGAGCAGCTTGCCACCAAGCTCAAGAAGGGCAAGGGCTTCGATCTGGCGGACT
Organism: Gammaproteobacteria bacterium; assembly: GCA_002699185.1. GTDB lineage: Bacteria > Pseudomonadota > Gammaproteobacteria > Thiohalobacterales > Thiohalobacteraceae > Thiohalobacter. The sequence goes on along the minus strand of PABG01000006.1, from coordinate 8,968 downwards.
TCCGCGACCAGCTCCAGCAGATGATGAGCATGGGCGGTCTGGCCGGGCTGATGGACAAGCTGCCCATGGGCGATCTGCCCAAGGGCGTACAGGGGCAGATGGACGACCGCGAACTGGTGCGCATGGTGGCCATCATCAATTCCATGACCCCGCAGGAGCGCCGGCGCCCGGACACCATCAAGGGGTCACGCAAGCGCCGCATCGCCAACGGCTCGGGTACCCAGGTGCAGGACGTGAACAAGCTGCTCAAGCAGTTCACCCAGATGCAGAAGATGATGAAGAAGATGTCCAAGGGCGGTATGGCGAAGATGCTGCGGGGCATGAAGGGCAAGCTGCCGCAGGGGTTGCCGTTTTAGGCGCGAGGAGTGAGGCAGCTTTTCTCCTGACTCCTCACTGAAACAAGTGGGTAGGCCGGGATATAAGCGCAGCGTTCCCGGCAGCAGGCAGGGCAATGCCGGAAACGGGCCTGCAGCCCTTATTCCGGCTTACAGGCTGCCTCACGCCTCACTCAAACAAGCAAAGAAAAACGGCGGACCGTCTCCGGTGCCGCCGCCAATGTCGCGCTGTCGCATAGCAGTCCTTCAACAGATGTTTTTATATTCGCTCGCTGTTGTCAGGCTGCCGCTGAAACCCGTTTATTTTGTTATCCGGGCAACTCCTCCATTTCTTGTCTGTTGTAAAGCTCGACTCCACCGACTGGATTGTTGTTGTTTTGTGCCCCATGACAGAGCAATGCCTGTGCCAGTTTTTGTTTCACATTGAACATCAGTGAGTTAGGGTGAAACAGTCAGTCTCTGGCAGAAACCGGATTGCAAATTGCAAAAAATGTCGACAGTGAATCCCACCCCGCATGTCCGGTATTCGGTGAAAAAACGAATTCAAAAACAAGGGCTAAACTTAAATATAAGAAATAATTAATATTTGTTTTCCGCAATGTAAGTTATCTCGACATCAGGCAAGGCGCTTGGGAATGCGTGGGCGGGATCGGACGAGTGGGGTGTAATTCCGTAAAATCTGCCGACTATGTCCTCCCGGGCGGGCCTGTCGCCAGGCCCCGCGCCGCCGGCATCGGTCGGCGGGCTTCACATTTGCTGGAAATTGCGTAGAATGCGCCGTTTACCGAATCTGGGTGCCGCCGGAGGGCGCACCTTTGGCTGAATCGAAATCCAGCGCAAGCACGAAGTCACAGAGGTCAGGATATACATGGTCACGATACGACTGGCGCGCGGCGGCGCCAAAAAGCGTCCCTTCTACCACATCGTGGTAACGGACAACCGCAATCGCCGTGACGGTCGCTACATCGAGCGGGTGGGCTTCTTCAACCCGATCGCCAGCGGTCAGGACGTCAAGCTGCAGATGGACCAGGAGCGCATCGGTTACTGGCTGTCCAAGGGCGCCAAGGCCTCCGAGCGCGTGGCCAAGCTGATCGAGCAGGACCGCGCCAGCGCGGCCTGAATTTCCGCTGCCTGAGGGCAGGACGGGGGGTTGCGTGAGCAGGGTCGTCCTCGGTCGTGTCAGCGGGTTGTTCGGTGTGCAGGGCTGGGTGAAGGTCTATTCGCATACCGAGCCGCGGGAGAATATCGCCACCTATCGCAACTGGCACCTGCAGTGCCACGGTGAGTGGCAGACAGCCCGGGTCGAACAGGGCCGACGCCACGGCAAGGGCGTGGTGGTCAAGCTGGCCGGGATCGAGGATCGCGACCAGGCGGCGGCGCTGATCGGCTGTGACATCGCCATCGAACGCGACCAGCTGCCGCCGTTGCCACGGGGTGAATATTACTGGACCGACCTGGAAGGACTGCGGGTGGTCACGCTGGAGGGAACCGAACTGGGCCGGGTCAGCCACCTGTTCGCCACCGGTGCCAACGACGTGATGGTGGTGCAGGGTGAGCGCGAACGCATGCTGCCCTTCGTGCAGCCGGACGTGGTCCGCAGGGTGGATCTGGAACAGGGTCTGATCGAGGTTGACTGGGACCCGGAATTCTAAGCACTCCGGCGCCGGACCCGGGAACAGGTGAACATGCTCCGAATCGATGTCCTCACCCTGTTCCCGGAACTGGTGCAGGCGGTGGTCGGCAGCGGCGTGGTCCGCCGTGCCGCCGAGCGGGGGCTGCTGCAGCTGGTGTGCTGGAACCCGCGCGATTACACGCACGACCGGCACCGCACGGTGGACGACCGGCCCTACGGCGGCGGACCCGGCATGGTCATGCTCTATCAGCCGCTGGCCGACGCCCTGGCCGCGGCGCGGGCGGCGGATCCGACTCCGGGCCGGGTGGTGTGTCTCTCGCCCCAGGGCCGGCGGCTGGATCAGGCCGGGGTCGGGCATCTGGGCGCCTGCGAGCGGTTGATCCTGGTCGCCGGGCGCTACGAGGGCATTGATGAGCGCTTCATCGAGGCGCATGTCGACGAGGAATGGTCCATCGGCGACTATGTCCTGAGCGGCGGCGAGCTGCCGGCCATGGTGCTGATCGACGCCCTGACCCGCCAGCTGCCCGGGGCGCTCGGCGCCGAGGACTCGGCCGCGCAGGACTCGTTCATGCACGGCCTGCTCGACTGCCCGCACTACACCCGCCCCGAGCGGATCGGGGCGATGGCGGTGCCGGAAGTGCTGCTGCAGGGCAATCACGCCGCGATCGAGCGCTGGCGGCTGCAGCAGGCGCTGGGCCGCACCTGGCGGCGGCGGCCGGAGCTGCTGGAACAACTGGATCTGACGGACGAGCAGCGCGGGCTGCTCGAGGCATTCATCGAACAATCGGGTAACAACGACAGCGACGCTGGTAGGGGAAGGTCATGAGTAACATCATCCAGGAACTGGAACAGGAACAGATGGGGCGTGAGATCCCGGAATTCGCCGCGGGTGACACGGTCGTGGTCAATGTGAAGGTGGTCGAGGGTAGCCGTGAGCGCATCCAGGCCTTTGAAGGCGTGGTCATCGCCAAGCGCAACCGCGGCCTGCATTCGGCCTTCACCGTGCGCAAGGTCTCGCACGGCGAGGGTGTGGAGCGTGTGTTCCAGACCTACAGCTCCAGCATCGACAGCATCAAGGTCAAGCGTCGCGGCGACGTGCGCCGGGCCAAGCTGTACTACCTGCGCGAGCGCTCCGGCAAGTCGGCGCGGATCAAGGAAAAGATCTGACCGCGTTCCAGCCGGAACGCAGCTCACAGAGACGCCATGCGGGTCACTCGCATGGCGTTTTTTTTGGAATGAACCAAAACCCTGTAGGATGGGTGGAGCCTGGCGCAACCCATCGTTGCATGGAGTGTCGTTCAATGGGTTGCGATGCGAACATCTCCACCCATCCTACACATTGATCCGCAGAACCGATGCCCAACCCCAACCTGAAGGCCTTCCTGTTGCTGGCACTGCTCTGTGCCAACCCGCCGCTGGCTGCCGACGAACTGCAGGCGGTGATGGACCTGGCCCGCGCCGGGGCCCACAGCCTGGCCCTGCAGGAGATGGATGCCCGCCAGCCGGCGTTTTCGGCCGACCCGTCCGGCTGGATCCGATGGGAGCAGGAGCGCCTGTACATACTGGAACTGCGTCGGGACTGGGCGGGCATTGCCGGGCGCGTGCGCCAGGCCCCGGCGGAGATCCCCGAGAGTCTGGCCCGGGATTTCGTCACCCGCCGGGCCGAGGCCGAACTGGAACTGGGGCGGACCGAGGCCGCCCGCCAGCTGCTGCGCCGCAGCCTGTGGGAGGCGTCGGCGCCGCCGTCGGTGCGTCAGCGCTGGCGGCGGCTGCTGATCCGCGGTTACCTCCAGGCGGGCGCAATCGACGATGCCCGGGCCGCCATGCAGCGGTATCAGCTGGACTATGCCGATACCAGTCCGGAATGGTATCTGCTGGGCGCGCAGGTGCTGCTGCGTGCCGGTCAGCCCGGTCGGGCCCTGGAACTGCTGGAGGGGGTGGAGCAGGCGCAGGTCCGGCCCTACCGCTGGCTGGCCCGGCTGCAGTCGGCACCGGACAGTGCCGGCACCCTTGCCGAGGAGGTCGACCAGGCGCTCGCCTCGGCGCAGGACGACATGGAGCCGCTCCAGCGCGCCCGTCTGTGGGCGGTGCGGGCCCGTGCCGATGCCGTACGCGAGGCCCGGGCCGGACAGGTGGCGGCCCTGGAGGCCGGGCTGGGGCAGGGGGCGTCAACCGATGCGACCCTGTTCGAACTCAGCGGCGAGGCCCTGTGGGATGCCTACCTGGCCTGGGGGGCGCAGCTGGGCAACGCCGAACAGCTGCTGATCGGCCAGGACCAAAGCTGGTACTTCGCCGCCACCGAGTCGATGGAACAGCAGCCGCGTCGGGCCCGGGCCCTGTTCGCGGTACTCGCCCTGCAGGGCCAGACCGCCGAACACCGCTCGCTGGCGCATGATTACCTGGCCCGGCTGGTGCTGGCCGAGCCGGGCGGCGGGCACCTGCTGCATGCACTCTATCTCGACAGCAGCCGGTTTGCGCGCATTGCGGATATCCCGGCGCCGGTGCGCTATCTTCTGGTGGACCTGGCCCTGGACCGTCAGGATCTGGAAACCGCCTCGGCGCTGATGCAGGATCTGGCTGCGCCGGCGCAGGATCAGCAGTTTGCCTGGCAGCTGCGGCGGGCGCGGGTGCTGGTGCTGAACGGGCGGATCGCCGCCGGGGTGGCGCTGCTGGAGCAGCTGCTGGCCGATCAGGCGAACTGGCAGGATGATGCCCATGATCGCTTCCTGCAGGTGGTGTTCGATCTGCAGCGGCTGAAGGAACATGAGCAGGCCATCGCGCTGCTGGCGCGGATCGACCCGGCTCCCCTGGCCCTGCAGGGCCAGCGCGAACTGCTGTTCTGGCTGGGCGAGTCGTATGCCGCGCTGGACCAGCACCGACGGGCCGCAGTGCATTTTCTGCGCTCGGCAATCCTGGCCGATCCCTATGCCATGGATCCCTGGGCCCAGACGGCACGCTATCATGCCGCCCGCGCGCTGGCCGCGGCCGGCCTGCAGGCGGATGCGGCCAGTCTGCTGAGGGACCTGCTCAGGGTGACCCGGGACAGTAACCGCCGTGACGTGCTGCGGCATGAACTGCAACAGCTGGAGGCCGGACGCGATGCAGATCGCAGCGCAGAACCCTGAAGCAATTGCCTATGCCGCCGTGTATCCATCCCCGGCCGGCTGCCTGGGCATCCGTCTGGATGCGCGAGGCCGTCTGTGCGGCCTGGACTGCCTGCCAGAGGCCACGGCGGCCGTGCCGGCGGCCACGGCCGCCGCCGCCCGGGTGCTGGCCGTCCTCGACGCCTATTTCACCGATCCGGCAGCCATTCCGGCCGGCCTCGAACTGGCCCCGTCCGGCACCCCCTTCCAACGGCGGGTATGGCGGGCCCTGCAGGCCATCCCCAGCGGTACGGTACGGACCTACGGGACCCTTGCCGCCGAACTGGGCAGTGCCCCACGCGCCGTCGGTCAGGCCTGTCGTCACAATCCCATCCCGGTCCTGGTGCCCTGTCACCGGGTGGTGGCCCGCGCCGGCATTGGCGGGTATGCCGGCGCCACGGCCGGCCCGCGGCTGGCGATGAAGCAGTGGCTGCTCGCTCACGAGGGATATCCCGGGGCTTGAAACCCCGGCCTGCCGCCCCCATCTGCGCCCCTGATCCGAATCGATAACAGACGGGAGGTTTACCAGCCCATGACGGTCGCGGCACAGAAGGAAACCCTGGAATTCCAGACCGAGGTTCGCCAGCTCCTGAACCTCATGATCCACTCGCTGTACTCGAACAAGGAGATCTTCCTGCGCGAGCTGATCTCCAACGCCTCGGACGCCTGCGACAAGCTGCGCTTCGAGGCCCTGGGCGACGACGCCCTGTTCGAGGGCGAGACCGGACTGCGCATCCGGGTCGAGTACGACAAGGATGCGCGCACGGTGACAATCAGCGACAACGGCATCGGCATGAACCGCGAGGAGGTGATCGATAACATCGGCACCATCGCCAGATCCGGCACCCGCCAGTTCCTCGAGGCCCTGTCCGGCGACAAGGCGAAGGACGCCAACCTGATCGGCCAGTTCGGCGTGGGCTTCTATTCCGCCTTCATCGTCGCCGACGAAGTCACCGTCACCACCCGCCGCGCCGGCCTGGGCCCCGAGCACGGCGTGCGCTGGGTTTCAAAGGGCGAGGGCGAGTTCACCATCGAGAACATCGACCGGCCGGGCCGCGGCACCGAAGTCACCCTGCACCTGCGCGAGGGCGAGGACGAGTTCCTGGAACCCTTCCGCCTGCGCAACATCATCCACAAGTACTCGGACCACATCTCCCTGCCCATCGAGATGAAGAAGGAGGGCGAAGGCGAGGACGAATACGAGACCGTCAACAGCGCCTCCGCCCTGTGGGCGCGACCCAGATCCGAGATCAGCGAGGACGAATACAAGGAGTTCTACAAGCACGTCGCGCACGATTTCGAGGAGCCGCTGGCCTGGACCCACAATCACGTCGAGGGCAAACAGAGCTATACCTCGCTGCTCTATATCCCCAAACGCGCGCCCTTCGATCTCTACGAGCGCGAGCGCCGGCGCGGCATCAAGCTGTATGTGCGCCGGGTGTTCATCATGGACGATGCCGAGCAGCTGATGCCGCAGTATCTGCGCTTCGTGCGCGGCGTGGTGGATTCCGACGACCTGCCGCTCAATGTCTCGCGCGAGATCCTGCAGCACAACCGCATGATCGACACCATCCGCGGCGCCTCGGTGAAGAAGGTGCTGGGGCTGCTGGAGAACATGGCGAAGAACGAGCCGGAGAAATACCGGGACTTCTGGCAGCAGTTCGGTATGGTCATGAAGGAAGGCCCGGCCGAGGACTTCGCCAACCGTGAGCGCATCGCGAAACTGCTGCGCTTCGCCTCCACCCACAATGACGGCGCCGAGCAGACCGTCTCCCTGGATGACTATATCGCGCGCATGCAGGAGGGCCAGGAGAAGATCTACTACATCACCGCCGAGAACCACACCGCGGCGCGCCACAGCCCGCACATGGAGGTGTTCCGCAAGAAGGGCATCGAGGTGCTGCTGCTCTCCGATCGGGTCGATGAATGGCTGGTCTCGCACCTGACCGAGTATGACGGCAAGCCGCTGGTCTCCATCGCCAAGGGTGATCTGGATCTGGATCAGCTGGAGGACGAGAAGGAACAGGAGGAGATCAGGCAGGCCGAGGGCGAGTTCAAGGACATCCTCGAGCGCATGCAGAAGGTGCTGGGCGAGGAGGTCAAGGAAGTCCGTGTCAGCCACCGCCTGACCGACTCCCCCAGCTGCCTGGTGCTGGAGGAGAACGAGATGGCCATGCACCTGCAGCGGGTGCTCAAGCAGGCCGGTCACGATGTGCCGGTGTCGCAGCCGATCCTGGAAATCAATCCGACCCATGCCCTGGTCGCGCAGCTCAAGGCCGAGCAGGACGAGGCCCGGTTCGGCGACTGGACCCGGGTGCTGTTCGAACAGGCCATGCTGGCCGAGGGCGGCCAGCTGGAGGATCCGGCCGCCTTCGTGCGCCGGCTCAACGGGCTGCTGCTCAAGGTCACCGGGCAGTGATCCGTGACTGATGCCCGGCCCGAACTGCTGGTCACCGCCTTTTCGGATTACATCTGTCCGTTCTGTTATGTCGGCGACGCGCGGCTGAACCGGCTGCGCGAATCCTTCCGGGTGAAGATCAACTGGTGTCTGCTGGAGATCCATCCGGAGACACCGGAGCAAGGACGGCCGGTGAGCGAGCTTGGGTACGACCCCGAGACCTGGGAGCAGCTGATGGCCAGCCTCGACGTGCTGGCGGCCGAGGACGGACTGGAATTCGCCGAGCATACCTTCACCGCCAACTCGCACAAGGCGCTGCTGCTGGCCGAGGCGGCCAAGGAACTGGGCGCGGCCAGCTTCTACCCTCTGCACCGGGCCCTGTTCGAGGCCTTCCTGCGCGACGGCCGCAATATCGGCGACGAGGCGGTGCTGCGGGCGATCATCGAGGAACAGGGGCTGGAGCCGTCGCTGGGAGATCAGGCCTGGTCCGATCCCCGCTACGAGGACAACCTCAAGCGCTACCGCCTGGCCGCGGCTCAACTCGAAGTGCGGGCCACACCGACCTTCTTTATCGGAACCCGGCGCCTGGACGGGGCGGTGCCGTTCGACGAACTCTGGCAGGCCGCGCAACTGGCCGCGGATGAGCCCTCATGAGAGCCGTATGAGCGACGGGAAGGTCCGCATCGACAAGTGGCTGTGGGCGGCGCGCTTCTTCAAGACCCGCAACCTGGCCACCGAGGCCGTGAGCGGCGGCAAGGTGCATCTCAATGACAGCCGGGTCAAGCCGTCGCGCGCGCTGAGCATCGGCGACCGCCTGCGCATCCGCAAGGGCGAGCTGGAATTCACCATCGAGGTGACCGGTCTGTCCGAACGTCGCGGCTCGGCCAGCGAGGCGGAGAAGCTCTATGCCGAGGACCCGGACAGTATCGCCGCGCGCGAGGCCCGCCGCGATCAGCGCCGGCTGCAATATGCCGCCGCCCCGCAGCCGCACGGCCGCCCGGACAAGAAGGCGCGCCGCGAATGGCGGCGCCTGACGGGCAAGTGACGAGCATGAACCACAAAGGACACGAAGGGATTAAGAATAAAAACATCTGAACCGCAAAGCATGTGGGTTGGGTTAGGCGCGTAGCGCCGTAACCCAACACAGGCCGCGTGCCGTTGGGTTACGCCCTGACGGGCTAACCCAACCTACATATATATGCTTCGTGCGCTTTGTGTTCTTTGTGGTGAAATCCTTTTACTTCATCAACGCAACAGCAGCACCGGCACCGAGGCATTGCGCATCACGCTGGTGGTGGTGCTGCCGACCAGGAAGCGGCGGATCACCGAGTGGCCGTAGGCGCCCATCACCAGCAGGTCGATGTCATTGGCGGAGCGGTAATCGCACAGCACCCGTTCGACCTCGCCGCTGAGCAGGGTGGCGGGGGCCTCGAAGCCGGCGGCCTCGAGGGTGCGGCGG
>PABG01000005.1 GCA_002699185.1 Gammaproteobacteria bacterium | reverse complement strand
CAGCATCCCTCTCCCGGGTGGCCGTCCTGGCTGCCACAGCGAAGGGCATGATCCGCGTCCTTGCGATACTGTATTTTTGTACAGTCTATCGCTCAACCGCGGGATCTTGAAGCCTCCGCTGTGATGCCGGCCAGGCCCTGCGTCGCGACCTCAACCCGCGCAACCCTAACAGTCATTTCGCACGCGTGTACTCTGCCGGTAAAATACTTCGTCAATCGCTACGGGTCACTCCATTGGCGCGCGCCGGAAGACCGGTTTTCTTTTCCATTGACCACGCACCGATAAGGATACGTTTCGATGGCCACCGTGGGTTTACTCGCCCTGCTCGATGACATCACCACCCTGCTGGATGATATTGCCGTCTACTCCAAGCTGGCCGCGAAGAACACGGCGGGCGTGCTGGGCGATGATCTTGCCTTGAACGCACAGCAGGTCGGCGGCATACGGGCCGAGCGTGAGCTCCCGGTGGTCTGGGCGGTGGCGCGGGGGTCGCTGCTCAACAAGCTGATCCTGGTGCCGGCGGCATTGCTGATCAGCGCCTTCCTGCCCTGGCTGGTCACGCCGCTGCTGATGCTCGGCGGACTGTACCTGTGTTACGAAGGGGTCGAGAAGCTCGCCCACCGCTGGCTGCAGGACCCCGCGGCGGAGGCCGCTCACCAGCAGGCGCTGGTCACCGCCGCGGCCGCCCGGGAGGCCGACGTGCTGGCGGTGGAGCAGGCGCAGATCAGGGGCGCGATCCGCACCGATTTCATCCTCTCCGCCGAGATCATCGTGATCGCCCTGGGGGCCGCGCAACAGGCCGACCTCCTGACCCGCACGGCGGTGGTGGCGCTGATCGCCCTGGTGGCCACCGTCGGTGTCTACGGCCTGGTCGCCGCCATCGTCAAGCTCGACGACGCCGGGCTGGCACTGCTCAACAGGGCGGGACCCGGGCGTCGCCTCAGCGCCGGCCTGGGCCGGTCGCTGCTGTTCATCGCGCCGCGCTTCATGCGCCTGGTCTCCGTCCTGGGCATGGCGGCCATGTTCCTGGTCGGCGGCGGCATCCTGGTCCACGGCCTGCCCTTTCTGCATCACGCACTGGAAGGCCTTACCCGGGGCCTGGATGCATTGACCGGCCTGGTGGTGCCGTGGCTGCTCAATGCCGGCGTCGGCATCATCGCCGGCACGCTGCCCGTGGGCCTGGTGTTCGGCGCCCGACGCCTGTGGGGAGGCGCCCGGGAGGCGGGACAGCAACCATGACCGCCGGGGCGACACCGGAGGGCGAAGCGCCATCCTGGCACGCCCTGGCGCCGGAGGCGGTCGCCGCGCGGCTGGAGGTCGATCCCGACACCGGCCTGTCCCCGGCCAGGGCCCGGGAACGCCTGGCCCGCCAGGGCCCCAACCGACTGGCGGAGCCCGCCCGGCGCAGCCCCTGGCGGGTATTGCTGGCGCAGTTCAAAAGCCTGCTGATCCTGGTGCTGATCGCCGCCGCCCTGCTTGCCAGCGCCATCGGCGACCTCAAGGACGCCGCGGTCATTCTGATCGTCGTGGTACTCAATGCCCTGCTGGGTTTTCGCCAGGAATACCGGGCCGAACGCGCCATGGCGGCCCTCCGGGGCATGCTCGCCCCGCAGGCGGAAGTGCGCCGCGACGGCCACAGCCGGATGCTTCCCGCCGAGGAACTGGTGCCGGGGGATCTGGTGCTGCTGGACGCCGGCGACAGGATCCCCGCCGACGGCCGCCTCATACGCGCCCATGGCCTGGAGGTGGACGAATCCACGCTGACCGGCGAATCCATTCCCACCGGCAAGGACACCGCGGCCTGTGCGGCGGAATCGCCGCTGGCCGAACGCGCCAACATGGGGTACATGAACACCGTGGTCACCCGCGGTCGGGGCGAGCTGCTGGTCACCGCCACCGGCATGGACACCGAGATGGGCCGCCTGGCGCGGATGCTCTCCGACGAGGCCCAGCCGGACACCCCGCTGCAGCGCCAGCTCGACACCCTGGGCCGGCGCCTGGCCGGCATCGCCGGGCTGGTGGTGATCCTGATCCTGATCGCCGGGCTGCTGCGCGGGGAGGCCCTGGTCGAGATCATCCTGACCTCGATCGCGCTGGCGGTGGCCGCCATTCCCGAGGGGCTGCCGGCGGTGGTCACCATCACCCTGGCGCTGGGCATGCACCGCATGGCCCGGCGCCATGCCATCGTCAAACGGCTCGCGGCGGTGGAGACCCTGGGCTGCACCAGCGTGATCTGCACCGACAAGACCGGCACCCTGACCCTCAATCAGATGACGGCACGGCGGCTGTGGACCCGGGGCACCCGGCTCACCGTCAGCGGCGAGGGCTATACCTGCGAAGGCACCATCGAGTCCGCGGAAAACAATGAGCTGCCCGAGCTTCAGCCCGTCCTGGAATGCGCCGCCCTGTGCAATGACAGCCGGCTGCGCGCCGGCGAGGTGATCGGTGATCCCACCGAGGCGGCGCTGCTGGTCCTGGCGACCAAGGGCGGGCTTGAGCCCGAGGCAGCGCGCGAGCGGCTGCCGCGCATCGCCGAGATCCCCTTCGACTCGACGCGCAAATACATGGCCACCTTCCACCATGACGGTGACCGGGTGCGGCTCTATGCCAAGGGCGCGCCGGACGTGCTGCTCGCCCGCTGCCGCAGCGTGTTCGGCACCCACGGGGAACGGGCGCTGGATGCGGCGGGACGCGAGGCGGTGGAGCAGGAATACAATGCCCTGGCCGAACAGGGCCTGCGGGTGCTGGCGCTGGCGCAGGCCGACCTTCCCGCCCGGGACTTCGACCCCGAAGGGGATCTGCCGGCCCGGGCCGAGGCGCTGACCCTGCTCGGTCTGGTCGGCCTGCAGGACCCGCCGCGGCCCGAGGCCCGCGCGGCCATCGCCCGCTGCCGGGACGCCGGGATCCAGGTCAAGATGATCACCGGCGATCACGCCATCACCGCCCGCGCCATCGCCCGCGAGCTGGGCCTGGCGGGTGAGGTGCTCACCGGGGCCGAGCTGGACCGGCTGGATCAGGCGCAGCTGGCGGCCCGGCTCAAGCGGACCGGGGTGTTTGCCCGGGTCGCGCCGGCGCACAAGGTACGGCTGGTGGATGCGCTGAAGGCGCAGGGCGAGGTGGTGGCCATGACCGGCGACGGGGTCAACGATGCCCCCGCGCTCAAGCGCGCCGACATGGGCGTGGCCATGGGCATCACCGGCACCGATGTCACCCGCGAGGCGGCGGCCATGGTACTCACCGACGATAACTTCGCCACCATCGTGCAGGCGGTGGAGGAAGGGCGCACCCTCTATGACAACATCGTCAAGTTCGTGCGCTTCCAGCTCTCCACCAACATCGGCGCCATCCTCACCGTGGCCCTGGCCCCGCTGCTGGGCCTGCCGCTGCCCTTCACGGCGGTGCAGCTGCTGTGGGTCAACCTGATCATGGACGGCCCGCCGGCGCTGGCCCTGGGGCTGGACCCGCCGCGCCCCGGCATCATGGCCCAGCCGCCGCGCGCGCCGGATGCGCACATCCTGAGTCTGCCGCGGCTGGCGCGGCTGATCTTCTATGGCGGGATCATGACCATCGGCACCCTGGGGATGTTGTATTACGGGTTGCACAAGCTGCCCGAGGCACAGGCCCTGACCCTGGCCTTCACCACCTTCGTGCTGTTTCAGTGCTTCAACGCCTTCAATGCCCGGGCCGGGGAGGCATCCGCCCTGCGCGGCTATCTGTTCACCAATCCGAAACTCTGGCTGGCCCTGGCGGGGGTCGTCGGCCTGCAGGTGCTGGCGGTGCACTGGCCGCCAGCGCAGCAGATCTTCCATACCACGGCACTGGGCGCGCGGGAATGGCTGCTGGCCACCGGCGTCGCCGCCTCCATCCTGGTCCTGAATGAAATGCGCAAGGGCCTGGGCCGGCTGCTGGGGCGGCTGCGCTCCTGAGCCGGACAGCCTTCAGACGATTGGGATAGAATCCGGCCATGAATGATGAGTCCCGGTCTCCTCCAACCGCTGCCTCGCCGCTGACGCCGCAGCCTGCGCGGCCCAATCCCGTCGGCATGCTGGCGGTGGGGCTGTTCCTGGCCCTGCTGCTGCTGCTCGGCTACCGGGTGCTGCGCGACTTCCTGGTCCCCCTGGTCTGGGCCGCGATACTGGTCTACACCACCTGGCCGCTGTACCGCAGGCTGCACGGCTGGCTGGGCGGACGCGACAATCTCAGCGCCGCACTCATGGCGGCACTGGTCGCCACCGCGCTGTTCATTCCCCTGGTGGCCATCACCGCCCTGCTCGGCGAGGAACTCGCCAGCGCCTATCGCGCGGCCCAGGCCTGGCTGGCCCAGGGACCCACCCTGCCGGCAGCGCTGGCCGACATCCCCTGGCTCGGCGAGCGCCTGCAGGCATTGCTCGAGCTGCTGGCGAGCGATCCCGCCGGCCTGCGCGACTGGCTCACCGCCCAGGGGCCCCAGTGGCTGGACGAGGTGCGGGGCATCCTCGGCGCGGTCGGGCGCAATGTGTTCAAGCTGGGCATCACGCTGCTGGCGCTGTTCTTCCTGTTCCGCGACGGCGAACGGATCATTTCGGAAACCCGGCTGGTCCTGCAGCGTTTCCTCGGGGACCGGGTGGAAGGCTACTGGCAGGCGGTGACCGCCACCACCCGGGGCGTGGTCTACGGCCTGGTGCTGACCGCGCTGGCCCAGGGCGCGCTGGCCGGGCTCGGCTACTGGGTGGCGGGCCTGGACACCCCGGTGCTGCTGGGGGCACTGACCGCCGTCCTGGCCCTGATCCCGTTCGGCGCGCCGGTGGTGTGGGGTTCGGCCGGCATCTGGCTGGTCGCCACGGGCGCGCTCTGGCCCGGCCTCGGTCTGCTGCTGTGGGGGGCCCTCGTCATCAGCATGATCGACAATCTCATCCGGCCGATCGCCATCAGCAGCGCCGCCCGCGTCCCCTTCTTCCTGGTGTTGCTGGGCGTGTTCGGCGGTCTGCGCGCCTTCGGTCTGGTGGGCCTGTTCCTGGGGCCGATCGTGCTGACCGTGATGCTGGCGGTATGGCGGGAATGGCTGGAAGAGCGTGTGCTCACCCGGGATGCCTGACGCTGACGGCAGAAGCATCCGGGCAGGAAACGATGCAGACATCGTGATTGTCTTTCGGATCCTTCCGCCCTCCCCTGCCCGCATGGTGCAAGGTCAGTCCCCCGGGCAGCATTCGGCATGGCCCGGCACCCCGGCCGGGCGCTCGTACCAGTCCCGGCTGCGGTTGACCACCCGCACCGCCAGCAGCATCACCGGCACCTCGATCAACACCCCGACCACAGTGGCCAGCGCCGCGCCGGACTCAAACCCGAACAGCACAATGGCGGTGGCCACGGCCAGCTCGAAGAAGTTGCTGGCGCCGATCAGGGCCGAGGGACCGGCCACACAGTGCGGCGACTTCACTGCCCGGTTGAGCAGATAGGCCAGCCCCGAGTTGAACAGCACCTGGATCAGGATGGGCACGGCCAGCAGGGCGATGATCAGGGGCTGATTGATGATCTGTCCGCCCTGAAAGCCGAACAGCAGCACCAGCGTGGCCAGCAACGCGGCCAGCGACACCGGATGCATCCGGTCCAGCACCCGCTGCAGGCGCAGGTAACCGTGCTCGTGATCGAGCAGCCAGCGCCGCCAGAGATTGGCAATGATCAGCGGCACGACGATATAGAGCAGCACCGACAGCAGCAGAGTCGCCCAGGGCACGCTGATGGCCGACAGCCCCAGCAACAGACCCACGATGGGGGCGAAGGCGAAGATCATGATGACATCGTTCAGCGCCACCTGGGTCAGGGTGAAGTGCGGCTCGCCCTCGGTGAGGTGGCTCCAGACAAACACCATGGCCGTGCAGGGCGCGGCGGCCAGGATGATCAGCCCGGCGATGTAGGAGTCGATCTGCTCCGCCGGCAGCCAGGGCCGGAACAGCCAGCCGATGAACAGCCAGCCCAGCAGCGCCATCGAAAACGGCTTGACCGCCCAGTTCACGAACAGGGTCACCCCTACGCCGCGCGCATGCTTACGCACGCCCTTCAGGGCGCGCAGGTCGATCTTGAGCAGCATGGGGATGATCATCAGCCAGATCAGCACCGCCACCGGCAGGTTGACCTGCGCGACCTCCATGCCGCCGATGATCTCGAAGGCACCCTGGAAGAAATGCCCCAGCCCGATCCCGGCGAGGATGCACAGGAACACCCACAGGGTCAGGTAGCGCTCGAACAACCCCATGTCGGCGCCGGCGGCGCGTCTGGCGGTGGTTTCGCACTGGCTGCTCATCTGTGATTCCTCTGTATTTGTATATTGAAGGATGTCCAAACGAACATCGACACAACGTAGGTTGGGTTAGGCGCGCAGCGCCTAACCCAACATGCCGCGGGACGTCGGATTACGCTGCGCTAATCCGACCCACCTGCCTGACGCGACCCACCAGTCGATTGATTTATCCCCCGTCATTGCGAGCGAAGCGTGGCAATCCCGTAACGCGGACTCATGCGGTTTGGAGATTATTCGCTACGCTCACCCCTTCGGGGCCGCCCTGCGGGCGTTCTGCGCTCGCAAGCTCGCTTGTGCCGCGGCGCTATGCGCCTCGCAATGACGAATGAACGATGTCGCGACTCACTGTTGCGCCTGCTCCTGCTGCAGCCGCTGCAGCAGCTCGCTCACCCGCTGGCGGATGTCATCCCGCGCGGCACGGAACACGGCGAGGATCTCCTCTTCAGTGCCGGTGGCCTTCGCCGGATCCTCCAGCGGCCAGTGCACCTTGCGGGTGCCGGGCGGCAGCGCCGGACAGTGCTCGTCGGCATGGCCGCAGACAGTGATCACCAGATCCGCAGCCGCCAGCATGGCATCGGTCACGCGGGTGGATGCCTGGTCCGAGATATCCACGCCCGCCTCGGCCATGACGGCGATGGCGCGCGGGTTCTTGCCGTGGGCCTCGATGCCGGCCGAATCGATGTGCCAGCCCGCCGGAGCGAGTTGCTTCGCCCAGCCCTCGGCCATCTGGGAGCGGCAGGCATTGCCGGTGCAGAGAAACAGCAGGTTCATGGAAGACTCCTGTAAGGAAAGGAAAGTCAGCAATAGGGATTCAGGCGCAGCAGGCGGTGGCGGGCCGGTTGGGCATATTGGCAAGTGCCGCGCTGTCATCGGCATAGGGGACCTGTCCGGCCACGCCTGAAAGCGTCGCCGCCAGCACCTGCCGGGCCCAGTCAGGCAGGTGCTCGTGCAGCCGGTAATACACCCACTGACCCCGGCGCCGGTCGCTCACCACCCCGGCCTGGCGCAGCTGGGCCAGGTGGCGGGAGATCATGGGCTGGGAGACGTCCAGGGCATGGGTGAGCTCGCACACGCACAACTCCCCCTCACCCTGCAGCAGCAACAGGGCGCGCAGGCGAAGCGGATGGGCCAGAGCGGCGAAGAAGGTATCGGGATCAGGTTCCATGGGCGGAAATATATGGATGATCATATATATTGTCAACCATATATTTAAATAAGCAGTACAGCATTGGTACATGGAAGGAAATTTACTTGCCAGAGAGTGATGGACAGTGTGTGCGACATGAGATATGCCGATATGAACTTATGCGATCTTTCAATGACTCAGCTGTAGTGCGCAGCGGACAGCCAGTCATGCAACCAATTGATATTAATGCCTGATTGTTTCGTTCAAACCGGCTACGAATCAGGCGGACGGAGGTTCGAACCCTTCCGGGCGCGCCAGATAAAGCACAAAAGGTCACCCTTGGGTGGCCTTTTGTGCTTTATGGGGAATTCAGCAGATTCGAACCTCCGACTCATACACTGTTCGACAAGCACCGGCGGTGCGCAGAACGGCCGCAGGCCGGTAATCCTTCCGGGCACTTCAGAATCGCCCCCGGCGCTTCATCATCAACCGGATTATGTCTCTTGTAATACCTTCCAGCCTTGCCTGGCACTGAGTCGATGCTGCCACTGCAGCAATCACTTCATTATTTAAGTCAGAACACATCCATTTGATCGCTGTATTGTCTGAACGTTTATTCATTACCAACAGATTGTCCGAGGTCCCAATACGGTTTTCCTGCAAACCGCTCGGCAATGAAATCGACAAATGCCCTCACCTTGGGCGAGAGATGCCGGTGCTGCGGGTAGATCGCGTAGATGGACAGTTCCAGTGTTTTATAGTCCGTCAACACAGCCTGCAACCTGCCCGCCTCGATATCCGCACCGACCACAAAGGTCGGAGTTAAGGTGATACCCGCCTCGTGCAGCAGCGCTTCGCGCAGGGCGAGGCTGTTATTCATCTGGATGGTCCCGCTGATCGGCACGCGCAGGGTCGCGCCGTCCGGTGCCAGGAAGTGCCATTCCCGCGCCGAACTCTGGTATTGAAAGGTAATGGCGTTATGGTCGCCCAGTTCCCGGGGGGTGCGCGGGATGCCGTGACGCTGGAAGTATCCCGGCGCGCCGCAGACGACGTGCCTGCAGGGGGCCAGGCGCCTTGCCACCAATGTGGAATCCGGCAGTTCGGCAATCCGGATCGCCAGGTCAAAGCCCTCCTCGATCAGATCGATCTGCCGGTCATCCAGATTCATGTCCACGGCGAGGTCGGGGTAGCGCGCCAGGAACTCCGGGATGGCGGGCGCAATGTGAAGAATGCCGAACGACATGGGTACGTTCAGTCGCAGGGTTCCACGCGGCGCGCCCTGCAGGCGGGAGACTTCCGCCTCGGCCTCCTCGATTTCCTGCAACCCGGCCTGGCTGCGGGCATAAAAGGTCCTGCCCACCTCGGTCAGGCTGAGTCGGCGGGTGGTGCGATTCAGCAGCCGCGCCCCGAGATGATCCTCCAGCCGGGTCACGTACTTGCTGACCACCGCCTTGGACAGCCCGAGCCGGTCGGCCGCAGCGGTGAAGCTGCCGCTGTCCACCACCTGCACGAACACTGCGATATCACCCAGCCGCTCCATACCCCACCCTGATTAGTAAATATTTGTGAACAATGTTATTCCAGATAGCCGGATTATGGAATATCGAATAGCTATTAAGCTCCTTCTCACATCATCCACCCGGGACTGCCTGATGGCAGCTTTCCGGAACCGAGACAAGGAGCACAGCCATGAGAATACCCCTGTGTCTTGCCTGCCTGTTCCTCGCCGTCGGGCTGGGGATCGTCACCAGCCAGGCCCGGGCGGATCGGGTCGGTACCAGCCCCCTGGAGTCACTGGCCCGGGACAGGGTTTATGAATTCGCCTTCATTGGCGGCTCGCTGAAGCTGCGCGGCGCCGACGGAGCGCTCATGCGGCCCGGCGCGCTACCGGTCAGGAAGTCAGGTCGGGAGGCAGATCATGATTGAGATCAACGGTATCGCCCACCTTGGTATACGGATTGCGAATTTCGATCGCTCGATCGGATTCTACCGGTCACTGGGATTCGAGTTGACACGGGATGACCCGGCCGAAGGGGTTGTTGTACTCAGTCATCCCAGCGGGGTCGTGCTCAATCTGCTCGACTCCGCCACCAGCGACAATGGTAACCGTAACATTCTCATGGACGAGGAACAGCTCTACCCGGGACTGACGCATATTGCATTGCAGGTGGCGGATATCGTCACGGCCCAGCGTGAGATTACCGCACTGGGGCTGGTCATCACGGAAGGCCCGGTCAGGTTCGGCGATGGCAGCGTCTCGATCTTCTTCCGGGATCCGGATCGCAATGTGATCGAGTTGACGCAACCGCAGGACAACACAATATGAAAGCGTTTCTGCTGTTGGTTGTATCCGGCGTTCTGGCAGCTGGTGTCTTCATTGCCGGGAAACAGGCCGGCCAGGCACAGCTCCCGCCCCTGCTCACCCTGTTCTGGCAGCTGAGCGGCGGTGCGCTGGTGGTGTGGGCGGTGGCGCTGCCCAAACGCCGGTTCCCCCGCTGGGATGCGACGCATGTCCGCTATTACCTGATCGGAGGGCTGCTGGGGATCAGCCTGCCCTATGTACTGGCCTTTACCGCGCTGCAGAAACTGCAGGTGGGCATGGTGGGGTTACTGACCGCCCTGTCCCCCATTGTCACCTATGCCCTGGCACGTGTTCTGGGCCTCGAACCCGGTCACCCGCTGCGCCTGCTGGGGCTGATGGTCGGTCTGGGTGGCGTGGCTCTGTTGGTAGCGCCGCAGGCTGCATTGGAACCGACCGGGGACTGGGGCTATCTGCTCCTGGCGCTCGGCATCCCGCTCACCCTGGCATCCAGCAACATCTACCGCAGTCACTTCTGGCCGCCCGGGAGCGAAGCGGGGCCACTGGTGATCGGCATGCTGTCGGTGCAGGGCATCGGTCTGTTCCTCATCAACCTGGCCAGCGGCACCTTTGTCGGGGTCCTGCCGACCACAACCGACACCACGCTGTTACTGACAATTCTGGCCGGCATGGCGGGTACCTCCTATCTCAGCTCCTTCAACCTGCTCAGGGTCGGCGGCCCGGTCTATCTCAGCCAGATGGGCTACGTGATCACGGCCGTGACAGTACTCGCCGGCATCCTCCTGTGGAACGAACATTATGACAGCAGCGACCTGATGAGCATGGGGCTGATATTCATGGGAGTGCTGCTGACCACCTGGACCCGGAACCTTCACTCCGCAAAACAACCGGCACCGAAAACCTGCCGTCAACCATTGAATCCATAGGAGTCAAGCAATGCATATAAAACTTACCGAGCCCTACCGCAAGCGTCCTACCCGAATCATCGACACCTGGGCCATCGCCGGCTTCAGCCTGAAGGTATACGGCATCTCATACTCAGGTGATATACCGGATGATCAACTGTGCAAGGCAGCCCGCGAGATTACCGGGCAACGACTGCTAGCCAGCGCGGTCGACACAAATCATTACGGGGTCGGATTCGTGGGTATACATGCAGGAAGGGGTGGAAATTTCGTATTTATCGACTGGTGGGCCGATGAAAACGAACTTCACCACCATGTCTATGTCTCCAGCGCGGAAACCCCGCTCGACCTGGCATATATGACACCGACCGGACTGATCGCCTGCACATGGGATATGCGTGTAATTGCGTTCGAACGCGATGCCTGGGTGGAACATGTGCTTAAGCGATACCACGCACCCGACGTTCAGGGCTATCTGAACACAACGCTGAATGAAGACGTCCAGGCAGGATAAATAAACAGAGGAACAGGCAATGGCCACGAATATCATTGAGGCATTGAACTGGCGCTATGCCGTGCGCAAATTCTCGGCCGAGCGCATAGCGGAGGAAAGGATCCAGGACCTGCTGACCGCTACCCGGCTGAGCGCGACCTCCTACGGTCTGCAGCCTTATCGCCTGGTCATGGTGAACAGTCGCGAGACCCGCGAAAAACTGTTGCCTCATTCCTATGGTCAGGAAAAGGTGCTCCAGTGCTCGCATCTGGTGGTCTTCGCCGCCCAGAAAAGCATCGGTGACACGATGGTGAACAACTATATTCATTCGGTATCAACCGCGCGCGGTGTGCCGGAGTCCTCCCTTCAGGGGCTGGCGGATCACATGAAAGGGGTATTCGCCGGCATGGATTCGCGCCAGCGACGGGAATGGGCGCACCAGCAGGCCCATATTGCACTCGGCACCCTGCTCACGGCGGCCGCGGCAATGAAGATTGACACCTGCCCGATGGGCGGTATCGAACCGGCCGGGTACGACAGCGTACTCAATCTGGAGACACTGGGATTGGAGACCTCCGTGATCTGCGCATTGGGTATACGGCATCCCGAAGACACCAATTCAAATCTGAAGAAGATCCGTTACGATGCCTCAGAAATGGTTCTGACGTTATGAAACATGAGCATCTCTGGCAGCAGTGTATTTGCAATAACTGCCAAACCTTCTCTGTAGATTTTTGCCCCCTTACCCAGGCTTGCTCAGCAAGCCACTGAGGATAGACAAACCCTTCGCCATATCCTCGAATCCAACCTGGCCGAAATTGAGCCGTATGAAGCAGCCGTATTTCCCGCTTGGAGAGAACAGCGGCCCCGGTGCGATGCTCACGCCGCGTTGTATCGCCTGATGGTAGAGCTGTACGGCATCGATGCCGTGGGATAGTTCGATCCAGGCGATGAATCCCCCCTCCGGCGAGGTGACACGAACCCCTTCGGGAAACAGACGTTGAGCCAGTTCCAGGAAACGATCGCGGCGTTCGCGGTACGCCTTGCGGATGGTACGCAGATGACGATCATGGCCTCCCGATTCCAGATACTCCGCAGCGGCATAAGCGGGCAGAGTGGCGCTCGCCATGCTGTTGACGAGTTTGAGGTGAATGAGCTTGTCGCGGAAGCGACCAGGCAGGGTCCAGCCAATGCGCAGCCCGGGGTCGAGGGTCTTCGATAAAGAGGAACAGAGCAGTACATTGCCGCTTCTGTCCCATGCCTTCGCGGCTTTCGGTCGATTGCCCTGGTAATTGAGATCGCCGTTGATGTCGTCCTCGATCAATGGCACACCGGCTGCCTCCAGCAGTGTGACCAGTTCCTCCTTGCGCGCATCGGCCATGCAATAGCCCAGGGGATTGCTGAAGTTGGGGGTGAGCAGCACCGCCTTGAGCGGCCACTGCTCCAGGGCCAGCCTCAGCGCATCAAGACTGATGCCGTGTTTCGGATCGGTGGGAATCTCCAGGGCCTTCAGTCCGAGCGACTCAACCGCCTGCAGGATGCCGAAGAAGGCCGGGGACTCGATGGCGACGGTGTCACCGGCTTCGGCCACGGCACGCAGGCAGAGTACGAGCGCTTCCTGGCAGCCATTGGTGACTACCGCATCATCCGGTGACACGGCCACGCCGGCATCAACGGCGCGCCGGGCGATCTGTAGTCGCAGGGCGTCATTGCCGGGCGGCATGTCGTAGTCCCGCAGCCTGGAATCCGGACGGCGAGCCAGGGTGGCCAGGGTCCGGTGCAGCTGTGCCACCCCCGGAAAGTCAGTGCGCGGCAAGGCCGTTCCCATCTGGATCACGCCAGACGTTCGGTAGGCCTGAACCACCTGAAGGGCCAGTTCGCTGACCGTGACGGGTACTGGATAAGATTCGGGACGACTCATGGCCGGGGCGGGCGGGCGGCGTGCCGGTGCCCTGACGTAGTAACCCGACTGTGGGCGCGATTCGATCAGACGCTCGTCCTGCAGCAGCCCGTAGCCCTGCACGACCGTGGACACACTGACCCCCAGCCGCCGGCTGAGGCTGCGCACCGAGGGAATGCGCTCTCCCGGGCGAAGCACCCCGCGACGCACCTGGTCACGGATGTGCCCGGCTACCTGCTCGTAGCGCAATCCTCGCCTACCCATACAGTTTCGCCTCTGCAGCGCCATAACAAACCTTCTGGAAATATAACTGTACTGTATTTATTTTTAAAGTTTTGAATCTGTACTGGTTGCCATTCCGGTGGGAGAGTTGTAGTGCAATCACTGGGAGACACAACGCATGACAGAACCGGTTTACTGGCTGAATGGCCGCCTGGTAACAGGGACGGATGCCGGGGTCCCGCTGAACGACCACGGCCTGCTCTACGGCGACGGAGTCTTCGAGGGCATCCGCTTCTACAACGGCAGACCCCTGCGTCTGGCTGCCCATCTCGACAGGTTGGAGTCATCAGCGCGAGCTCTGATGCTCAAGCTCCCATCCCGCACAGAACTGCAGGCTGGCGTCGATGCGGCAATCACCGCGTTCGACCAACCGGAAGGCTACCTCCGTCTGGTGGTAACCCGCGGTCCAGGCGGCCTGGGACTCGATCCGACCCAATGCGAACAACCGAATCTATTCATCATTGCCGACAGGGTGGCACTGGCAGAGGACGCCAAACGCCGCGCCGGCCTGGACCTGATCACCGCCTCCACCCGACGCCCGGGGCCGACGGTACTCGACCCGCGCATCAAAAGCCTGAACTATCTCAATAATATCCTCGCCAGAATGGAGGCATACCGGGCAGGTGCCGACGAAGCAGTGCTGCTCAACGAACGCGGCTTCGTCGCCGAGGGGAGTGCTGAAAATATATTCGTCGTGCGCAATGACCGCCTGCTCACCCCGCCGGTGAGCGACGGAGCGCTTGACGGCATCACGCGCGGCATCATTCTGGAGCTTTGCAGGGAGGAAGGGATGGAAGCGGCCGAACGCTCCCTCACCCTGTATGATATTCACACTGCCGATGAGTGCTTTCTCTGCGGCACCGGCGCCGAGATCCTGCCCGTACGCTCGGTGGATGGACGGCGGATGAAACAATCACCCGGCCTGCTCACACGGCGGCTTGAAGGCGCCTTCCACAGACTGGTCGAGAAAGAAACGAGGAGCTGAAGATGGCCTGGAATCGCCTGCACCATGTCAATCTGCTGGCCGAGTACAACCGCTGGATAAATGGAGAGCTGTTTGAGGTATGCGCGCGGATACCGGATTCGGACCGCAAACGCGACACGGGTGCCTTCTTCCGCTCCATTCACGGCACCTTCAATCACTTGCTGCTCGCCGACCGGCTCTGGATGGGGCGCCTGACCGGCGAGCCATTCGTCGTCTCCTCTCTGGCCGAGGAACTCTACGCCGACTTTGACGATCTTCACCGGGAACGCCGCATGGAAGATCAGCGCATTCTGAACTGGGTTGCAGCACTGACCGAAATCGACCTTGACAGGGAGATCAGTTACATATCAGCCGTTGACAAGAAACATCGACAGTTTCGCATGGAAGACATTCTGCTGCACCTGTTCCATCATCAGACTCACCATAGGGGCCAGATCACAACATTGATAAGCCAGCTGGGACACGATTTCGGTGAGACAGATCTCCTGTTCATGCCTGCAATGACCACGATGAAATCATGACAACGCCGACTGCTGCCAATCCTTCCGGGCATTCCTGAATCGGCGCCACCACTCAGCGATCCAGATCCTTCATTTTGCGTTCGTATTCATCCCGGTCGATCTCGCCTCTGGCATAGCGTTCCTTGAGAATGTCGCGGGCGTTGGGTGTGCTGCGACCGCCGTTCCCGCCACCTCTGCCGCTCAGGCCCATGACCAGACCGACGACAAGCACGATCGCCACAATCCAGAACACCAGGCCGAAT
>PABG01000004.1 GCA_002699185.1 Gammaproteobacteria bacterium | reverse complement strand
TCGAGTTGATCCGTTTCGACATGTCCGAGTACATCGAACGCCACACGGTCTCGCGGCTGATCGGCGCGCCGCCGGGCTATGTTGGTTTCGACCAGGGCGGGCTGTTGACCGACGAGGTGCTCAAGCACCCGCATTCGGTGGTGCTGCTCGACGAGATCGAGAAGGCCCATCCGGAGGTGTTCAACCTGCTGCTGCAGGTGATGGACCACGGCACGCTCACCGATAACAACGGCCGCAAGGTGGATTTCCGCAACGTGATCATTGTCATGACCACCAATGCGGGCGCGCAGGACATGGACCGGCGCTCGATCGGTTTTACCCGGCAGGATCACACCACCGACGGCATGGAGGCGATCAAGCGCCTGTTCACGCCGGAGTTCCGCAACCGCCTGGACGGCATCATCCAGTTCAAGTCGCTGGATCCGACCATGGTGGCGCAGGTGGTGAACAAGTTCATCTTCGAGCTGGAGGCCCAGCTGCAGGAGAAGGGCGTGTCGCTGCATGTCGACGACGAGGCCCGGCTGTGGCTGGCCGAGAAGGGCTACGATCCGAAGATGGGCGCCCGCCCGATGGCCCGCGTGGTGCAGGAGTACATCAAGAAGCCGCTGGCCGAGGAGTTGCTGTTCGGCCGCCTGGTCAAGGGCGGTGAGGTGCATGTGCACCTCAGGGACGGCGAACTCGAGATCGAGATTCCGGAGGAAGAGGAAGCCTGATTACCCCCGCCAGGCCGCATGAGTCTCACCGCCCGACCGTCTCCCGGTTGGGCGGTTTTTTATGCGCAGGGGAAATGCGGGTTGACGCCGGAGAGGGCGGGATCAGCGGGAACGGTAGACGATCCGGCCCTTGCTCAGATCGTAAGGGGTCAGCTGCACGGTGACCTTGTCGCCGGTCAGGATACGGATGTAGTGCTTGCGCATCTTGCCCGAGATGTGGGCAGTGACGACGTGGCCGTTCTCGAGTTCGACGCGGAACATGGTATTGGGCAGGGTCTCCAGCACCCGGCCTTCCATTTCGATGTGGTCTTCTTTGGCCATAAACCTTCAATTCAGTGACTTGGCGAATGGCGCATTATAGCGGGTCAGCGTGCCACGTAAAACAGAAATAGCCACGGAAAACACGGAATCACTCAAGAGCGCCACGGAATACACGGAAAACACGGACAAACAGGATTCAAAACCCGCTCTCCTGACCACTTGGCGCATAGCGCCAATGCAATGTTATTGATTTTTTTCCGTGCTTTCCGTGTATTCCGTGGCGCTCTTAAGGCTGGTCAGACAATTCCCGCCAGCGGTCGCCCTGGTAGCCCTGGAGCGGCCGGAATCGGCGTTTGTAGGCCATTTTAGGTGAATTTTCAATCCAGTAGCCCAGATACACCCAGTCCAGATGCAGGCGCCGGGCCAGATCAATCTGCTGCAGGATGGCGTAGTTGCCCAGGCCGCGGGAATCGGCGCCGGGTTCGAAGAAGGTGTAGACCGCCGACAGACCGTCATCGACCAGGTCGGTACAGGCCACGGCCATCAGCTGCTCATCCAGCCGCAGTTCAAGGAACAGGGTCTGGCTCCAGCGGCTGAGCAGAAACTGGCGAAACTGGGTCGGAGAGGTCTTGTCCATTCCGCCACCGGGGTGGCGGGCAGCCAGGTAACGCTGATAGAGCTCGAAATACTCCGGGGCATAGTGCCCCTTCAGCCAGTGCCCTGTCAGATCCTGATTGCGTTTGCGGCAACGCCGGTCACGCCGCGAGGGTGTGAAGCGCGCCACCGGTATGCGCACCGAGACACAGGCCTGGCAGCCGTGACAGGCCGGGCGGTAGATGTGCTCGCCGCTACGGCGGAAGCCGTGCCGGATGAGGTGGCTGTAGATGGGATTGTCCGCGGTCCCCGGCTCGACGAAGATGCTGACCGCCTCCCGGTCCGGCAGATAGCTGCATTGCTGCGGCGGGGTGACATAGAGTTGGATGTCGGTGGGACGATTCATGGACTAAAGGCTTCGCGCAGCGGCGCGTTGGCTCCCTCTCCCGCACGCGGGAGAAGGTTGGGGAGAGGGTATGGTACGGCGCCGGTGGTGTATACCCTGTTGCAGGTTAGGCAAGCCCCTCCGGGCTGTCAAACCGCCAGGGTCCGCGCCGGTGCGGGTGCTGCAGGGCCGCCTCGAGCCGCTGGATGAAGTCGCGCCGGGGGATATCGACCGCGCCCAGGCTGGCGAGGTGACGGGTATGGACCTGACAGTCGATCAGGGCAAAGTCCCAGGCCGCGAGTTGGCGCACCAGATGCACGAAGGCGACCTTGGAGGCGTCGCTGGTGCGGCTGAACATGGACTCGCCGAAAAAGACCCGGCCCAGGGCCACGCCGTACAGGCCGCCGACCAGATGGCCGTCCTGCCAGGTCTCCACCGAGTGGGCCAGGCCCATCCCGTGCAGACGCTCGTAGGCCTGGCGGATCTCGGTGGTGATCCAGGTGCCGGGCTCGTCCCGGCGTGGCTCGCCGCAACCGCGGATCACGCCGGCGAAGTCCGTGTCCAGACTGACCTCGAAACGCCGCTGCCGCAAGGTCTTGCGCAGGCTGCGCGAAACCTTGAGCTGTTCCGGGAACAGGACCGTGCGCGGGTCCGGTGACCACCAGAGGATGGGCTGGCCCTCGCTGTACCAGGGGAAGATGCCGTGGCGGTAGGCATTGAGCAGACGCTCGGGCTCCAGTCCGCCGCCCACGGCCAGCAGGCCGTCCGGCTCGCGCAGCGCCAGTTCCACCGGGGGGAAGGGGGCGCGCGGGTTGGCCGGGTTGAGCCAGTAGGGGGCGGATTGACGTCGGGTCATCGCAGGTTCAGTCGATGCGACGCACGTGACGGGCGGCCGGCGGCAGCCGGTCGGCCTTGTAGGGCAGGTGTTCCGCGTTGAGGGTGTGGATGTAGTCACGCATGGCCCGCTGCTCCCGTGACAGGAAATCCGCGATCGCGTCCCGCAGCCGGGGTTGGGCGATCCAGTGCGCCGACCAGGTCGGCGTGGGCAGAAATCCCCGGCTGACCTTGTGTTCGCCCTGGGCACCGGGTTCGAACAGGCTCAGGCCCTCCCGGATGCAGTAGTCGATGCCCTGATAGTAGCAGGTCTCGAAGTGAAGGCTATGGTAGTCGGCCTCGCAGCCCCAATGGCGCCCATAGAGTGCGCTCGGACTGCGAAAGCACAGGGCCCCGGCCACCGGCCGGGCATCGATGCAGGCAAAGATCAGTACCACCTGCTCGCCCATGGTGGCGCCGAGTTCGCGGAAGAAGGGCAGGTTCAGGGTGGCGGTGCCCCACTTTTTATCGAACGTGGATTGATAATAGCGATGCATGATCCGCCAGTGGCTCTCATCGGCCTCATGGCCATGGACGATGCGGTGCTCGATGCCCGCTTCGATGACCCGTCGCCGTTCACGCCTGAGTTTCTTGCGCTTGTGGGCGCTGAAGGTGTCGAGAAAATCGTCGAAGTCGCGATAGCCCGGCTGGGTCCAGTGATACTGGCAGCCCAGCCGCAGCAGGTAACCGGCACTCTCCAGGCTGTCGGTGTCGGTCGCATCGGGAAACAGCCAGTGCAGTGAGGACAGGCCCTGCTCGCAGGCGAGTTCGCCGGCGGCCTCGATCAGCCCGCGGCGCACCGGTTCGGGATCGGGCAGCGTCGGATCGATCAGCAGCCGCCGCCCGGTGACGGGGGTATAGGGTATGGCCACCACTGCCTTGGGATAATAGTGCATGCCGGCACGCTCGCTGGCGTCGGCCCAGGCCCAGTCGAAGACGAATTCGCCGTAGGAGTTGGTCTTGAAGTACAGGGGCACGGCGCCGACCAGCCGACGCTGCTCGTCACGGGCCAGCAGGTGATGCGGCAGCCAGCCGAAGGTCTCGCCTACGCAATCGTGGTGTTCCAGCGCGGCCAGGAAGGCATGGCGCAGGAAGGGATTGCCGTCCGGATTGAGGCGGTCCCAGTCGGCGGCGGCGACGGTGTCGATGCTGTTGGTTACCTGAATCTGCATTGGAGTGAGTGTACCCGGATAACGGACGCAAAAAAGCCCACCAATGGCGGGCTTTAATGTCGGCTAGCTGCTAGTGACTGCGAGCCATCAACGCAGAGAACGCAAAGACGCAGAGGCGCAAAGAATATATTAGAGTAAAGCAAAGAATCTCTGATTTATTCGTCATGCCCGCGGAGGCGGGCATCCATGCCTCTGACCCATCTGGGTTCCCGCCTTCGCGGGAATGACGGAAATAGCAATAATCAGAAGCTTCTTAAGAAAACTCCGCGTCTTTGTGCCTCTGCGTTCTCTGCGTTGATGTCGCTGGGTAACAGCTATCCACCGGTCAGGGTCAGTAATGACTGGCACTCTGATCCAGGTTGTCGAGGTACTTCTCGGCGTCCAGCGCGGCCATGCAGCCGGTGCCGGCGGAGGTGATCGCCTGGCGGTAGACGTGATCCATGACGTCGCCGGCGGCGAACACGCCTTCCACGCTGGCGGCGGTGGCATTGCCCTCGGTGCCGCTCTTCACCTTGATATAGCCATGCTCCATATCCAGCTGCCCTTCGAACATGTCGGTGTTGGGCTTGTGGCCGATGGCGATGAAGACACCGTGGACATCGATCTCCTTGCTTGAGTCGTCCTGGGTGTTCTTCAGGCGCATGCCGGTCACGCCGGCGTCGTCACCCAGCACCTCGTCCAGCACATGGTTCCATTCGATGGTGACCTTGCCTTCCTTCTCCTTGGCGAACAGCCGGTCCTGCAGGATCTTCTCGGCGCGCAGGGCGTCGCGGCGGTGCACCAGGGTGACGTGCGAGGCGATGTTGGCCAGATACAGGGCCTCCTCCACGGCGGTGTTGCCGCCGCCGATGACAGCCACCTTCTTGTCCCGGTAGAAGAAGCCGTCGCAGGTCGCACAGGCCGATACACCCCGGCCCTTGAAGGCCTCTTCGGAGTCCAGGCCCAGGTACATGGCCGAGGCACCGGTGGCGATGATCAACGCATCGCAGCTGTAGCTGCCGGAATCACCCTGGAGCTGAAACGGGCGCTGCCTGAGGTCGACGCTGTTGATGTGGTCGAAGACGATTTCGGCGTCGAAGCGCTCAGTGTGCTGGCGCATCTCGTCCATCAGTTGCGGCCCCTGCAGATCCGGGGCGCCGCCGGGCCAGTTTTCGACCTCGGTGGTCGTCATCAGCTGGCCGCCCTGCTCGAGGCCCGTGATCAGAACGGGGTTGAGATTGGCGCGCGCGGCATAGATGGCGGCGGTGTAGCCGGCCGGGCCGGATCCGAGAATCAGTAGACGACAGTGCTTGGGTTCGCTCATGTATAATGGCTCCGCATTGACTGGCAGGGGCCAGGGACCTGGAAATCTTCGCCGTATGCACGACGCGCCGTAATGGTACGGGCTTTGATCGGGGGGGTAAAGGAGAGGGCATGCGCATCGGGATACCGAAGGAGATCAAGACGCTCGAGGGCCGGGTCGGGTTGATCCCGGCGGCCTGCGCCGATCTGGTCCAGGCCGGCCATGCGGTGGCGGTCGAAGCCGGGGCCGGCCTGACATCGGGCTATACCGACGACGAATTCCGCGCTGCCGGCGTGGAGGTCCTGCCCGACGCCGCCGCTGTTTATGCCCATGGCGAACTGATCATCAAGGTCAAGGAGCCGGTGGCGGGGGATCTCGAGCACCTGCGCCCGGATCATCTGCTGTTCTGTTACCTGCATCTGGCCGCCGAGGTGCAATTGGCCCGGCAACTGCAGGCAATCGGTTTGACCGCCATCGGCTTCGAGACCGTGACCCGTGCCGGCGGGCTGCCGCTGCTCGCTCCCATGAGCGACATCGCCGGTCGCCTGGCAGTGCAGATCGGCGCCAACCTGCTGCATACGCCGCACGGGGGCAAGGGTCTGCTGCTGGGTGGACTGCCGGCGGCCGAGCGCGGCCGGGTGACCATCATCGGCGGCGGTTTTGCCGGGGGCAATGCCGCGGCCATGGCAGCCGCCATGGGGGCCGAGGTGCTGGTATTCGACAAGAAGCGCGACCGGCTGGAGGCCCTGCGCGCCCTCGGGCCCAATGTCACCGCCCTGTATCCCTATCAGGGCGCGGTGGCCGAGGCGGTGGCAGGCAGCGACATTCTCATCGGCGCCGTGCTGATCCCCGGCGCCCGTGCTCCGCATGTGGTCTCGACAGCGATGGTCGAGACCCTGGCGCCCGGCAGCGTGGTGGTGGACATCTCGGTGGACCAGGGCGGCTGCATCGAGACCATCCATCCGACCGACTACAGCGCCCCGACCTACGACTGGAACGGCATCGTCCACTTCGGCGTGACCAACATGCCCGGGGCGGTGCCGCGCAGTGCCTCCCAGGCGCTGTCGGCCGCGGTACTGCCCTACGCCCTGTTGCTGGCCGGGGAGCAGAACTGGAGCACCGATCCGGGCCTGGCAGCGGGCATCAACATCCATGCCGGCGACGTGGTCCACCCGGCGGTAAAGGCGGCGCTGGGAGGCAAGCATTGATCCGTCAGGCGCAGGAACATTGACGAAACCCCACAGTACACAATGCGGTTGCAGCCACGTAAAGACGCCGTCATTCCCGCGAAGGCGGGAATCCAGTGACCGCTGCGGTGTCTGGATTACTCGCTACGCTCGCCCTTCGGGCCGCCCTCTGGGCGTTCAACGCGCTCCGCGCTTTTGTCCGGCATTCGCCGGGATGACGATGTCAGATGGGCCAGGTGCAAATTGCGCAATGGTTGATTCTACTTGCAGCCGATTTCCTTTTAAGTCAATATAGTTAGACGATAAACTTACAAAGACTTCTCACTCTTGGCCCAGGCGAAACGCAAGAAGGCGAACCCGGTCCCGCTGCGACACCATGTCAGTCGCGGCGTGCGTGAGGGTGCGCTCATCGTGCTGGCGGCGATCGCGCTCTATTTCCTGTTCGCGTTGCTGACCTATCACCACGACGATCCCGGCTGGTCGCACAGCGGGCCGCGCGGCGACGTCCAGAACCTGGGCGGAGCGGTCGGTGCCTGGTTCGCCGATGTGCTGCTCTACCTGATCGGCTACCTGGCCTACCTGTTCCCGGTGATGATCGCCTTCAGCGGTTGGTTGATCTTCCGCGGCCGCGACGGCCGCGACGAGATCGACTACCGGGTACTGGGTATCCGCTGGGCCGGTTTTCTGCTCACCGTGGCGGCCGGCTGTGGCCTGGCCAGTCTGCACTTCGCCATCGCCCAGGGCGAACTGCCGCTCAGTGCCGGGGGCATACTCGGCAACTTCATCGGCGGCGGCCTTGCCGGGCCCTTCAGTTTTCTCGGGGCGACCCTGCTGCTGCTGGCCCTGTTCCTGGCGGGCGTGACCCTGTTCACCGGCCTGTCCTGGTTCGCCCTCATGGATCAGACCGGACGGCTGGTGCTGCAGGGGCTGAGCCTGGCGCGGCAGAAGATCCGCCAGGCGAAGGACTATCTCGACAGCCGCAGGGCGCTGCGCGCGCGCGAGGAAGTGGTCAAGGTCGAAAAGAAGAAGGTCGAGAAGCGCAAGCCGGTCAGGATCGAGCCGGTGATCAAGACGGTGGAGCCCAGCGAGCGCGAGGAAAAGGAACGCCAGGTGCCCCTGTTCGAGCCGCCGCCCAATTCCGAACTGCCGCCGCTGGCGCTGCTGGACGAGCCGCAGAAGAAGGTCGGCGGCTATTCCGAGGAGGCGCTGCAGGCCATGTCGCGGCTGGTGGAGATGAAGCTGGCCGATTTCGGCATCGAGGTCGAGGTCGTCGCGGTCAGCCCCGGCCCGGTGATCACCCGCTTCGAGCTGCAACCCGGCACCGGGGTGAAGGTCAGCCAGATCACCAACCTGGCCAAGGACCTGGCCCGGGCCCTGTCGACCATCAGCGTGCGCGTGGTGGAGATCATCCCGGGCAAGTCGGTGGTCGGGCTGGAGATCCCCAACGAGCACCGCGAGATCGTCACCCTGAGCGAGATCGTCAAATCCAGCGCCTATGACGACTCCAGTTCGCCGCTGACCCTGGCGCTGGGCAAGGACATCAGCGGCCAGCCCATCGTGGCCGACCTGGCCCGCATGCCGCACCTGCTGGTGGCCGGCACCACCGGCTCGGGCAAGTCGGTGGCCATCAACGCCATGATCCTGAGCATCCTGTACAAGACCCTGCCGCAGGATGTGCGCCTGATCATGATCGACCCCAAGATGCTGGAGCTGTCCATCTACGAGGGTATCCCGCACCTGCTCACGCCGGTGGTGACCGACATGAAGGAGGCGCAGAACGCGCTGCGCTGGTGCGTGGCCGAGATGGAGCGGCGCTACAAGCTGATGGCCGCGCTCGGGGTGCGCAACATCCTCAACTACAACCGCAAGGTCAAAGAGGCCATCGACCGCGGCGAGCCCATTCCCGATCCGCTGTGGAAGCCGGAAGAGCACATGGACGAGACCGAGCATCCCACGCTGGACAAGCTCCCTTACATCGTGGTCATCGTCGACGAACTGGCCGACATGATGATGGTGGTCGGCAAGAAGGTGGAGGAGCTCATTGCCCGTCTGGCGCAGAAGGCGCGCGCCGCCGGCGTGCACCTGATCCTGGCCACCCAGCGGCCGTCGGTGGATGTCATCACCGGTCTGATCAAGGCCAACATCCCCACCCGCATCGCCTTCCAGGTCTCCAGCAAGGTGGACTCGCGCACCATCCTCGACCAGATGGGCGCCGAGCAGCTGCTGGGCCATGGCGACATGCTCTACCTGCCGCCGGGCACCGGTCTGCCCATGCGCGTGCACGGCGCCTTCGTCTCCGATCAGGAGGTGCACAAGGTGGTCAATCACCTGCAGGGCAGTGGTGCCCCGGACTATATCGAAGAGATCCTGCAGGACAATGTCCCCGGTAGTGAACTGCCGGGCGAGGCGCCGATCGGCGGCGAGGACAGCGAGTCCGACCCGCTCTATGACCAGGCGGTGCAGATCGTCACCGAGACCCGCCGGGCCTCCATCTCCGGTGTGCAGCGGCGGCTGAAGATCGGCTACAACCGGGCCGCGCGCATGATCGAGGCCATGGAGGCGGCCGGCATCGTCGGACCGCTGGAAGCCAACGGCTCGCGCGAGGTGCTGGCGCCGCCGCCGCCCCAGGACTGAGAGGTCAGATCATGTCCACCGCATTGAACCGATCCATCTGGCTTCTGGCCGGACTGCTGTGTCTGCTGTTCAGCCCCGCGCGGGCCGAGTCCCCGGCCGTGTTCACGGCCTTCTTCGACGGCCTGCAGACCTTCCGGGCCGGGTTCACCCAGGAGGTCCTGGACCGGCACGGTGACCGGGTACAGGAAGGCTCGGGCGAGGTCTTCATCCAGCGTCCCGGCCGCTTCCGCTGGAACTATGCCGAGCCCTACACCCAGGTCATTCTGGGTGACGGCCGCACTCTGTGGACCTATGACGCCGACCTGGAGCAGGCCACGCGCAAGCCGCAGGAGGAGGTGTTGATGGGCACCCCGGCGGTGCTGCTGAGCAGCGTGGAGGACCCGGCCGAGGTGTTCCGGATCGCCGCCGTGGGCGGGGAGGGCGGAACCGAATGGGTGGAGCTCATGCCGCGCGATCCGGAGAGCCAGTTCGAGGCCATTCACCTGGGCTTCGTCGACGGCATGCTGCGGCGCATGATCCTGCACGACAGTTTCGGCCAGCGTACCGATATCCGCTTCAGCAATGCGCAGCGCAATGTCGACCTTGACCCCGGCCTGTTCCGCTTCGACCCGCCGCCGGGCACGGATGTGCTGGGCGAGGGTGGGTGAATCACCTTGAAGAACACTATAGCCACGGAAAACACGGAAAGCACGGACAGATTATTATTGTTGCTGTCGAGGTATCCTGCCCGCGCACATGACATCATTCCGGCCTACGCCGGAATGACGGGATATCTGTAAAGTATCAGCGTCTCCATTAATAGTATTGTCCGTGCTTTCCGTGTTTTCCGTGGCTATTTTTATATTCCGAGAATAACCGCCCATGCAGGACAGCGAAACCGCCTACCGCCCCCTGGCCGACCGCATGCGGCCGCGCAGCCTGGACGAGTTCATCGGCCAGGAGCATCTGCTCGGGCCGGGCAAGCCGCTGCGCGCGGCCATCGAGGCCGGGCGGCTGCACTCGATGATCTTCTGGGGGCCGCCGGGCACCGGCAAGACCACCCTGGCGCGGCTGCTGGCACGCACCGCCGGGGCCGAGTTCATGACCCTGTCGGCGGTGCTGGCCGGAGTGAAGGACATCCGCCAGGCGGTCGAGCATGCGCGCCAGCTGCGTGAGGCCTACAACCGGCCGACCATCCTGTTCGTCGACGAGGTGCACCGCTTCAACAAGTCGCAGCAGGACGCCTTCCTGCCGCATGTCGAGGACGGCACCGTGCTGTTCGTCGGTGCGACCACCGAGAATCCCTCCTTTGAGCTGAACAACGCATTGCTGTCGCGCGCACGCACCTACGTGCTCAAGCGCCTGGAGCCGGAGACCCTGCGTCGCATCCTGGACGAGGCGCTGGAAGACACCGAGCGCGGCCTGGGTGGGCGCCGGATCGAACTTGCCCCCGAACTGCGCGACCGCCTGTGCCGGGCCGCCGACGGCGATGCCCGGCGGGTGCTCAACCTGCTGGAGATCGCCGCCGACCTGGCCGTCGAGCGGGACGGCGCCATGGTGATCCCCGAGTCCGTGGTCAACGAGGTGGCCTCGGGCGGTCTGCGCCAGTTCGACAAGGGCGGCGAGGCCTTCTATGACCAGATCTCGGCCCTGCACAAGTCGGTGCGCGGCTCGGCCCCGGATGCCGCGCTCTACTGGCTGGTGCGCATGCTCGACGGCGGCTGTGATCCACTGTACCTGGCCCGGCGCATCGTGCGCATGGCCTCGGAGGACATCGGCAACGCCGATCCACGCGCCCTGGAGTTGTGCCTGAACTGCTGGGACGTGCAGGAACGCCTGGGCAGCCCCGAGGGCGAGCTGGCCCTGGCCCAGGCGGTGCTGTACCTGGCCTGCGCGCCCAAGAGCAATGCCGTCTACATGGCCTTCAATACCGCGAGGCGTGACATCAAGAAATACGGTTCGCTGGAGGTGCCTGTCCATCTGCGCAACGCGCCGACGAAACTGATGAAGGAGCTGGGCTACGGCCGCGAATACCGCTATGCCCACGACGAACCCGAGGCCTACGCCGCCGGCGAGGCGTATTTCCCCGAGGGCATGCCGAAGCCGCGTTACTACGAGCCGGTGCCGCGCGGGCTGGAACAGAAGATCCGCGACAAGCTGGCCCACCTGCGCGAGCTGGACCGGCGGGCGCGGGATGAGTCCGGAGGTGAATCCTGAAGATAGCCACGGAAAACACGGAAAGCACGGACAATATTTGCTTGGTCGAGATATTAACGTCTGACAGATATCCCATCTTCAGGCATATGCCGGATAGGTGTTATAACGAGGCACAGGCTGTCTTGATTTCAATCCTGAATTTGTCCGTGCTTTCCGTGTTTTCCGTGGCCATTTCATGCTCTTAACAACCGGAGATTTGGTGTAACATAGCGGCCCATGCGGCAAACCACCCTGACAACCCACCGCGTATCATGAACCACTGGCTGGCCATCGCCCTGGGCGGCGCGCTGGGTTCGGTGCTGCGCTATGCGGTCTCCACGGGTGTCCATCACTGGTGGGGGCGGGAATTTCCCTGGGGCACCCTGGCGGTCAATGTGCTGGGCAGCCTGATCATGGGCGTGCTGTTCATCCTGCTGGTGGAGCGGCTGGCGGCGGCACCGGCGCTGCGGGCCTTCTGGCTGGTCGGTCTGCTGGGGGCCTTCACCACCTTTTCCACCTTTTCGCTGGAAACCCTGAACCTGATGCAGGCCGGCGAACTGGGCCGGGCGGCGGCGAACGTGCTGCTGAGTGTGCTGCTGTGCATCGGTGCCGCGGGTCTCGGCATGGCGCTGGGGAGGCAGTTATGAAACAGGTCGAGGTCACTTTCGTACGGATTTATCTGACCGATATCGAGGAGCGGCACAGCCACCTGGTCCGGCGGCTGCACGACGAGGAAGGGGTGCGCGGGGTGACGGTGTTCCGGGCCGTCAGCGGTTTCGGCCCCTCGGGTCAGATGCACGAGGCGCGGCTGGTGGACCTGGCGCTGGACCTGCCGCTGGTGATCGAGTTCTTCGATATGCCGGAGAAGGTCGAGCGGATACTGGAACACCTCAAGGATCAGATCGCGCCGGGTCATGTGGTGACCTGGCCGGCCAGGGTACACGAATAAATCAAACGCTGGCGTAGGTCGGGTTAGCGATAGCGTAACCCGACAGTTGCGATGGACGGTGTCGGGTTACGCCCTGGCGGGCTAACCCGACCTACGTTGAGATCATACAACCAAAGGCAAACCATGCTGGATCCGAAGTTATTGAGAACCGAGCTGGAACAGACCGCGCAGCAGCTGGCGCGGCGAGGCTTCACCCTGGATGTCGAGCGGCTGCGCGTGCTGGAGGAGGAGCGCAAGTCACTGCAGGTCCAGACCGAGCAGCTGCAGGCCGAACGCAACCGCCGCTCCAAGGCCATCGGCAAGGCCAAGGCGCAGGGCGAGGACATTCAGCCGCTGCTGGACGAGGTGGCCGGGCTGGGCGAGCAGCTCGATGCCGCCAAGGCCAGGCTCGAAACCCTGCAGGGCGAGCTCAACGACATCCTCATGGCCATCCCGAATATTCCGCATGCCTCGGTGCCGGATGGCGACAGCGAGGACGACAACATCGAAGTGCGTCGTTGGGGCGAACCGCGGGAATTCGACTTCGAGGTCCGCGACCATGTGGACGTCGGCACCGGCAGCAACGGGCTGGACTTCGACACCGCGGCCAGGATCGCCGGGGCTCGGTTCACCCTGATGCGCGGCGACATGGCCCGGCTGCACCGCGCCCTGATCCAGTTCATGCTGGACGTGCACAGCCGCGAGCACGGCTACCAGGAGGTCTATGTGCCCTACCTGGTCAACGCCGACAGCCTGCGCGGCACCGGGCAGCTGCCCAAGTTCGAGGAGGACCTGTTCGCCACCACCAGTGAGCCGCAGTTCTACCTGATCCCGACCGCCGAGGTGCCGGTGACCAACATCCTGCGCGGCGAGATCGCCGAAAGCCTGCCGCTGAAGTTTGTCTGCCACACGCCCTGTTTCCGCAGCGAGGCCGGTTCCTATGGCCGCGACACCCGCGGCATGATCCGCCAGCATCAGTTCGAGAAGGTGGAACTGGTGCAGATGGTGCCGCCGACGCAGTCCTACGATGCGCTGGAAGCCCTGACCGGCCATGCCGAGACCATCCTGCAGCGGCTGGAACTTCCGTATCGGGTGGTGACCCTGTGCACGGGGGATATCGGCTTCTCCGCGGCCAAGACCTATGACATCGAGGTGTGGCTGCCGGGACAGGCGAAATACCGCGAGATCTCCTCGTGCAGCAACTTCGAGGATTTCCAGGCCCGTCGCATGCAGGCGCGCTGGCGCAACCCGGAGACCGGCAAGCCGGAGTTGCTGCACTCCCTCAACGGTTCCGGCCTGGCGGTGGGCCGTACCCTGGTGGCGATCCTGGAGAACCATCAGCAGGCCGACGGCAGTGTGAGCGTGCCGGAGGCGTTGCGCCCTTACATGGGCGGGCTGGAGTCGATCCGGCCGGCGGGGTGAGTCAAGCGTTGCGACGGGGCACGCAGAGGGCGTGGAGACGCGGAGATGCAAAGCTTGTAAAGGATTCAGACCCGTAGGATGGGTGAAGCGAAGCGCAACCCATCGCTGTCCGTTCCCATGACGGGTTACGGCGCTACGCGCCTGCACCCATCCTACATAACCCCGCCAGCATCACTCCAGATCCCGTGGCCGGACCAGCTCTACCAGTTCGGCCGTGCCGCGGTCTGCATTCTTCCATTCACTGCCCAGGCGCAGCAGCGCCAGATTGGCGGTGGTGAATACCTTGCCGCTGTCGGTGGTCGGCACCGGAGTCCGGCTCAGGTATTCCAGCAGTTCCTCCAGTCCCGGATTATGGCCGACCAGCATCACGCTGCTGCAGGCCACGGGCAGGGCACGTATCCGCTCCAGCAACGCCCTGCGGCTGGCCAGGTAGAGACCGTCTTCCCAGCGCAGTTCAACATCCTCCAGCCCCGCCTGCTCGATCACGGCCGCGATGGTCTGTCGCGCCCGTACTGCGGTTGAACTCAGGATCAACTGCGGCCGCCATGTCTCCCGGGTTCGCAACCAGCGGCCGATGCGGGGTGCGTCCCTGTTGCCGCGCTGGTTCAACGGCCGGTCAATATCCGCGCGTCCCGTTTCCCAGTCGGACTTGGCGTGTCGCAGCAGTCCGAGCGTATGGCTCACGCCGGTACCTGCTCCGGCTGCTCCAGGTCGGCGCGCATGATGCCGGTGCAGTTGCGGGTGCGTTTGCATTTGTACAGGGCGCGGTCGACGTGATCGAGAATGGCATCGAGGCTGCGGCCATGTGTCGGGGCTTCGCCGAGGGCAATGGTCACGCTGCAGGGCAGTCGATGGTCACAGGCATACTGCGCGATCTGTTCCTGGATGCGGGTGGCGACGAGCTCGGCCTCGTCCAGGGTGATGTCGGTGAGCACAAGCACGAATTCGTCACCGCCGATGCGGGCGGCGAGATCGGTCCCTCGCAGCGAATCGCGCATGATTTCCGCCACCTTGCGCAGGACCTCGTCGCCGGTACCGTGACCGTAGGTGTCGTTGACCTGTTTGAACTTGTCCATGTCGGCGAACATGACCACGGCGCGGTGCGGGCCGCCGCCAAGGTTGTGGAACAGGCGGTCGGAAAGTTCCATCAGCGCGCCCCGGTTCATGAGGCCGGTCAGGGGGTCTATGCGGCTGTTGTGTTCGAGCTGGCGGCGCGACTGCTCGATACGTCCCATCAGGATGTAGGCGTAGACCAGGATGATGCCGCCGAACAGGTTCAGGAACAGCATGCCCGGCGTGAACAGCTCGCCCATGTTGGAGTAGCGCAGGGTGAAGACCAGCATCACGGCGCCGAAGCATCCGATCACCGCCTCGCCGAACAGGCGCATGCCATAGCGCATGCCATTGCCGAGAACCACCATGATGAATACCAGAAGGGAAGGCGGGATGGCGTAGGGGTCGTTCAGTACCGAGATGGCGGTAATGGCGATGTCCACCCACATGGCGAAGTGGTAGCGGGCCGGACAGATGGGGTGGCGGCTGGCGTGCAGGAAATTCAGGGTGTTGATGATGAAGTACAGGCCGTAGGCAATATTGAGTTCCAGCCGGCTGAGCCAGACCGGCTCGATGTTCTGGGTGAAATTGAAAAACAGGATGCCGAGGCTGAAGAACAGGTAGCGGGTGAGAAACTGGATGAGCTGTTCCGACCAGTCGGGGTAGCGGTAGACGTCCTGATTCAGTCCCTTGCAGGCGGCAGCGTCGCTCCAGCGTCGGTCACGCCCGGAGCGCCGGTCGTCCATGCTGCGACGACGCAGAATTCCCATGGCTTCGTTCCTTGTGCGGTTTGTTATTCGGGCCAGCCTCAGCCGGACCGGGAATTATACACCGGCGATCGGGCGCGTCCTAATTGACGGTATGGGTGCCGGCCTGTTCGGTGGCGGCGGCTTCGATCCGCGCCAGGTTGGCCGCGGCCAGCGCCAGGGCAGCGTCTTCCAGCCTTGTGTTCTCCAGCAGACCGCGCGCATCCCGGATCATTACCGTCAACTGTTCGGGGCTGAACAGGGTCAGCACCTTTTCCAGCACGGCGGGTTCACTGCCGAGCAATGTGGGTATGAGGTCGCCCTCAGGGATGACGTCTTCGGGATTGAGCAGATCGGCGACCAGCGGCTCCTCCAGCAGTTCGTAGTGCAGGCTGCGGGCCTGATCCTCTTCGTCGAGCTTGCGCAGCGCCACGGCGTCGTGTTCTGCACCCTGTCGTACGGCCCGCATGATGGTGCCGACCAGCTTCACGATGGCCTCCTTGATGGGGGACTGGTCCCCGGCCAGTCCGGCAGCCTCCTCGTAGCAGCGGTCCAGTTCCTCCTTGAGTTCCAGAATAACGTCGCTCTGGACATTGGCGTCGAGATTCACTGCACGCTGCACCACCTGGTGAAAACGCTCCAGAAAGGCCTCGAGGTGCTGCTGGTCGCGTCGGCGCGCGGCCAGCACGTCCCGGTCGCCGATCCGGCGGCGCTCGGCGGGGAAGAGGGGATTTTCATAGAGCCGGCGCAGGTGACGTTCGTGGGCACCGGGCTCGCGGCTGAACAGGGGAGGTGTGGTCATAGGTCGATGCGGTTGGTTACAGGGTTGAGCAGCGGATCGGGTGAGCGGGCCATCTGTCGGCAATGATTGTCGCCGGCCCGGATGCGCCCCGGCGGGACACCCCCGTTGCCACGCTGCAGCGGCGGAATTATCCCCCCGACAGGGCTGCGGCTCAAGCCGTCGGGCCGGTGTCCTGACGGCGGGCGCGCTCCAACTCCGCGGCGCCGGCAGGTTCACCGCCGACCACGGCCAGCAATAACTCCCGCTCGGCGGCATGTGATCGACCGCTGTCGGCCTCCTGCAACTGGTAATGCAGCTTGATGCCTTCCCGGAACATGGCCCGCAGCCGCTTGTTGTAGCGGGCATGGCCCTGGCTGGCGAACTCCGTGCGCAGGCCCGCGACCGCGTCCTGCAGCGCGCTGCGTGCGACCTGGGCACAGTCGGAACTGTGGGGCGGGAAAGCCACGTCGATATAATTCTCCAGGGCCTGGAGCAGGAGCGCCTGGATGCGCTCATCGCAGTCTATTGCAATTTCCTTTCTCATGGGGACGTGGCTGTCTGCTGGTGTCCGTCAGGATAGCCGCTGGTGCCGGCAACGGCCAGGCGCCAGAGCGCGGTCACAATATTAGAATTATCTAACATAATGAATTCTAACCTGAATTGCCATTGCAGAATTCAAGATCGTCTGTCGGGGACCGCTAAACCGGGTATAGGGGGGATGGTTGTCGGGACAATCGACCGGCCCACGTTCCCGCCGGACAACGCCAAACCAGGCTGAATCTGCAATACACAGATAGACAAAGGTGCTGATATGCCACAAGCCTCGAATGTCGTCCAGTTTTCCACCGGCGCCGTAATGGAGGTCGGCGGCAGAACCATCCCGCTCATGCCGGACGGGCGGCTGTACAACCTCGATGACTGGACTCCGGAGGTCGCTGCAGCCATGGCCGGTGCCATGGGGGTGAGCCTGACGCAGGATCACTGGGACGTGATCAATCTGATGCGCGCCTATTACGGGGAGTACAATGTTTCGCCGGTCCGCAAGCTGCTCAAGCGCGCCCTGCTGCGTGAGGGCCATGAGGCACTGGCGCATGACGAACGCCTGGATTCGCTGTTTCCCGGCGACGTGCTGGTGCAGGGTTCCAAGCTCGCCGGCGTGCCGATGCCGCATCTGGATGCTGAACTGGAGCGGCGCACCTATGCCGCCAACCGGGCTGCCGACAATCCCCGGGTCAAGCAGTCCAGGGCGGTCGGGCACTTCGTGGGCAGTTTCAGCTTCGACGGCGAACGCCACGAAGTCACCCCCACGGGCAACCTGGTCGATCTGCACCGCTGGAATGAGCGGGTCGCGGCCCACATGGCCCAGAAGGAGGGCATCGAACTGACCGCGGAGCATTGGGAGATCCTCAATTTCCTGCGCGGGTTCTATTTCGAATATGGCATCAGCCCGATGGTCAAGATCCTGATGCGGCATATGCGCGAGGAGGTCGGCCCGGAAAAGGCCGGTGCGGACTATCTCTACAAGCTGTTTCCCAAGGGGCCGTCGCGCCAGGGTTCGCGCATTGCCGGTCTGCCCGAGCCGCAGGGCTGCATCGACGGCTGAATCTGTTGGTCATACCAACAACACTAAAGAATTTACGGTTGTTGCCGTAAACCTGCTCACACCGTTTTCTTCGAGGGGTGTAGCTTTACCCTCCCTTTATGGGAGGGTTTTTTTATGGCCACGGAAAGCACGGGCAGGCTTATTGTAACTACTCACCCCCTCACCCTGACCCTCTCCCCCAAGGGGGGAGGGGACAAAGGCGTGAGTGGTTACGAGGCCGCAAGATTTCAATTTGTCCGTGCTTTCCGTGTTTTCCGTCGCCATCGTGATCCGGCGGGATGGGATGCCACAGCCGGTCGATTCGGGCAGAATAAAGGGTCCTGTGACACAGCAACCCGGAATCGCCCGCCATGGACCGCAAAGCCGACACCCCCAAGCCCGCCACCGTCTATCTCAAGGACTATCAGCCGCCGGCCTGGCGCATCGACACGGTGGAGCTGGAATTCGACCTGGACCCGGAGGCGACCCGGGTGCACTCGCGCCTGCACTTCCGGCGCTCACCGGACGCCGCCGCGGAGGCGCCGCTGCACCTCGACGGCGAAGACCTGGAACTGCTGGGCATTGCCCTGGACGGTGAGCCGCTTGCGGTCGAACGCTACCGGCTGAGCGAGGCGGGGCTCGAGCTCGATGGACTGCCCGAGACCGGGGTGCTCGAACTGCAGACCCGCATCCACCCGGCCGCCAACACCGAGTTGTCCGGGCTCTATACCTCCAGCGGCAATTTCTGCACCCAGTGCGAGGCCGAAGGCTTTCGCCGCATCACCTTCTATCCGGACCGGCCGGATGTGATGGCGCGCTTCACCACCACCCTGCGCGCGGACAAGGCAGCCACTCCGGTGCTGCTGTCCAACGGCAACCCGGTCGCCAGCGGGGACCTGGAGGACGGCCGACATTTCGTTACCTGGGAGGATCCCTTCCCCAAGCCCTGTTACCTGTTCGCCCTGGTTGCCGGCGACCTGGGCTGGATCCGGGACCGGTTCAAAACCCGTTCCGGGCGCGAGGTCGATCTCTATATCTACGTGCAGAAGCACAACCTGGACAAGTGCGATCACGCCATGGCCTCGCTCAAGCACGCCATGCGCTGGGACGAGGAGGTCTACGGCCGGGAATATGATCTCGATCGCTACATGATCGTCGCCGTCGATGATTTCAACATGGGCGCAATGGAGAACAAGGGCCTCAATATCTTCAATTCGCGTTATGTGCTGGCGCGCCCGGATACGGCGACCGATGCCGATTACCAGAATATCGAGAGCGTCATCGGCCATGAGTATTTCCACAACTGGTCGGGCAACCGGGTCACCTGCCGGGACTGGTTCCAGCTGAGTCTCAAGGAAGGCTTCACCGTGTTCCGCGACCAGGAATTCTCATCCGACATGAACTCGCGCGGCGTGCAGCGTATCGGCGACGTCAACATTCTGCGCACCCACCAGTTCCGCGAGGATGCCGGCCCCATGGCACACCCGGTCAAGCCGGATCACTATGTCGCCATCGACAACTTCTATACCGTGACGGTCTACAACAAGGGCGCCGAGGTGGTGCGGATGCTGCACACCCTGCTCGGGCCCGCGGGCTTCCGCCGCGGCTGCGATCTGTACTTCGAGCGCCACGACGGTCAGGCCGTGACCACGGATGACTTCGTCAACGCCATGGAGGCGGCGACC
Organism: Gammaproteobacteria bacterium; assembly: GCA_002699185.1. Taxonomy (GTDB): domain Bacteria; phylum Pseudomonadota; class Gammaproteobacteria; order Thiohalobacterales; family Thiohalobacteraceae; genus Thiohalobacter. Next base: position 11,013 of record PABG01000004.1, on the reverse strand, counting down.
GGCGTCAGTCTGCAGCAGTTCCGGCGCTGGTACGATCAGGCCGGCACGCCCGAACTCGAGGTGGAGCGCCGCTACGACCCGCAGGCCCGTACCTATGCCCTGACCCTGCGCCAGCACTGCCCGCCCACGCCCGGTCAGCCGCTCAAGCATCCCTTCCATATCCCGGTGGCCATGGGACTGCTGGACGGGGAGGGCCGGGCACTGCCGCTGCGCCTCTACGGTGAGGGCGCTGCCGTCGGCGAGACGCGGGTGCTGGAGTTGTGCCGGGAGGAGGAGACCTTCGTCTTCCAGGACATTCCGGCCGAGCCGGTGCCGGTGCTGCTGCGCGGTTTCTCCGCACCGGTCAAGCTGGCGCTGGACTACACCGATGCGGAACTGGCATTGCTCTCGGCCCACGAGCGCGATCCCTTCTGCCGCTGGGAGGCCGGCCAGACCCTGGCCCGGCGCCTGTTGCTGACACATCCACCGCAGGCCCTGGATGCCGACACCGCCCGGCCCCTGATCGAGGCGGCCCGGCGGACCCTGGCCGACACGGCCCTGGATCCGGCCCTGCGCGCCCTGGCCCTGACCCTCCCGGCCGAGGGCTACCTGGCCGAATTCGTCGACCCCATCGAGCCGGAACAGCTGCATGCCGCCCGCCAGGCCCTGCGCCTGACCCTGTCCCGGGCGCTGCGTCCGGAGCTGGAGGCCTGCTACGCGCAGTTGACCGAGACCGGCGCCTACAGCCCGGATGCCGCCTCGGCCGGCCGGCGCCGACTGCGCAATCTCTGCCTGAGCTACCTCATCGCCTGCGAGGACGAGCCCGCCTACCAGCTGGCCCTGCGCCAGTACGAGCAGGCCGGCAACATGACCGACTCGCTGGCCGCGCTGCAGGCGCTGGTCAACAGTGACTGCCCGCAGCGAGAGGCGGTACTGGAGGATTTCTACAGCCGCTGGCAGCATGACACCCTGGTGGTGGACAAGTGGCTCAGCCTGCAGGCGACCGCCGCCCGTGCGGATACCCTGGAGCGGGTCCAGGCGCTGACCGGGCATCCGGCCTTCAGTCTGAGCAATCCCAACAAGGTCTATGCGCTGCTGCGGGCCTTCGCCCAGGGCAACCCGGTGGGGTTCCACCAGGCTTCAGGCGCGGGTTACCGGTTCATCGGTGAGCAGATCCGCACCCTCGATGGCCGCAACCCCCAGGTGGCCTCGCGTCTGGCCGCGGCCTTCACCGACTGGCGTCGCTATAATCCGACACGCCAGGCCGGGATGCGGACCGAGTTGGAGAAGATGCGTGACGCCGCCGGGGTATCGCGGGATCTCTATGAAATCGCCGCCCGCAGCCTGGGTGACGATACCGGCGCGGACTGATCCCGGCCGATTACCGGCACGCCATGGCTGACACCGTCATGTGAGACAATTCAGGTGCTTCGGGGTGTCAACGGCCCCGCGAGTATCAGAGTTGTCTCCGGCCAGGCCGCCGGCGGGAAGTGTGAACCCTGTATCGGTGGATCGCGCTGTGCTATGTTAGCGTCAAACTATTCCATTTGATCGAGCCTCACAGCCGCGTACGACCGCCATGCCAGCCAACGGCAACCAGTTCTTCCGGACCCTTGCCCTGGGCGCCCTGCTGGGTACCCAGGCCTGCGCCTTCCCGGCGCTGGCCGCGGATGCCTCCTCAGGCTACGAAGGCTGGGCCTTTTCCACGGCTGACTCCGCCCTGGCGCGTGACCCGCTCGCCGGTTACAACCGTGCCGACGCCGCAGCCGGCGGCACCGCTTATGCCGCCCCGCAGGGTCTGCAGCTGTCCCGCACCCTGGACAATGGCCTGGCGCTGGATGCCGGCATGGCCCGCGGCCGCGAGCACGCGGTAGAACCGTTGGGCCTGTCCCGGCACGATTACCATGACGCCTTCCTCGGCTTCCGCTACCAGGGGTTCAGCGGCCAGGTCTGGTATCTGGATGAGCCGCAGAACGCGGATGGCGATCGCAGTTTCTACTATCAGGCGGGCTGGAAGGCGCCGGTGAGTGAGCGCCTGTCCCTGTCCCTGCAGATGGGACAGAGCTATCGTCAGGGGGTGGGCTTCGACCATGGCTATCCGGATCTGAGCATCGCCGCCGAGGGCGACTTTGACAGCTACGGCCTGGGCATCCGCCTGATCGACCGCTCGGGCCTCGGTCTGGCCGGCGAGGACAACGGTTACAGCCTGATGGGCAGCTTCCGCAAGCGCTTCCCCTGAGTACGAGATCCCCCGCAGCGCCTAAAACCCTTCCTGTCTTTCTGGAAATCTCTTGTAAAACAGTATCTAAACAATTATAGTTGCGCCCGGTCCAGGCTGCGCAAGCAGCCCGGCCTTGCCCGTCGCGTTGCATGCCTGAGCGCGGCCTTGTCTCCCACGTTGGATCAGCATCGATGGACTATTTACCGATTTACCTGACCCTGGCCGACAAACCCTGCCTGGTGGTCGGCGGGGGCGGAGTGGCCCAGCGCAAGGTGGCCCTGCTGCAGCGGGCGCACGGACAGGTGCACCTGGTTGCCCCGGCCCTCACATCGGAACTGCAGCGCCAGGTCGACAGCGGGATGGTCCAGTGGCGGCAGGGTCTGTTCCAGGACTCGGACATCGACGGCAAACACCTGGTCATCGCCGCGACCGATGACAGCGCCGTCAACGCGCACATCTCCGGGTTGTGCCAGGCCCGCGGCATCCCGGTCAACGTGGTCGACAATGCCGAGTTGTGCAGCTTCATCGTCCCCTCCATCATGGACCGTACGCCGGTGCTGGTGAGCGTGTCCACGGGCGGTGCCTCCCCGGTGCTGGCACGCCAGCTGCGCGCCCGCCTGGAGACCCTGATTCCCTCCACCTACGGTCGGCTGGCGGCCATGGCCGAGGCCTATCGCGACAGGGCGCGGTCGGCGATCCCGGACGAGGACAAACGCCGCCACTTCTGGGAGGAGGTACTGCAGGGTCCGATCGCCGAGATGGTGTTCGCCGGACGTGACGACGAGGCCCGCCAGGCGCTGGAGGATGCCCTGGCCGGCAAGTCGGCCGGCCGCGAGATGGGCGAGGTCTACCTGGTCGGCGCCGGGCCGGGGGATCCCGATCTGCTCACCTTCCGCGCGGTGCGCCTGATGCAGCAGGCCGATGTGGTCATCTACGACCGGCTGGTGGCCGGGCCGATCCTGGACATGACCCGCCGCGATGCCGAGCGCTACTATGTCGGCAAGGAGAAGGACAACCATGCCGTGCCGCAGGAAGGGATCAATCAGTTGCTGGTCGATCATGCCAGGCAGGGCAAGCGGGTGCTGCGGCTCAAGGGCGGCGACCCCTTCATCTTCGGCCGCGGCGGCGAGGAGATCGAGACCCTGGCCCAGGAGGGCGTACCGTTCCAGGTGGTGCCCGGCATCACCGCTGCCGCCGGTTGCGCCAGCTATTCCGGGATTCCTCTGACGCATCGCGATTATGCCCAGTCGGTGACCTTCGTGACCGGGCATCTCAAGGCCGGTGATCTGGATCTGAACTGGCCGGCCCTGGTGCAGCCGCGCCAGACCGTGGTCTTCTACATGGGGCTGACCGGCATTTCCGTGATCAGCCAGCGGCTGATCGAGCACGGCATGTCACCGGACATGCCGGCTGCGCTGGTGGAGCAGGGCACCACGCCCAATCAGCGCGTGCTCATCGGCACGGTCCGCACCCTGCCTGAAATCGTGCGTCAGGCCGAGGTGCGCGCACCGACCCTCACCATTGTGGGTGAGGTGGTCAAGCTGCATGAGAAACTCGAGTGGTACCAGGCCGAGGAGCACACTCCCGGCACCGTCTTCAGCTCGCACGGCCAGGCCGGGCGCAATTGAGATCCACCGCAAGCAATGCCGTACAGGCAGGAGGTGAGCGATGAGCGAATCCCTGGACATACAGATCGATTCCGGTTCCTGCGGCGAGGCGGAACTGTTTGCACTGCAGGTGCTCGACGACAGTATGGAACCCGAGTTCGCCAAGGGTTGTATCATCATCATCGACCCCTCCGGCGTGGTGCAGAACGGCTGCTTCGTGCTGGCCAGGCTGCAGGGGGACGACCTGATCTTCCGCCAGCTGCTGGTGCAGGACGACCGCTATTACCTCAAGCCCATGCGCTCCAGTTACGACACCCTCGAGATCGATGGCCTGCACCAGATCTCCGGTGTGATCGTGCAGCGCGCAGGGACCCGCCGCAGTTACCACAAGCACTACGACTGATCCCCGCTCAACGCGCTGCCGGTCCCTGGTCCGGGCCCGGCGGCGTGTTCACTCCCTCATATCTGTGTAAGATCATCCGACATGTAGGAAATATCTTACAAAAAAACCGCACTTAAAATACTGTAGTTTTAAATTATGATTTTTTAATCAAATTATCTTTATGATATTAAAATAAATTATTAGGAAGCTGATTTTGGGGAAGAGCGACCTGTCGAAATAAATTACGTTTTTTCGGACCCTTTGTCCTCGGAGTGAGGAAATGTCGGAAATATTAGCGGCTTATAAACCTGGCCTGTTGATTGCATAGAAGCAGGGATGATTCAAATGCCAACCACAGGTCGTACCATGTTGCGTTTCAAAGCCGGTTTTCTCAGTCTGCTGTTCCTGTTGCCGTTTCCGGCCCTGCTGCAGGCTGTCTCCCTCGACCCGGTGTGCGTCGCCACCCGACCCAATGTGGATGTGGGATGCGCCATCGGCGAGGCCCAGTTCCGTATCGATGTCAGCCAGAGCGCAGCCGACGAGGTGACCTTCACCTTTGCCAACATCGGTCCGGAGACCGCGGTGGTGCTGCCGCACATCTATTTCTTCGGCGATGGCTATTTCTCCGGCCTGAATGCCATCGACAGCGGCAGCGTGGGGCAGGTGGATCTGATGGAGGGGCTGGCCAGGCCCGGTACCCTGCATCCGGCAATGCGCGATCCCGTCTATGACTTCGGTATCAGCGGCCCGGCCACGGTAAGCGGTATCAATGCGGGGACGGAGGCCGTGCACGAGTCGTTGGCGATCCGTTTCGCGCTGGCCGTCGATTACACCAGCCTGCTGCTCGGTCTGGAGAGCGCCGACCTGCAGGTCGGCCTGTTCGGGCGCTATTTCCCCGAGACCCGGGGCGGGCTGGGCTTCCTGACCATGGAGACCGACGGGCTGGCTCCGCCGGCAGCCGTTCCGGTGCCGGGCGCGCTGCTGCTGTTCGGTTCCGGCCTGGTCGGGCTGGCGGCTGCGGCGCGCCGGCGGCTCAGGGCCTAGTACCCCTTCAACATAATGTTGAAGGAGTACTAGTGCAGCTTGATCTCCGGATGCACGCTCGCCCGGAACAGGTGCGAGATACTCAGCATGGTGGTGCGATAGAACCCGAACAGAGCCAGCTGGTGCAGCTTGTACAGTGACAGATACACCATCCGCGCAATAAAGCCTTCCACCATCACGGAACCGGTCAGGTTCCCCATCAGATTGCCCACTGTGCTGTAACGGCCGAGCGAGACCAGCGAGCCGTAATCCCGATAGTGATATTCAGATAACGGCTCGCCGTTGAGGCGCTGCTGCAGCACCCGATACAGGTGCGAGGCCTGCTGATGTGCGGCCTGCGCACGTGGCGGCACCAGGCTGTCCTTCTCCGGCCAGGGACAGGCGGCGCAGTCGCCGAGGGCGAAAATGGCATCATCACGCGTGGTCTGCAGAGTGGGGCGGACCACCAGCTGGTTGCCTCGGTTGGTTTCCAGCCCGGCGATGTCCCGCAGAAAATCCGGCGCCTTGATGCCCGCGGCCCATACCCGGATCGCGGCCGGAATGAACTGGCCGCTGTCCGTATGCACGCCCTGATCGGTTACCTCGGTGACCCGCTGCCCGGTGATGACATCGATACCCAGCCGGCTCAATTCTGCGTGCGTGGCCTGGGACAGGCGTTCGGGCAGGCCGGGCAGGATGCGCTCGGCCGCCTCCACGATGGTGATCTGGATCGCGTTCGGGGTGATGGTCTCCAGCCCGTAGGCCCGGAACAGCCGTGATACCTTGTGCAGCTGCGCGGCCAGTTCGATGCCGGTGGCGCCGCCGCCGGCGATCACCACGTCGAGCTGACTGAGTTCCAGCGGCCGGTTCTGGGCATGGGCATGGATATAGGATTCCAGCAGCCGGGTCTGGAACTGCTCGGCCTGGGTCTTGGTGTCCAGGAACAGACAGTGCTGCTTGACGCCGGGAATGCCGAAATCATTGCTCACGCTTCCCACGGCGATCACCAGGGTGTCGTAGCCGAAGGTGCGCTGCGGGATGATCTCTTCCCCGTCGCTGCTGTAGGTCGGGGCGACCTGAATCTCCTTTTTCTCGCGGTCCAGCCCCTCCATCCGGCCCAGCCGGAAGTGAAAGCCGTTCTTGGCCCCCTGGGCCAGATATTCCAGCTGATTCTCGTAGGAGTCGAAGGTGCCGGCCGCGACCTCGTGCAGCAGGGGCTTCCAGATATGCGTGCGGCTGGCGTCGACCAGGGTGATGTCGGCGCGTCCGCGGCGGCCGAGTTTCCTGCCCAGCCGGGTGGCCAGTTCCAGTCCGCCGGCGCCGCCACCCACGATGACGATACGATGCTTGTTGGTCTTGTCGTTCATGGCGTTGTCTGCTTTTGCGAGCGGTTGTCCGGCCTCATTCAATGCAGCCGCGACAGGACCATCAGCTGGTAGGGTTCCAGCACCAGTTCCTGGGCGGCAATGATGGTGCGGCCGGCGAACAGATCCACCATCGACTTGCGCATGCCCATCATGCGCAGGTAGCGCGCCTCCAGCCGCTGTTCGTGCTCGCTGAAGTTGGCCAGCACGAACAGACTGTGCTGTTCGTGATTGCGGAAAAAGCCGAACACGTGCCGGTTGCCGGTGTTGACGATTTCGGTCTCGGTGCGGCGGAAGGCGTCGTTCTGCTGACGCAGCTGAATCAGACGCAGGATACCCTGATAGATGCGACCGACGGTGGTGGAAGTGTTGCGGCGTTGTTCTGCCCGGTCCCAGTCGAAGGTGGAACGATGCAGCCAGCGCGAGTCACCCACCTTGCCCGGATCCTCGTCGTAGCTGTAATCGTTGAGCATGCCGATCTCGTCGCCCAGGTAGATCAGCGGGATGCCGCCGATGGTGATGATCACTCCATGCAGCAGCAGGATACGCCGCACAGCCAGGTCCTGTTCGTTGGCGTCGTCTTCCTCGAGTGCTTTTTCCAGTCCGCACAGCGAGGCGCAGGTGCCCGAGACACGCGCGTCTCCGGTGACGGGATTCTCCTGGAAGGGCGCGCCACGGGCGAAGCTGCCTTCGAAGCGGTTGGTATAGAAACGGGTGAGAAAATCCCGGTGTGCACGTGGATCGAAGCCCACCGCTGCCACGTCCCGATCGCAGAAGGCCCAGCCGATGTCGTCATGGCAGCGTACATAGTTGACCCAGGCGCAGCCTTCGGGGATGGCGAAGCGGCGTTCCATCGCATAGTGCAGCAGCCTGACGTCACGGGTTGCAAGCGCGTCCCATAGCAGGGCCATCAGCTGTGGATTGTAGGACAGTGGGCATTCCTCGGGGCTGATGTACTTGCCGACCTCGTCGGGATGAACGATGGCTTCGGATTTGAACACCATCGCCGGGGCGGCGATGCTGACCAGCGCGTTGAAGGCCTGGATGATCCAGTGCGCCTCGGGGAGGTTCTGGCAGTCCGTGCCCAGGCGCTTCCACAGGAAGGCCACTGCATCCAGGCGCAGGATCTCCACCCCCTGGTTGGCCAGGAACAGCATCTCCTCCAGCATGCGGTTGAACACCACCGGATTCTCGTAGTTGAGATCCCACTGAAAGGTGTTGAAGGTGGTCCAGACCCAGCGCTTGATCCGGTTGCGGTAAGTGAAGGCGCCCGGGTGGTCCTCGGGGAAGATCTCGCCCATGCTGCGTTCGAAGGCATCCGGCATGCTGCGGTCGGGAAACATGCGGTAATAGTCCTGGTATTCCTCGTCGCCGCGCAGTGCCTGCTGCGCCCACTCGTGCTCATCCGAGGTGTGGTTGTAGACGAAATCCAGCACCAGCGAAATGCCGTGGTGGCGCAGTTCGGTGGCCAGTTCGCGCAGGTCCTCCATCCCGCCCAGGCGGGGTTCGATCTCGCGATAGCTGCTTACGGCATAGCCGCCGTCGTTGTCGCCCTGAGGTACCCTGAACACAGGCATCAGATGGAGGTAGGTGATGCCGAGCTCGGTGAGATAGGGAATGCGATCACGCAACCGCTCGAGGTCGCCGGCGAACAGATCCACGTAGCACATGGCACCGACCATACGGTTGGACTGGTACCAGTGCGGATCCAGTTCGCGCATGGCGTCCAGTGCCTTGAGCTCGGCGGGGCGCTCCAGCCACATCTCGGTGGCCGAGGCCAGGATACTCTCCAGGTGGTAGAAGAAGTCGTAGTGCTGGCCATACAGCCCGTGCAGGCGCTTGAACAGCCTGGGGAAGTAGGTGTTCAGACGATCGACGTAGGCGGCCCACTCGGCGGGGTCGGTTCGGGCCTTGTAGCGTTCCTCGATGCGCGGCAGCAGCCGGCGCAGGGAGGCGTCGCTGTGTTTCTGCAACCATCGGGCATCATCGCTACTGCTGTAGTTCATACTGCAATCCAGGCGGCTGTGGTGCGGATGGTGCCAGTCGGGTTGCGACTTCAGCGCTGCTCCGGCGGCAGCTGCTCGGGTCTGAGATGGGGTGTGAAGTATTCCTCGGCATCATCCGGGTCGACCCGGTTGCCCTGACTGTCGACCAGCGGCAGTTCGTAGTCGTTCCACCCGCGCAGGCCGGTCTTGAGGGAATAGACATCCTCGTAGCCGAGCTGCTGCATGGTCACGGCCGCCAGTGCGCTGCGGTTGCCCGAGCGACACACCACGACCACCGGACGATGGCGCGCTTCCACCAGTTCGGGGACCGTCTCGTCGAAGCCCCATTCACAGGCGGTTTCGAGGATGCCGCGTGGCACGTTGATCGAACCCTCGATGCGCATGGCTTCGTATTCATGGGGCTCGCGGGTGTCGATCGTCAGGATGTTGTCCTTCTGCTGCTCCAGTTCCTCCATGTCCCAGGGAAAGACTTCCTGGATCTGGGCGGTGGCTTCCTCGATGAGATCGGTGTATTTCTTCATTGCGTGCTCCGCTTGGAATCTGATGCCCTTACTCGGCCTCGCGCCCGCCGAGATCCTCGCGGGTGGAGCGCAGGCCCTGCTCGACAGCGATCACGGCGGCCTCGACCCGGGAGTGGACGCCCAGCTTGCGCAGGATCGCCTTGACGTGCAGCTTCACGGTGCCGTCGGAGATGCCGAGGTTGCGGGCGATCGCTTTGTTGCTCTGGCCCTCCGCGAGCAGGCCGAGGATCTCGCTCTCGCGCGGCGTGAGCTCATCGAAGGGACTGGTGCTGGCGTCATGACTGCTGATGCTCTCGCCCTGGACCACCTTGGCCAGCACCGGCGCCAGGTCGGGGGCGACCACGGTCTTGCCGGCAACGATCTCGCGCAGGGCGACGACCAGGTCGTCAGGCTCGATATCCTTGATAAGGTAGCCTTGGGCGCCATTGCGCAGGGACTCGACCAGGTCCTGTTCGTTGCTGCTGGTCGTGAGCATCACGATGGGCATTTTCAGTCCGCTCTGGCGCAGCTGACGCAGAACGCCGAGTCCGTCCATGTCCGGCATGCGCATGTCCAGCAGCACGACATCCGGCTTGAGTTCCTCGGCCAGCCGGATGCCTTCCTTGCCGTCGCCCACCGCAGCGACGATCTCGATGCCGCGGTGGGAGAGCAGGCCCTGCAGACCGACCCGGAACAGGGTGTGATCATCAATCAGTATGACGCGCAGACTCATCGGGAGATGTTTTCCACCGGGATGTTGACTTCCTGCAGATTGACCTGGGTCGAGGGCGGTGCCTTGAACATCACCTGGATGCGCGTGCCTTCGCCCTGTTCGGATTCGATGCGGATACGCCCACCGAGCCGCTGGGCGCGCTCCTCCATGATGGACAGGCCCACATGCTCGCCCGGCCCGCCGCCCTTGTTGGGTCTGGCCATGCCGACGCCGTCGTCCTCGATCAGTACGGTATAATTGCCGACCGCGTCGCCGCGCATCAGCACGCGCACCACGTGCGCCTGGCTGTGCTTGCGCACGTTGGCCAGGGCCTCCTGAATGATGCGCAGCACCTGGATTTCCATGTCGTCGGGCAGTTCGCGGTTGCCCCATTCCTGCTGCAGGAAGATCTGAATATCGGACTCATTGCGGAAGCGCTGGATGACCTTCTCAACCGCCGGTATGAGACCGCGGCGGTCGATCGGTGCGCTGAAGTGGTCGATCAGTCCACGCAACTCGGTGTAGGCCTCATCGAGGCTGTTCTCGATGCGCTCCAGTTCAGCCCACAGGGCGGATTCATCACCCTGGTGCAGGGTTTCGTCCAGTACCCGAACCTGGAAGCGCAGGCTGGCCAGGGTCTGCGCCAGAGAGTCATGCAGCTCGTGGGCGATTCGGGTGCGTTCCTCGATGATGGACAGGCGGTTGGCTTCCTCGTCAACGCCGGCCTTCTCGATCGCCATGCCGAGATGACGGCCGATGCTGACAAGTAACTCGCGATCCACGCCGTTGTCCAGCTTGTTGCTCTTGTCCACGAACAGGTTATATACCCCCAGGGTGCGGCCGCGGTACTGCAGCGGCACGGCGATCATCTCGATTTCCTGGTTTTCGAAGAAATCGCTGCCCACCAGACGGTTGCAGGTGCGCAGGCTGGTATGCATCTGCACCGATCCCTCGGTGGCGGCCTGGCCGCACAGGCAGCGGTCGGAGGGCAGGTACTGCTCCTTGCGCACGATATCCTCGCTCAGCCCCAGGCTGGCGACCAGCCGCATCTGGTTGTCCTTGCCCTGCAGGCGCACCGTCGCGGCACGGGCCTGTACCACCTCCTTGAGGGTGTGCAGGAAGCGGGTCAGCAGGTCATCCAGATCGCGGGAACTGTTGATGCTGGCCGCGACGTCGTAGAGGATCTCCAGCGATCGGGTCTTCTGCTTGATGTGGCGGG
>PABG01000003.1 GCA_002699185.1 Gammaproteobacteria bacterium | reverse complement strand
GGAGGCGAGGCACAGACGCTCGTCGGGAGCCAGGCACGGTCGGGAGCCTCAGATGCCGCAGCGTTGCACTGGAAGATGCTCAGGGAATTGTGCTCGCCGTGGTTCCGGAAGACCACATGGTCGACATACGCCTTCTGAATGGACTGCTCGGCCGCGAGCTTCATCCTCTGAACACGGCCCGACTCCGCGCTGTGTTCCCGGACTGCAGCCCGGGCTGCACGCCGCCACTGGGACAGCCCTATGCCGTGGAGACCATCGTCGACGTCGGCCTGTATACCGGGCTCGAACTCTCGCTGCAGAGCGGACGGAACCGGACACGAGTGCTGATACCGACACGCGACCTGCAACGAGCCCTCAACAACTGCGCACTGGGGCGGTTTTCATACCTCCCCTCCCAGCACCGGCACGCGCCATCCGGACACCTGCGCATGTCCTCCGATCCCCGACTCAAACCGGCGTTGGCCGAACTCTTTCCGGAACGGGCCACACGTTCGGCCGAACAGTGTCGCTCACTTCCAGTCATGCCCGTCACCGCCCGCAAGCTGCTGGAAGTGGCCGCCGACGCCAACGCCGGTGCCCGCGATCTCAGGCTGGCGGTCGAGCAGGATCTCGCCATCTCCACCAGGCTCCTGCAATGCGCCAATGCGCCGGCCTACGGCTTTTCCGGACGGGTGAGCGATCTGGATAGCGCGATCGCCCGCATCCTCGGCTTCGACCGGGCGTTGGCCATCGCCTTCGGCATGAGTCTGCACGAGATCCTGGGGCGGAATGGGCAGGATGCCGAAGAACTGGAGTCCTATCACCGTAACGCGGTCTACCGTGCCACCCTGGCAAAATATCTGGCCGGCAGCATGCCCGCGAAATCCGGTGTATGCCCCGGCACCGCCTACATGGCGGGCCTGCTGCACAACATCGGACTGCTGTTTTTGGCCTGCAACTTTCCAGAGCAGCACCGGATGCTGGTCGACAGCGCGCAACTCAATCCCGGTGTCCCACTTGTACAACTGGAATCCTGCCTGCTGGAATTCAGTCATCAGGAACTCGGAGGCCAGTTACTGGAAGGCTGGGGACTGCCGGACGAATTGGTCGTAGCCACTCGCCATCATCATGATACAGATTACGATCGTGAGCATTCGGGCTACAGTCAGCTGATGCGACTATGCTCGGTCCTGGTCCCCAAACAGGGAGTGCTTGCCGGCCATGACGATGCGAACCACGACAGGGACAGCCTCATTGAGTACCTGGGCTTGAATCAGGCGGCGGTCGAAATGGCGATGCAACGGCTGACCGAAGCGCATCCCCTGCTCGACGAACTGGCGCACCGGCTGGCTGCCTGAGTCGGGCCTCGCCAGGACCCGCGGACTCATCCGGCCAGCCGCGGATCACGGCGCAGGATATCGATCAGCTGCACATCCACCCCTCCGACGTGCACACCCAACGCACGCAGCAGGGGATCCAGCAACAGATCGTCAATCACATTGAGCAGCGGCGCCAATAGTGTGCCAACCAGCGCATTATCAATATCGGACAGGGTCAACCCCAGCACACCCAGCAGGCCGCCGCCGCTGAGCGTGATATCCAGAGAGGAAGCCAGCGAGCCGGTCATGTTGCCCAGGGCGCCCGCCAGCGGGGTGCCCGCCGTCTGTTCCTGCGGCAGGGGACTGGCCTGACTGACCGTGTAATCCAGTCGGGCGTCACGGGGCGAGGCGACCTGAGTGACAGCCGAAACGCCTGCGGTCAGGGACACCAGACCTCCGCCGACATCGACCGACAGTGCCGGACCGGGGCTGGTACCACCAGCCGGGTCGCTGATGTCGTCGAACTGCCCGATCCCCAGGTCGACGGCACCGGTGCGCGCCCCGATCCTGACCGCATGCGCCAGGCTGTCCGCGTCAGCGCACCGGATCTGTTCCAGCCAGGCCGAGGCCCGGGCGAAATCGGCGTACAGCTTCAGGGTGCCGTCGACCTCGACCAGTCCCCCGAGGATCGCCAGGCTATCGGACAGATCGATACTGATCTCCAGGCGCCCCTGTCCGGTCCTGACCTGCGTCCTCCAATCGCCGCCGGCATCCCGCCCCGGCAACCCGATGTCGTACTGCGGCCCTTCGATCAGGTGCAGGTCCACATCCACATCACCCAGCCCCAACGGCAGGTTCAGGGTCAGGGGGATGTTGACCGTATTGCCTTCGTTGGCGATCTGGGCCGAGCCGCTGACCAGATCGAATACATTCAGATCCACCTCCGCGGCATCGTCCTTCCGATCGGAACTGACACGGATCAGATCGCCCACATCGATGTCATCGGGCATGGCCGCGGCCATCGCCAGGCCGTTGAGATCGGCATAGGCCGCGTTGCCGCTGCCCAGGGCGTTCGCCATGACCTGCAGGAATTCACCCACCGTCATGCTGGCGTTGAGGAAACCCTCGACGCTGTCGGCACTGTGGCCCAGCGCGGCGGAAGCCGCGGCCAGTTCACCCAGACTGACCTCGGCCGCCGCCAGCCCCTCGTAGGAAACCGCACTCAGACTGACCGAACCGCCCAGCAGACCGCTCATGACCGGATTCAGCACCAGGGAGTCGTCACTGCTGACCGAGCCCAGGAAGCTGCCGGCGGAAAAGGCGCCCAGTACCACGTCATGCGCCACGGCCTGACGCTGCAGCCGGGTATCGCCCCCCAGCCAGCCGCCCGCCACCAGGCTGCTGGGCACGGTCTGCGTGGTCGTCACACGGACGGCATTGACTTCGGCCATCGGCCCGCCGGGAACGAAAGCGTATCTGCCGTTGACAGTGGAGAGCGTACCCGTTTCCACCGCGTTTTCTGCCACCAGGTCCCCTGTGTAGCCGTTGCGCTGGGCGCTGGCCTGGGCGGCAGCCGCCAGTTCGGCCTGACTGAGCGCGGTCTTCCCGGCACACCAGCCGGCGTCGGTCATGGTATCCATCGCCGCCAGATCGGCGGTGTCCTGCAACTGCTTGGCCACCCAGCCCAGGCGGCCGACATCGATGGCCAGGGCAGCAAAGATCACCGCCATCGCCAGGGCACCGATGGCGCTGAAGCTGACAGCCCCTGTGTGTCGCTGCAGCTGTATCATTCGCTCACGAAGCCGTCCTGCTGCTCGAAATAGGTTTCGGGAATCGGGTACTCGAACGATTCCAGATATCGGGTCCAGACCCGCGCCGCCGCCTCACCCGGTTGTCCCGGGGAGGCTGCAGCCTGGCGGCCGCTGGCCTGCAGTTCAAGCCAGGCCCGGACGCCGGCTTCCCCGTCCCGCACCCCATCATGCACCGGCGCCGCCGCGGCTTGAGCAACAAGCAGGACAGTCAGCAGCCCGAGCGCGAGGCCCGGATAGTCAATCCACCGCTTCATCATGATCAGACTCCTTAAGCACTTGCTCGCGCAGCGCCATGGCATGACGCTGCAACCGCCGGGTTTCGGCGTCACTCAGTTTCAGTGAACGGCCGTAACGCTGAGCGGCCTGCTCTTCGCCGGCGACCAACATCGCCAGCAGCAGATTGCGGGCGGCCCTCGGCTCCCCCGCCGACAACTCAAGCGCGGTTTCGAACTCCACCCGGGCCGCCGCCGGCCGGCCGCTGAGCAGCAGGGCATAGCCGTAGTCGTTGCGCACCCTGGGGTCGGCGGCCAGCAGTTCGCGGGCACGCCGCAGATGCTCCACCGCGCCATCCAGATCCCGGTGTGCGGCGGCTACCAGGCCCAGCCCGTGATGGCCGGCACCCGGCAGGCAGCCCTCGCTGAGACGGCGATACAGCGCGACCGCAGGATCGTATTCCTGCACCTGCCGATGGGACTCGGCGCGCAGATACTGTGCCAGCGGTCGAGTGGCGATAGCCTCGGGCAGCGCATCCAGATGCGCCATGGCCGCGCGCGGGCGGCCGACCTTGAGCTCATCCTCGATCAGCCCCAGCTTCAGCCGTTCCCCGTCCTCGAGTTCGGCGCAATCGATATCCGCCGCAAGCGCGGTCGTCACGTCCCCGGCCGGTCTGACGGCCGCATTCATGCAACCGCCGAGCAGCAGTGCCATGGTCAGCAACGCCATGTCCGCTCTCATCGTACACCTCCCAGCGCGGCGGCCAGGGCCATGACACCCGGCCCGGCGACGAAGATCATCAGGGCCGGGAACAGAAACAGCACCATGATCACTGTCATCTTGCCCGACAGCTTCCCCACCTTCTCTCTGAGACGGGTCCGGTTACGGTCCTCCATCAACTGTGCCATGTCGGTCAGGCTCTTCTGCACATTTCCGCCCTGGCGGCTGAGTTGGGCCAGCATGTCAGCCAGGTCGGACAATTCGCTGACACCGACCTGTTCGGCCCATTCACCCAGCACCTCGGACCGTTCCATGCCCGCCTCGATGCGCTTGAGCACCCATTCCAGTTCTTCCCGGACCCGCGGCAGCAGCACACCGCCCTGGGCATGCAGGGTGCGCAGCGCCTGCTCGATCGACAGGCCGGCATCGAACAGCATCTTCATCAGGTGCACCATGATCAGTGCCTCGTCGGCCAGCGCCCGTCGCCGCGAGTCGGCCAGATACCGCAGAACATAACGCGGCGCCAGGTAACCGAACAGAACGCCGAATATGAACGCTGCCGGGACCAGCCGCATCTCATCCTCGGTCAGCAGGACATACACGACGCTGAGCAGGGCGAACAGAAGAGGGGCGAATACCACCCCCGCCTGCGCCAGAACACGCACATCCGGGCGCAGAAGACCGGCATTGTCCAGCAGGCTGCGCAGATCGGAGCCGGGTTGGCGCAGCCCGATCCGCTGCAGCCAGGATTCGAGCAGCCGCACGACCCCGGCCTCATCCGTACCCGTATCCGAATCCAGTTTGAGCAGATGGCCGAAGCGCTGATCGGCCAGAGCACGCAACCGCACCGCGCCGCGCAGACTGAAACTCAACAGCACCAGGCTGACCACCCCCAGTATCGCCGCCAGCAGAATGATGACCGAGGTATTCATGCGCTCATATGCTCTTGATCATCCGCCACAGAATCAGACCGCCGGTGGCCTGCAGCCCAACGGCGAGATACAGCACGCTGCGTCCGGCTTCGGTATTCCACATCGAGTCGAGGTAGCCCGGATTCATCGCCAGCATGTAACCGGCAATCAGCAGCGGCAGCAGGCCCAGCACCCAGGCACTGAAGCGGGTTTCGCCGGTCAGGGCGGCGAATTCACGCCGGGCCTGCTCCTGCTGCTTGACCATGCCGGAGACGCTGTGCAGCAGTGCCTTGATGCTGCCGCCGTAACGCTGATGCACATCCATGGCCAGCGCCAGCAACTGGAATTCCTTCACTGCCATGGCATTGGCGGCAAGCTGTAGTTGCTCGCCCAATTCGCCGCCCAGGTCGACGTTGGACTTCACCCGCAGCAGTATGCCCTGCAGCGGCTCGCGGGCCAGCGCCGCCGCCTGCCCCAACGCATTCTGCAGCGAATGCCCCGCAGCCAGCGAACGATCCAGGTTGTCGACGAACCTCGGCAACTGCGCCAGCAGCAGTTCCGCCCGTTTCCTGTAGCGGTACTGCAGCAGGGCGTAAACGGCGATCAGACCGACCATGAGAGCCATCACGGCGGCGGCCGGGCCGTGACGCAGGGCGACATACAGAACCAGCACACCGGCCACGCTCACCCCGGTCCGCAGGCGGCGCTGATCCGGCGCCAGGCCGGCCCGCGTCAGCACAGTCTCATAGCGCCGGCACAGTCTGCCCCACCAGCCTGTCCGGTTCTGGCTGGGGCGCGGCCGGGTGTAAAGGACAGCGAAGCGTTCACTGATGCGTTTCTCCAGCCCCGCATCCCGGCCGCCCCGCATCAGGATCGCCGCCAGTCCCAGCAGCATCCCGGCCTCGGCGATCAGGATCCAGGTCACCGGCGACATCAAGGTTCCCCGCCCCCGTGCGCGGGCTGACTCACAAGCTTGGCCGTCTGCGGTTTACCGCCGACACGCCTGAAGCTATCGCTGTGCGCATCGTGGGCAAAAAGTTCATGAATCGCGTAATGGCCATCCTGTACGCCCACCAGTTCCATGATCTGGGTGATCCGGCGCCGTCCGTCCGGCATGCGCCCGACATGCACCACCAGGTCGACCGCCGATGCGATCATTTCCCGCAGCGTCTCCTCCGTACCCTTGAAGGCCGCCAATCCGGCGAGCATGCCGAGCCGGCTCAGCGCATCCCGTCCGCTGTTCGCATGCAGGGTGCTCATCGAACCTTCATGGCCGGTGTTCATGGCCTGCAGCATGTCCAGTACCTCCATGCCGCGGATCTCGCCCAGCACGATGCGATCAGGGCGCATCCGCAGCACATTGCGCACCAGATCGCGGGCGGTGACCTCACCCTCACCCTCGATGTTCGGGGGCCGTGTCTCCAGGCGCACGACATGGGAATGATCGAGCTGCAGTTCGGCGGCGTCCTCGATGGTGACGATGCGCTGGTTCTCGTCGATATAACGGGTGAGTATATTCAGCAACGTGGTCTTGCCCGAACCGGTAGAGCCACTGATCAGGATATTGCAGCGTGCCTCGACCGCCCGACACAGAAACTCCAGGATGTCCTCGTCGAGCGTGCGATAGGCCAGCAGGTCGCTGGAGCGCAGGGGTTCCTTGCGGAACTTGCGTATGGACAGGCAGGGACCGTCCAGCGACAACGGCGGGATGATCGCGTTCACCCGGCTGCCGTCGGGCAGACGGGCGTCGACCATGGGATTGGTCTCATCCAGCCGGCGTCCCAGCGGGGCGAGGATCTTCTGGATCACCCTCAGCACATGATTGTCGTCGATGAAGCGCAATTGCGTCTGCTGCAGCCGGCCGCCCCGCTCGATGTAGATGTTGGCCGCACCGTTGACCAGGATATCGTCGACCTTGTCATCGGCCAGCAGTCCCTGCAGTGGCCCATAGCCGGTCAGCTCATCGATCAGTTCCCTGACCAGCGCCTCGATATCGTCGCGATTGACCGCCAGGTGATGCTCGCTTATATAACGGCTGATCCGGCCATGGGCATAGCTGGACAGGACCTCCGGCTCCCATTGCTTGAGCGAAACCTGGTCGTCCTCGATGCACTGGATCAGGTAGCGATGCAGTCGTGACTTGAGATCCTGATATTCGTCAGTGTGCTTGAGGCTGTAGTTGTGCGACAGTCCGATGATATCCATTTTCACTCCTCACTGACGAACAGGCCCTTGACCCGCTCCAGCAGACGCCCTGCCGCCGAGGTTCCGGCAGCCGCTCCAGCGCGCTCCGCGTCCTGGAACAGCTGACGCGACAAGGCGCGCACTCGGGCGCAGTAGGGCTCCTTGGGCGCACCCTCAAACATGCTCACGCCGGAATTGATCACATTCAGCCGCGCCAGACCGCAGGGCGGCAGTGTGGCCAGCATCGGCAGACCGAAGCCCCGCGCGATCACATCGGCCCCGGGCGCAAGCTTGGAATAGTAGCGATCCACCACCAGCCCCATGTGATCACTGGCAATCTTCTGCGAGGAAATATGTTGAATCATGGTCATGTTCTGCTGCACGCTGGGCACGCTCTGCTCCACCACCACCAGGGTCTGGTCGGCGTGTCGTATCAGAACATCGAAGAATTCGGAGGTCGGCAACCCACCGAGGTTGACCACGATACGGGGGAAGAAGGCTCGCAGGGTACCCAGCAGCACAAAGATGTCGGCCGAAGTGACGTCATGCATCTCGGTGGCATCATTGCCCATATCCAGAATCCTCAACCCGCTGGAATGCGCGGCGAAGGCACTCTCGATCAGGGTTTCATCCAGCCGCCGCAGGCTGCGCACGGCATCCACGAAGGTATAGGAGGATTTGATGTTGAGATAGAGGAGCGCGTCGCCCTGCGGCACCCCCAGATCCAGCAGCAGGGTACGCTCCTGAGGGGCCTGTTCCTGCGCCGCCAGTGCCAGATGCAGCGCGAGCATGACCGTGTCGCTGCCCGGCCGGGCGTTGGCCAGCGCGATCATCCGACTGCCGCGCTCACCCTGCTGCACCTGCGGCAGGCGCTGCCCCAGCCGGTTCACCAGCGCCGCCACCTGTGCCCGGTCCTCGCCTGGCGTCAGGTAGTCCCTCGCCCCGGCACGCATCATGGCCAGCACCAGGTCGGCGTCATCGTTCCTGGAGAGCGCCACCACCGAGATCAGCGGCTTGACGCTGAGCAGACCTTCGATCATCGACGTCTGCTCCAGCAACTGCTCGCGGTTGACGTCGATGAACACGATCAGTGCGCCGGTGACATCGATGATCTGCAGGATCCGTTCAAGGCTGTTGCCGTCGGCGACTACGATGTCGCCGGTCTCGCCCAGAGCGCTCTGCAGCCACCTGATGTGATCATCCCGGCTGCTGACTACGACATAGCTTCGTTTCGCACGCATGGTCTAGTCCGAGAATCCGTAGTTGGCGTCCCGCGGCTCGCCCCCGGTCACTCCCGGCAGCGCGAACTCACTGAATGAAGGGTCGTACTCGCGATACTTCTCACCCGGCAGCGGCGGCAGTTCCGCATCGGCGGCCAGCGGGCTGACCAGACGCGGGGTAACCACCATGATCAATTCGCGGTCGCTCATGTCCAGCCGGGACGAGCGGAAGAAGGCACCCAGTACCGGCACGTCACCCAGGCCGGGCACCTTGTCGACGTTGGAGATTGTCTCCCGGCTCATCAGACCACTGACGACAAAACTTTCGCCGTCGCCAAGTTCGATGCTGGTCTCGGTGCGACGCACCCGCAGGGACGGCACCGACACCCCGCCGCTTTCGATCCCGGTGCTGAAGTCCAGTTCACTGACCTCGGGCGCGACCCGCAACATGATCTGGTCTTCGGCCAGCACCGTGGGTGTGAGAAACAGCCGGATACCGAATTCCTTGTACTCGATACTGATGGAGGCATCGCTGCCGGAACCCTGCCGCACTGGAATGGGAAACTCCCCCCCCACCAGAAAGCTGGCCTGCTGGCCGCTCAGGGTCACCAGCGAGGGTTCGGCCAGGGTATAGGCGAAGCCGTTGCCCTCCAGCACGCTCAGCACCCCGAGCACATTGTCCCTGGCGCGGCCAAAGACCAGGTTGAAACTGTTTATGGAAGGCAGGAAGCCGCTGCCGCTGGACAGGGAGAAGCCGCTGCCACCACCGCCGCTGACGCCGGAGAGCACGCCCGGCGGCGCGATAGCGCCGGTGGTATTGCGGTTGACCTTACTGAGGAAGAAGCCGACCTCCTTGAGCTTGTTGTGACTGATTTCGACGATTCGGATATCGGTCTGCACCTGGTGCCGGAAACCGGTACGAGTGCGATCATCCAGCCTTGCATCCTGCCCGGCTGCGGCCCGTGCCGCCGCATGCTCCGGCAGAGAGTCCGCTTCACCGGTCAGCGCCACGCCTTCACCGGCGGGCACCAGCTGCATGCCTGTGCCGCCGAGTGCCGCTGTGGTCTCCTCGGTCGGCACCACCCGGATCCGGTAGCTGCGCACTTCCCCTCCCTGCAGCCACACCTTGAGACTGGTGCTGCCCAGCCTCCGGCTCGTGATCAGGACATCCCGGCTGCCCACGGCCTGCACGTCCGCGACCCCGGGATCACCCAGTGCCAGCCGTGTCACCGGTTGGCTGTAGCTCAGGTTCTGCTGCTGGGCCAGCGGAATCTCGAGCGTCCGATCTGCCGCGACTGCCAATCCCTGGACCAGCGCCAGACACCACAGCAGGCAGACCTTGAGCAGCCGGTGTACGCGAATTCTGTCCCTGTTATTCATAGAGTCTTCCATCTGGGGAACCTCTGATCGACTACGTCATTGCGAGGATGCCTTGACCCGCAAGGGTAAGGTACCCATGATGAACCCCGAAGGGGTTCAATGGGAAAGCGACGTGGCAATCTCCAACCGATTGATTCTGCATTACGAGATTGCCACGCTTCGTTTATGCCCTCTTGGGTACTCGCAATGACGGGTATTTTGTAATTCACCAGAGGTTCCCTAGCGTGAAACCGTCTGGGCACTGCGCTCGGTGCCGCGATACACAGGAATGCTGTAACTCCGGCTCGGCCGGGAGTCGCCCGCCAGTTCATCAAGCATGACCCGGGCGCTGCCGGATTGCCCCCCGGCGCCGAGCTCCTCCGTCTCCCGGCTGGAGACCACGGCAAGCCGGATCGCCCCGGCATGTTCGGCCAGCATCAACCGACCGGCCTGCTCACGCGGCACTGCCAGCACAGCCGAGCGGCTGCCGGGATCCGCGCGCGGATCATCCTCGAGATTCACCACCCGCCCGTCCTGCCTGACGGCCACGGTCTTGCCATAGGCGAGCACCTCCGCCCGTTCGAGCAGTATCCGCGCAGTGCTGCGGCTGACTTCGGTCATGCCGCCGCGCAGGTACACCAGAACATCGACATGATCTCCGGGCTGAACGTAGGCGCCGCCGCCGATGACCTCATCCACCTTGACGGCGATTGCGCGCATGCCCGGTTCCAGCAGGCGCGCGATCCGGCTGCCGCTATGGAAATGACTCTCCAGTACGATCTCACCGGCCGCGACGGGAACTGCGGGCGTGCGCTCCAGCAAGGGTTCGGTGGTATGAAAGGCCCCCTCGCGCACCACGGGAACCCGGATCGTATCCAGATCATCCGCCATGATCGCGGCTCCGGCCTCGATCCGGCGACTGGCGATGATCACCCGCCGCAGGTCCGCGGACGACTCGGGCTCGGCCACGGGCTGCACCTCGGTCTGCGGCGTCTCCACCGGCGCGGTACTCAGCTTGTAGCCGATGTAACCCAGCACGACTGCCCCGAGTGCGAGCAGCATCGCCAGGATGCGCATGGCCTGCATATTCATCCCGTTATCCTTATCATTGTTGCTTGTCGCCTACCGTGGCTGGCAGTGACCAGGCCGGGTTACGCTGTACTAACCGACCTACATCCTCCGTCTTCCTACGCCAGTGACTCAAAGCCTCACAGTGGCCCGGCTGCCAAGCTCGGCCGGCACCTTGGGCAGCGTACCGATCATGGGCAGCGTCAGCATGGGAATGACGGGGCTGGCGTGATAATCCTCGTAGCCGACCTCGACCGTCAGCACCTGGTTGCTGCTGTCCAGGCTGACCTGGACATTCTGATTATCCGCACCAAGCACCACACCCTTGATACTGTCCGGCAACCAGCCCAGCTGTGCTGCCACCTGATCACGCACGACGGGTATCACGCCATTGTTCAGATAATCGTCGGTATCGGTATATGCCGTGGGATCCACCGCCACCGCCGCGCGCGCCCCACCTTCGGCGGCCGAACTGAAACTCTCCATCAGCAGGAACACCAGGCCATAGCTGACGATGGCATAGAACAGGGCGAACATAGGCAGAAACAGCAGCGCGAACTCAAGCGCAGTACTGCCGCGCTGGTGCCTCAACGCACCTGTCGCCTTCATTGAGTATGCATGTTCGATCATGTTCGTACTCCGAATCTCAGCCTGCCCCGATGCCGGCCAGCAGGAGCAGAGACACCGGCAGGGCGATCCCCAAGGCGGCCCCGAAAGGCACCGTCCGGCGCGCACGGCCCGTGCTCTGTCCGTCCGGGAGCCAGCCCCCGGGACAGAGCGCGTGCAGATAGGGCAGGTCGCAGACGAAACGGCATGCCACCAGCACGACCAGGGCCAGGATCGCCGCCAGCGCAAAGGTGGCAATGAAATGGAGCAGGCCGGTCAGCATGGCAATGGCCGCGGCCAGCTTGACATCGCCGGCACCGAGCTGTCCCAGGGCATAGGCCGGCAGGGTCAGTAGCAGCGACAGTCCCAGCCCCTGCCAGGCTGAGGCCGGTGCCATGCCCAGCAGACTGGCGCCGCTCACCAGCACCACCGCCACACCCACGGCCAGACCACCCAGCGTCAACAGGTTGGGCAGGCGACGCCGACGCAGGTCAAACCCGGCCGCCATCAGTGCCCACAAGCCCAGAACCAGGACTTCAGGCATGTCAACAGCCCGGAATCAGGACGTGCCGGAACTGGTCGCGCCTTCCAGCGCATTCTTGATATCGGTGAAGATATTGGTCACCGCCGTCCTGATCGGGGTGACGAAGGTCACCAGCGCGACCGCGACCATGGCCGCGATCAGCACGTACTCGATGGCACTGGCGCCTTCCTCGTCACGGATGAAGTTCACGACTGCCCGTTTTACTCCCTGCATATCCATCGTTGGGTCTCCTCTTTAATGGTTTGTCGGGGGGTGAAGCGTAATTGTTATCGGTCTGTCACAAATTTCACTTGAGTAAAACACTTTTTTCATATGGTTAATATCGATTTCCAGCAGACCTGGTCACGGCCGGCCTCCTTGGCCCGGTAGAGAGCGTCATCCGCCGCCCGCACCAGATCCTCGGGATTGTCCCTCGAGTGCGGGATGCAGGTGGCCCCGCCCAGGCTGATGGTGACATATCCGGCTTCATTCTTCTCATGCACCAGGCCGAGCCCGGCCACCGCCGCGCGCATCTGCTCAGCATAGCGGGCGGCCTCATCGCCCGTCATCTGATACAGCACCACCACGAACTCCTCCCCGCCGTAGCGGGCCACCAGGTCACCTGAGCGGCGCATGCAGCGCGCCAGCGCATTGGCAACCTCACGCAAACAGGCATCGCCCTCCTGATGCCCATAGTGATCGTTGTATTTCTTGAAGTTGTCGATATCGATCAGGATAACCGACAGGGGCAGGCTGGCGCGTGCCGCCCGGTTCCACTCGTCGCGGTAGGTCTCGTCGAAGGTGCGGCGATTGGCCAGCTGGGTCAGGCCGTCGACGCTGGCCAGACTCTGGTATCCGAAATACTTGTGCAACGACTCCATCAGGCCGTGATGCATGGTCCAGGCCGTGATGGCCAGGGTGCCGGAGAAGATCACCAGCATGAGCGCCATCAGATAATCCACGGCATCATTGCCGAACAGCAGCATCAGGATCATCGGCACCAGCACGCAGGACAGATACAGCAGGTAGGTTGCCGGGGCCGCGATGTACAGCGGCAGGGCACCTGCGCTGGTGATGCTCAGCATGAAGATCAGAAACATCTGATAGGGCTCAGCCAGGCCAGGGTAGAACAACAGTGCCGTTGCCCCCCACACCATGCCATTGACCGCCGTCAGGACCAGCATGGCTGTGGTCTGACCACTGTCGGCTGCGGCACTACGGCCGCCACGTCTGTGTGTACGTGCATACGCCAGCCGGGTGGCGGCGGCAGCCAGCACCGCCGCCAGCCACAGCAGTATCCAGTCATGCTGCAGATGCGACCATAGAAACAGTGTAAGAATCAGGGCATTGGTCAGGCTCGCAAGGAAACCGATACCGGCATAGCGATGCAGCTGCGCCGCCTGCTGAGCTGAAACATTATGGGGATTGATCACTGCCAGCATGGCCCTGCTACCGCTGTCTGTCCTGCAACAGCAGGATCCATCTGACACCAACGAACAGACATGGCTGCTACCTCCTGTACTGCAGGGTTACGGCCTGCAATCCCAACCCTTTAACCATACCCGGCACAGCGGGCATACCCATATGACTGAATACGGCCGGCCAGAATTTCTGGTTTCATCATCATCCAGAACCGCATGACTGTAAAGTCAGCGCGTCAGACAAACACTTACAAAACATTGAGTTGAAATCGGCAAGTACAGAATTATCCTGTACTTGCCGATACCCGGAACGGGCATTTCGAACCGCACATGCAGGCAGCCATGGCACCCGGGGAATACCGTGTCAGTGCCTGACCGACTGCGGCATGAGTGAAAACTTCATAGAATCAGGTAATGCCCGCCACCCATGCGAGACTGATATATCATGATCACCGACAGCACAGTGGCTTACGGGGACCATTCCGGAGAAGCCGTCCCATGGAGACGCTGATCGCCGACCGCGGATACCAGACCCGTACTGACGCAACGGACGATGGCCAGATGGCCGAAACCACCGCGCCGCTGACGGGGGCGGCCCTGTTTCGCCAGGGTGAGCGGCTCAAGCAGGCACAGGCTAGGCTGCTCATGGACGGCACTCAACTAGCGGCCCTTCTGTCACTGTTGGCCGCGCCTCTGGTCGGTTATCTTCTGAGCAACAGCGTCAGCCATCGCGCCATCCTGATGTGGTGCGGCGCGACTGTCGGAATTGCAGTGCTGCGCCTGGCTTCCCTGCTTCGCCACCGGCGCCGCAGCCGGGCGGGACATACCGACCTGCAGCGCATCCGCCTTTCGCTGCTGGTCTGGAACGGCGCAAGCGGCCTGGCCTGGGGCAGCGCCGCGTTACTGATCTACCCGCCCGATTCCCTGCCCCAGCAGATCCTGCTGTTGCTCATCCTTGCCGGCGTGATCGCTGTCGCAGTGACGGCCCATTCCGGCATGCTGGTCTCGGTACTCATCTTCTCCATACCCGCAACCCTGCCCATGATCATTCGACTGATCAGCGAGGACAGCGTCACCCACGACCGGCTGGCGGTGCTGGCGGGCCTGTTCCTGCTTGCCATTGCGCTGATTGCCCACAAGATGCAGAGACTGACCTTTCAGGGCATCCGGGTAGGCGTCTACAACACCGACCTGATCGATCACCTGCGCGAGGCCAAACAGGAGACCGATCACCTCAACCAGAAACTGCGCCGCGAGGTCGCCATCCGACGCAATACCGAGGCGCGCCTGCGTCAGGAGCGCGATTTCATCTCCGGCGTGCTGGACACCGAAAACGCCATCGTGATGGTCATGGATCTGGACGGCGTCATTCTGCGCTTCAACCGCGCCGGCGAGGCCGCGACCGGCTTCCAGGCCCACGAACTGATCGGCAAACCCCTGTGGCAGACCCTGTTGCCGGAAGACAATGCCGAACGATTCCGACGTGATTTCACTGCGGTGACCCAGGGCAACTTCCCCCGCGAAACCGAAGTGCAATGGAATGGCAGGGATGGTGAACGCCGTCTGTTGCAGCTGTGCACCACCGCCATACTCGGCGACAATGGCAGGTGCAGCCATGTCGTCAGCACCGGCGTCGATATCACCGCGCAGCGCCAGGTACAGCAGGCACTGGCCTTCACCCAGGAGAATTTCCGTTTCCTGGTCGAGGGCGTAACCGATTACGCCATCTTCATGCTGGACCGGGACGGCAGTATCGTCAGCTGGAACCCGGGCGCCGAACACATCAGCGGTTACACCGAAGCGGATGTCATCGGCCGCCATTTCGACCAGATCCTCCAGGCCGGGGAACAGGCCGGGCTGCAACCCGGCACCATGCTACGCATCGCCGGCACGGACGGCCATTATCAGCGCGAGGGCTGGTTCCTGCGCAGCGACGGCAGCCGTTTCTGGGCCATCCTGGCCATCAATCCGATCCGGGACGGCGACCGGCAGCTGCGCGGCTATTCCATCATCATCAACGACATCAGCGAGCGCAAGGAGGCCGAAACCGAACTGGCGCGCTCGCGCGAATCACTGCAGGCCCTGTCGCGCCACCTGCAGACGGTGCGCGAGGAGGAAAAGGCCAGTCTCGCGCGTGAACTGCACGATGAACTGGGCAGCCTGCTCACCTCACTCAAGATCGAGTTGTCAGCACTGCAGCAGCAAGCCTCCAATGCGGAACAGGTCCGTACCGACATCGACCGGATCAACAACCGGGTGCAGGACGCCATCGCCACCACCCGGCGCATTTCCACCAGCCTGCGCCCGCCCATACTGGACAACCTCGGCCTGCTGCCCGCGGTCGAATGGCAGCTGGAGCAGTTCGGACAGCGCACCGGGATCGAGTATGACCTGCATTGCGACGGTGAGGCCTCCGGCCTGAGCCAGGACCAGACCATCGCCCTGTTCCGCATCCTCCAGGAGGGGCTGACCAACATCACCCGTTATGCAGGGGCCAACCGGGTCAGCGTGGTGCTGATCATCGATGCGCAGCAGGCCGCGCTCGACGTGATCGACGATGGGATCGGTTTCGACGTTGAGGAAAAATCCTCCGGTGGGTCCTATGGTCTATACAGCATGCAGGAGCGCGCCCGGGCACTCGGCGGCAGCCTGGATATCATGAGCCGGGCCGGCGAGGGTACGCGGCTGCGGGTGCGTATCCCCGTTACCCGGTCCGGCGCACAACAACAAGAGGAGCCAACCGCATGATCAATGTTCTCATTGCCGATGACCATCCCGTCGTCCGCGCCGGCATGCGCCAGATCATCGATGCCGATGACCAGGCCAGCGTGATCGCCGAGGCCGGTTCGGGGGAAGAAGTCCTGGAAGCCACCCTGAGGTCGAGCTTCGATGTCCTCCTGCTGGACATCTCCATGCCCGGGCCAAGCGGCGTGGATCTGCTGCAACGACTGCGCGCGGCCCGCTGCCAGGCGGCAATACTGTTCATGAGCATGTACCCGGAGGACCAGTTCGCCGTCCGCCTGCTCAAATCCGGCGCCTCCGGCTACCTGACCAAGGAAAGCGCGCCCGACCAGCTGGTCGCCGCCATCCACAAGGTGGCGCGCGGCGGGCGCTTCATCAGCGCCTCCCTTGCCGAGATCCTGGCCGATACCCTGACCTCGGACGAGGACCGACCCGCGCACGAAACGCTGTCCAACCGCGAATTCCAGGTCTTCCAGATGCTGGCCTCCGGCAAGAGCGTGTCCGAGACGGCCCGGGAGCTGAACCTGAGCGTCAAGACCGTGAGCACCTACCGCACCCGCATCCTGGAGAAGATGAACATGTCCAAGAATGCGGAATTCACCTACTATGCCATCAAGAACGGGCTGATCGATTAGAGCAGCTTTTCAGCGAACCTTTTTAAACAGGTGGCGACAGGCACCCGGAAAACTTACTGGCAATCCATAACAAAAGGCGGCACGACGGCCGCCCAACGGATTTCACCAACAACAGGCAACTCAACCGGCGAACTGAAAAAAGAAGGGGCGGGAACCGCCCCACGAGACTTTCCGCAGCAAATCTGTTTATTATT
This sequence comes from Gammaproteobacteria bacterium, assembly GCA_002699185.1. Lineage (GTDB taxonomy): Bacteria > Pseudomonadota > Gammaproteobacteria > Thiohalobacterales > Thiohalobacteraceae > Thiohalobacter. The sequence goes on along the minus strand of PABG01000003.1, from coordinate 20,031 downwards.
CAAGTTTACCTGGTTCTCACCAGAACCAACCAGACCCTAAGCCTGGGCCCGACGCCGCCGTGCAATACCGACCAGACCAAGCATACCACTACCGAACAGCCATACCGCAGCCGGAACAGGTACCGGTGAAGTTGTCGCAGCCACCCCATTAACGGTGATATTGAACTTCTCGGAATATGGCGTATTGTCGAAACTCCCCCAGCCTGCACCAACGTTGCCGAAATTGACAACCATCCCGCTCCACATACCGGCACCCGAGGAAGACAGGGCAACCCCCGTACCACTGGCATTCGGATCACCGGTAGACGGATCCAGGTTGGTACTGGTACCAGTGGTCAGAACATCCCAGGTATTGGTTGCGGTGCCGGCATTGGTTGCCACCGTGGAATCATCGATATTCCACGGAGAGCCATCCAGATAGCTGAAGAACTGCGGATACCCTGAACGGGCGAGACTCAGGGAAACCTCCCCCGAATCCGAGATGAAACCGCTGCTGCTGCTGGCATCGGTATTCAGGGCAAAGTTACCACCGGCGGTACCAGTGTAGGTGTCCTGCTGAAGGCTATCGATGATCAGAGTATTACCGTCAGCTGCCACGGTAAAGCTGATCTGCCCAACCAGACCATCGCCAGCCACGCCAGTGCCATTCCCCCGCACAGTAATATCATTGTCTGCAACATTGCCAGTACCACCAATGGCGCAGTCACCGAAGGTGAAGCAGCCGCCGGTGAAATCGATGGTACCGGTGGTACCGGCCTGCAGGAATGCGGCCTGAGCTGAACCTGCAACACCCAGCGCGGTGATCACCGCGGACGACAGGATTGTTTTCTTGATATTCATAACCAAACTCCTCCATATTGACGTATAGCATACAAACAATCTCTACCAGCCATCCCTGCTCATTGGCCAATTGCAACAACTTCACTCGCCATCAATCAGCCGTCCTTAAATACCCCTGAACTCCACCTGGGGCATATTCATGCCACTGCTTTTCTTCTAGCCAACCCATACAGCCCAACCAGACCACTACCGAAAAGCCACACAGCGGCTGGAACCGGAACAGCACTCACGCCGGCTTCCGAATGCCCAAGGACAAGTTCGCCATTCAGCAGCCCGCCCCCCAGGAGAAAATCAGTGAATTCAAGCACAATGGCATCCACGCTGATATGACAGTCGTTAATAGCGCAGCTACCACCGACCTCACCGTTAACCAGCTGGCGGTTCAGGGTCACGGTAAGCCCCAGCGCATTAACAATCACAAGGTTAGGATCTGGATTAACGATTAGATTGCCATCCAGGCCCAGGCCAATACCCAGGATATCCGCATCGACCAGCGATAAACTGGCATCCTCCAGCGTAGTCCCACCATTCGCCACAAAATTTCCAGGCGTGCCACCGACGCTTGCACTGGAACTGATGGTGCCTGCAGTCAGATCTACCGTGGAAGCAGAAATCAAACCCAGCAGATCAAGCGTACCAATCCTGAAATCAAGATCATCGACAGATGACGACGCCGAACTCTCCTTCACGCCCGGAGCACCATCAACCGTGGATGAGGCACTGGCATTGAGAACACCTGTGGACAACTCCATTGCGAAAGTCGAGGATAGCAATCCCGGCTTGAACGCATCTCCGGTATCCACGCCAAAATGAGTGTTACTCACATTGCCCGGAGGCGGCGCCACGACCGACACACCCACCGGCAACGGATCGATACTGAGGCTCAGGTTTCCATCGAATGCGCTCAAACCAGCCTCAAGCCCATGGCTGGCAGCCATACCACTGCCCACAACCGCGGCTGCGGCCTGCTGACTGCTCAACGCAAGTATCGCGCCCACACCCAGCACACCTATGATTTTATTGATAGTCATTGTGTTTACTCCTCTGATGCCACACGGTCGCAATTTATTGCCATCAAACCCATAAACGAGAATTTACAGCTGCCTTCCGGTCGAATAACAACCAGCGGAGCAGCGCTATCATCGCATCACTCCGCGTTGAGCAAATCCACCAAGGGCTCCAGCGGCTGAGCGCTCATTTCAAACTTGGGCAGTGACAACCCACCTGCTTCACAATCTGACAGGATTGCACTCACGCAGGTCACTGTGGCTTTTTCTATATCGAAATTCGGGCTGAATCCCTGGAATGGCAAGGTACTCATCGGAGAGCCGCCGATTCCAATATCTCCATTCGTCGCGTCAACCGCCATATCACGAATCAGCGGTGTCGTGCCGCTGGGGTTGTCTCCCAGTTCGAGAGGCCCCGGCTGGCCATCTCCGTCTGTATCTACATCCGTGGTATTCCACGCTGTGGTAGCCACCAATACGGGGCCAATGGATATATCAACGCTGGGATCGGGAGTCTGAGTGTTATCCGACTCCGCAGTCAGCAGACCCTTCAGGACCTGTCCTTCAGCAGTACTCTGAAGTGCAGTCGTAAGTCCGCCAACATCAAGAACCACGCTGACGGGGATCCCCCTGGTCGCACCGAAATCGAACAGCATATTGCCGATGAGAAGCGTATCGGACGGAACACCAAGCAGCGTATGAGCCGAAACAAAGGTCACATCTCTTCCAGAAGCATCCTGAAAAAAGAACTTGAAGGAGCCGAAGGTTGCCTTGCCCACCAGCCCATCGTTGGTAATGTTCAACACCATGCTGCCAGAAACGGGAGTGCGCCAGCCATTGAACCTGGGCTCATCCAGAAAATTCGGATTCTGTAGTGGTCGCCCCTGGGGATCGAGCATTGTCACCCAGCCACTGAAATCCATGCCCACACTGGCCACTTTCGCGTCAACATTGACCGCATCGAGGGTATCCTCAACCGTCTGTGTTGTGTCCTCCACGACATCCTTGGTGGTATCAAGCAACCCACCGAGCAGGCCGGCATTCGCAGATCCACCTGCAAGCAACAAGGCGACCCCCAACACACCTGGTTTGAAGATGATTGGTTGCTTGCTGATTCTTTTCGCGATTTGCATCGTCTTACCTCCTCAAACTTGATGAACTGCCCAGCCGCTGTGGTTACTTTTGATGGCAGGACAACAAAGACTCCTCCGCGCTGAATTCCGTTTCCGCTTTATTTCTGTGATCGTCATAAAGCACTCTGCAAGCGCCGGGCCAACACAACTTTAACTAAATTATTCATTAAGTTAACGCGACACCTTGCCAATATGAACCTGACCAGGAATAAAGATCACCGACAGAACCTCTGTAAGACAGTCTTAAACAACAAGATGTAGGACTAAATCGGATGATTTATTTTTTATTGCTTAAATTCATGTAGATGAGGCAGCAAAAACTGGCCGGAAGGCCCAAAACATGCTGTAAAAATTATCGACGCAGCATCCGACGACCGGTTGAATTACAACCCCAGGCTCAAGATCAGCACCAGACAATGACCCTGCAGACCAGGTCAAACAACACCCAAAGTCATTCTTTTTCCGGTAGAATATGAGAATGCAACACGGCACAGACAATCCGGAACTGCGGTATCGTCCACCCAGCCACGAAAGGTTCTGCAAGGACTACCTGAGTGAAATCAGTCTGCTGGCCCGATTATCGAAACGGCCGGATTTCGCCGCATTACTGCAATGCCTCTCCGATCATTCCGCCTACCTCTCGGAATGCGCGGCCGCCCCGGTTACTAGCGCCGCACTCACCCGTGAGGCTGGTGCTCAGCAGGGCATCGATCCACTAAGCACCAGGAACGCACAGCTGCGCACTGCCTTTGCCATCGCCCACCTGGCTGCATGCTGTCATCTCCTGCATGATTCCTCCCTCAGCCTGAACCAACTGCGCGGTGATCAGCTGTTGGCATTGGCCAGGCAGTTCCTGGAAGCTTCCCGGCACAAACCGGACGAATTCCGCGCAAGGATCGTTGGCAAGCTACACGCCATGGACACCATGCGCAGCGTTCAACTACTGCGAAACCTGGGACTCTTCACCCGTCCGACCTCGGAACTTCTCCAGTTGGGCCTTGGCTGTGGTGAGGGCAACCGCGACCTGCTGTTCATGCATCTTGCTCCAAGAATCACACTGACGAGGCATGGCGGGGATACGCTGTATCGGCTGTCTACAACCCATGAGACAACACCGGACAGTGTCATCGTGGATGTCGATTCCAGACATCGGGAGCAATTCCAATCTCTGGAACAGAACACTGAACTGAATGTCAGGGCATACAACCTACCCACACCAGAAGCACTTGACACGCTACGGGGCGAAGGCCGTCCGCCCCGAAACCTGGTAACGGGGTTCAGGATCGATCATCGGATGCTTCCTGATGTACGGGAATTTCTTAGCCGCCTTACACCCTGCCTGGATACCGAGGCCGATCTGATATTCACCATTGGCGCCGGGGACACACCGGAAGACTTCGAAGGCCGGACACGCACATTCAGGACGCTGCATCGGGAACTTACATTGGCCGGTCTGCAACCCTTGCTGTTCAAGCTTCATGGTCCAGGCAGCCCGGCCAGGCAGCGGCACTCGCTCAAAGTAGGTAATCTGGGCGCGTCCAGCTATCAAATACTTTACTGCAGCCTGATTCGTGAACGGTTGGAAACCGGCCTCAAAAGCTGAACATGGTTCCCGTGTGGATAGCGCTGACAGTATGGTTTTAACGTCCACGGTTAGGACAGCTATTCCGGCTTTTCCTCTGACTGCATCGACATGCAGCCCGGGAACATCGACGATTCGTCCGGACTGGACGCTACCGGCCTGTTCGGCCTGACTGTGGAATGCTACGTTGGAAGAAGCCGACTCAGCTAGTCTTACACATATGCTAAGCAGACGGCTCTGTTGATTGGGTCAGTCGCGAGAGCGAGTAGATCAACGAATGCAGTCTGAATGCTGGGTTACGCCCTGCGGGCTATCCCAACCTGTGATGCTTGCGAAACATATCAGCGAGAGCGGCCATTTCATACTCATCGACCATAAACCACGCACTTTCGCTTCACCATACCTACCATCGCATTCATCAGGGTTTCCTCACGGGGAAACACATCCTGGCCAGCCGCCCACCCTTGCCAAGTCAGCGTGAAGGCCGGAAAGGTAATGCATATAAGGCTGCCACCGTCCACCAGTATTGGATCGGACGCCTCCATGGACCTGATAATCACTCGCCGTATTCACCCAGCGGCGGGCATTCGAGCCCATCATGCAGCTCTCTTCCCAGGCCACACCGATGAAGCCACACAACGCCCGCAGAGTATCCCGGGGCTCTTCAATCAATGACTCGTAGCCGACATCCAGAATTACCCCGGGATAACACTCATGCCAAAGCGCCATAATGTCCCGGTGATATTCGACGTACTGAGCCAAATGCTGGAAATCGTATGCATAATGCAGCGCATCCGGGAATCGCTGCGTGTACAGTGACCAGCACACATCCATCGGATTACGCTCGCAATGGATGATCGGCGCTGTGGGAAACAACATCCGGATCAGGCCCAAGCGCTCGAAATTCGCTGGCAGTTTATCAATGACATACGGGGAACCGTCGCTAATAGACGCGAGGTGTTTGCGGTATTCTCCTGCCAACTCATTCAATAAATCCTCACCCATATCCCTGAGACACCAGGGATAGGGCTGATGCCCGGCGGTCAGCGATGGCAGGCGTTGCTCAAGATCGTTGAACCAGTATCGCTCGCCGCCAGCACAGATCAGCGAATGGCCGGCCAGAAGCCCCTCCAGCAAAGATGTCCCTGATCTTGGCAGGCCCACGATGAAGACTGGCTCAGGATAAGCCGATGGGCCAGAAACCGGCGCTGCCGGCGGCAGATTCCTGGCCTTGAACACTTCTGCACTGTCTCGATACCTGCTTCGCAAACGGCCGGGATCGAAGCCGAGTCTGGCACTCTCACTGGCATTGCCCTCTTGGAAGCAGACAAAGGCCGATTCGTATTCGCCACAGTCGTCATAGGCCTTACCCAGGGCGAACAGAATGTCCACCCGAGTTGTCGCCGGCAAATTCTCCCGCTGCCGCAGCGCCTCAAGCCGGCGGATATCCTCGTGCTGGACTGAGTCGTAGCAGTGGGTAAAAACAAGATGGCGCCAGGCCTCGCCATACTCAGGCTGAAACATCAATGCCTTGCGAAAAACCGCTTCAGCCTGTTCGCGTTTGCCGTACCCAAGATGCGCGAGCCCCAGGTTCTTGAGGTAGACGGGATTGGATGCATCCAGCTCAACCGCACGACGGTAATGATCATAGGCCCGCTCCAGCAAACCGTAAGCCTGATGGATAACTCCGGCATTGTTATGAAACCCTGCCACATCAGGTGCCAGCCGGCAGGCCTGACTTATCGCTGCGACTGCCTCCTCGTACCGCCGGCAGTCCTTCAATGCCAGCGCCATATCCGACCAGCAGGGCGCAAGATCGGGGGTGATGGCCAGCGCACGCTCAAACAGCGGCAGCGCCGCTTGCGGATCACCCCCTCTATAACGTGCCAGACCCAGATTATAGTGAGCTACCGGGTCGGTCGGTCGAGCGGCGATCAGTTTGTGCAGCCAGGGCTCAGCCTGCTGCGGCCGGCCCAATCGGAGTTCAGCAAGACCGAGCAACTCGAGCATATCCGGTCGACCCGACTGCCTCTTCAAGACCTTCCGGCACAGCGTCCTGACGCGCCGATAATCCCCGGCCTTGAACGCCGCAATCGCCGCCTGAACCCGGTCACTTGACATATCGATCAACCTGATGACCGGCAGCACTCAGCCCAGGCCATCCTGTTCCAGTATTTTGCGCATGGGCTCAAGAAAGGTCTCGTAGGCTTGCCAGCGACCAATCGATCTTGCATGCAGAGGTTCACGCACCTGTTCCGCACTGAGCGTTCGCGTCATGGCTTTATTCGCGTGAAATTGAACACAGGCCTCGTCCCAGGGCAATCCGACAAAGTCCAGCAGACGCTGCGTCAGATCAACCTGATTACTCACAAGCGATTCATAATCGATCGTCATGATCTGCTGCGGCAACACCTTTTCCCAATGATGCATGAGTCGGCGATAACAATTATACATATGCGCAACATTTTCCAGATCATAGGCGAAAGGCAGACTGTCCGGCGTCTTGATCTTATAAATCGAGAAGCAGGTATCCATCGGGTCACGCCTGCAATGAATTATCCGGGCTTGAGGGAAAACAAGATGTAACATCCCGAGATGGAACAGGTTTGACAGCAGCTTGTCGGTAATCCGCAAATAAGCCTCGCCATCTGTCAACTGTCTCAGATAGTCCAGGTAATCTTCGGCAAGCTGGCGACAATGCTCTGAACTCAGTTCCCGCACACAACGCGGATAGGCAGCATCGCCACCAACAGCCTGCTCCACCAGCCGATCCAACTCACCGAACCAGTACAACTCGCCACCAGCGAAGACATCCTTGTGGGCCGCAAGAATACTTTCCACCAGCGTCGTTCCCGAGCGCGGCATACCGACAATGAAAACCGGCTGCTCCGATTCCACGCCAAAGCCGGCCCTGGCACGAAAGAATTCCGGCGTGAATGCGGCCACGACAGCGTCCACCCGCGTACGCAAAGCCTCGATATCGAAGTTATGCCGGGCATTTTCAATCCTGTTGGCCAGCTGAAACTGCTCGAAAGCCTCCGCTACCACGCCACAGTCATCATAGATCTTACCCAGGGCGAAATGCAGATCGCCGCGGTCCGCCTCGGGCACTTTCTCCAGTTGTTCACGAATTTTCAATGCATCCTCGGCATCAGGATTCGAATAACGGTGCAGACGCACAAGAATCCGCCAGGGCGGGGCGAAGTCGGGCTTCAGTTCAAGTGCCTTGCGATAGTGTTTCTCGGCTGCTTCCGTCTGCCCAACCGCCAACAGGGCGTTGGCCAGACAGTGCTGAATTCGTGGATGCGACGGCAGCAGGCGGGCTGCCTGTTCACGGCATCGCAGTGCGGCGTCCAGCCTTCCCTGGATTTCGTAAACGCTGCCGAGATTCGTGTATGCATCAGCCGAATCAGGCAGCAACTCGATCGCCCGCTCGCCGGCCCTGGCCGCTTCCATTATTCGTCCTGACTGGCCGAGTACAGCACACAGCCGGTTGTACGCCTCACCAAGCTCGGGATCGACCTCGCAGGCCGCAGACAGATGCAGGACCGCTGCTGCAGGATCACCCTGCTGCATACAGGCGTAGCCAAGCAGGTACAGACTTCGCGCATCCTGGGAATCGCGCTGTACCGCCTGCTCAAGCGCCTCTCTTGCCTGGTGATATCTGCCGGCCTGCAAGGCGATACGCCCGAGCATGACAAGTGGCTGCGGACTCGCCGGGGCACGGCGACGGGCGGTTTCCGCCTGTTTCCAGGCGCCCTCGAGGTCGCCCTTCCTGAGCCTGGTTGCCGCCTTATGCAGCTTGTCTGCGATTATTGCCATTATGGGTATTCAGTCTCGCACGAAGCCTCGCTTACACGCGACAGCCAACACGCAAAAAAAAGCGGGCACTGGTAACCAGTGCCCGCTTTCATCCTCCCACCGGGAGGCGGCTTACAGCCTCCCGGTAGCGCCGTTACGACTTCAGGCTGCCTTGCGGCGACGGGCCACGCCCACCAGACCGAGCAGGCCGGAGCCGAACAGCCAGACTGCCGCCGGCACCGGGACCGGTGAGGTGGTAGCAGCAACGCCGTTCACCGTGATATTGAATTTCTCGGAGTAGGGCGTGTTATTGAAGCTACTCCAGCCGGCACCAACGTTGCCGAAATTCACGATTGCACCAGTCCACATACCAGCACCCGCGGAAGACAGTGCAACACCGGTGCCACTGGCATTCGGATCACCAGTCGAGGGGTCCAGATTGGTACTGGTACCGCTGGTCAGCACATCCCAAGTATTGGTTGCGGTGCCAGCATTGGTAGCGACGGTGGAATCATCGATGTTCCAAGCAGCCCCATCCAGGTAAGAGAAGAACTGGGGGAAGCCGGAACGCGCCAGACTCAGGGAGACATCACCGGAATCCGAGATGAAGCCGCTACTGCTGGCGGCATCGGTATTCAGGGCAAAGTTGCCGCCTGCGGTACCGGTGTAGGTGTCCTGCTGGAAACTGTCGATGATCAGAGTGTTACCATCAGCCGCCACGGTGAAACTGATCTGGCCCACGAGACCGTCGCCGGCCACGCCGGTACCGTTGCCGCGCACGGTGATGTCGTTGTCAGTGACATTGCCGGTACCACCGATGGCACAGTCGCCAAAGGTGAAGCAGCCGGCGGTGAAATCGATGGTGCCGGTGGAGCCAGCCTGCAGGAATGCGGCCTGCGCGCTGCCGGCGCCCATGGCGGCGATCATTGCTGCGGAAAGAATCGTTTTCTTCATTATCAAACTCCTCCAAAAGGATTTTGGTTGTTGAGACATCAAATGTCCTACATGCCTCGCGTGAGTGACTATCAGTCTGTCACTTACACGCATTGGATAAAGCAAGTCACATGCCATAAAAATTAATTCCTGCCTGATCAAGCAGGTACTGATCTTGGCTGCACACAACAGCTATTTTTGTTAATGATTCCGACAACCGGAACGACTGCCCGCAGCCCTCGAGACACTAATATCACATTGTTTTATCAATATTTTTATTTACCCCACCGCTGTCACCATCGCTGATTGCCGGTTGCAAAGAAGCCCGACAAGACGGGTTGAAGGCATTACCGGCTTTTTGTTAACCGACCGTATCCGACGGTACTCGATCCGGATGAGTCTAACCGGCCCACACCCCATGGTCGACACACACCAGGTGTCAGCATTCATCCTAGTGATATGTACGCACATACCTGACTTACATTTTCCCCGATATGTGCCATACATGTGCCTTGACAGAGAAGAAACCGCTGATCATGATTAGCCGCCTTGGACTAGTCGGGATCCGGTTGTCGTCAAGCGCACCACAGAATATCAAGCACAGATGACAACGCATTAACCACCGCCGACATCGCGATGCACCAAACCACAGTCAGATTGTCAAGATCTGCATCGAAAGCACCGCGGCGCGTGACCTTGAACATAAATTAAATCAAAAAGTTGCATCCTGGAGGAGCCAATGAATCAACGTCAGCTTTGCAGCGCCGCCATTGCGGCCGCCCTGTTCCTGCCGGCCACGGCCTTCGCCACCAACGGCTATTTTCTGATCGGTTATGGCGCCAAATCCCGCTCCATGGGTGGTGTCGGCGTTGCCTATGCCCAGGATGCCCTGGCCGGGGCAGCAAACCCGGCCGGCATGGCGGATGTCGAGTCCAATGTCATGCGATTCGACATGGGCGGGGAATTCTTTCTCCCTAAACGCGCCGCCTCCCATGACAGTGTCGCACTTGAAAGCAACTTTCCCGGCAGCGATTCCGCGGTAAGCCATCGCAGCGGCTCGAACGTGTTTCTCATCCCCAGCATGGGCTTCACATTCAAATTCAACCGTGACCTGACAGTCGGCATGGCGGTGATCGGCAATGGCGCCAACACCCGCTATGACCAGACCGTGCCCGGCAAACCCAATTGCATGGACAGCAATTTCAGCGATGGCAGCGCATCCACCCTGTTCAATTTCAACTGCATCGGCAGCCAGACCGCCGGCGTCTCCCTGATGCAGATGCAGATGCTGCCCGGCCTGGCCTACAAGCTGACAGAGAACCATACCCTCGGTGCTTCTCTCATCATCGCGGTACAGCAATTCCGTGCCTACGGCCTGCAGGCCTTCGGCCAGGTACCTGACCCGCGAAATCCCGGTGCCGTCATCGGTCTCGGCTTCGGCGCCGGTAGCGGCAAACTGACCAACGAGGGCAATGACTGGTCGTACGGCGCAGGCTTCCGTCTCGGATGGCTCGGAAAATTCATTGACGGCAAACTGTCGCTCGGTGCCAACTATGCCTCCAAGACCCATATGAGCAAATTTGACAAGTACAAGAACCTGTTTGCTGGCCAAGGCGGCTTCGACATCCCCGAACACTGGGCACTGGGACTGGCCTACGAATTGACAGACAAGCTCACCGTTGCCGCGGATTATCAGAAAATCAACTACAACGACATCCCCTCAGTCGGCAATCCCGGCCCCGATCCTTCCAACCCGAGTTCATTCTTCCCGAGCAGTAATGACTGCCCTGCGGGCGTTGCACTGGAAGATCAGCCCTGCGCCCTGGGCAGGGACAAGGGATTGGGCTTCGGCTGGAACGACGCTGAGGTCTACAAGATCGGCATAAATTACGACTACAACAGCCAATGGTCATTCCGCGCCGGCTACAATTATGCGGAAACCCCGATACAGAAAGACCAGATCCTGTTCAATTTCCTGGCGCCGGCGGTCAATGAACACCACATCACCCTGGGTCTCAGCTACCGTCCCAGCCCCAACATCGAATGGTCCGCCAATTACATGCACGCCTTCAGCAATACGATCAAGGGTCCGACCCCATTCGGACCGCAGAGCGGTCTGACCGAGGTGGGCGAGAACGCAGCCATCGACATGCGGATCAATTCCATCGGTATCAGCTTCGGCTATCGGCTCTGATTACCGAGACAGCAATCAGAACAAAACAATCCGGAACATCCGCGATAGCGCAAGACTATCGTGATTACAGATTTGGAGGAGTAACACACCATGTCCAGACATCAGACCATAGGTCAACCTTCAGCTGTTTCCATCGCCGTTGCCCTGGCACTGGGAGCAGGCTTCAGCACCCCCGTGCTGGCCGCCACATTGGAAGAAAACGCCGTCTACACCGTAAAGATCCTCGTATGGGATGATCCGGATGCAGTCGACCAGTGCTCGGCCTTCACCTTTGGTGACATCAGTGAGTTGTGTCCTGGCGAGGCGAGCGCGGGCAGCCCGAGCGCATTCACGGATAATGAAGTTACCACCGCTCCCGCCCTGAGCGGCGGTGACGGCGTCTCCGGCGACGGACTTGCCGGCACCTTGACCATCACCACGGGCAAAGCCGATTCCGGCGGCAACATCAGTTATACTCTTGATGCCTTCCAGGTTGACCCCTATCTGAGTACCGCCGGCGGCACCTTCAAGACCACCATGACTCCGCCAGACGGAAGCATCGATCCTCAGGCAGGCGGAACCGTTGACGCCGCGGGCAACATGAACCTGAATGTCACCGGCCGTGTAGGTGTAGCGCAATTCTTTGAAGGCTCACTGGGAATCCAGCCCTGGAATATCGACGATTCAGTCAACGTTGCCGGCACTGGCGCCCCCACCACGGGAAACTACGAACTCTTCACCACAGGATCCGCATCAAACTTTGATCCCGGCACCGGAGCCGTGAACCTCACTCTTTCGGGCCGTCCTATCGGCGACGCCAACAGCGATGGCATCCTGGATGCTGTACTGGTTTCTGTGGGCAACGTCGGCGCCTCTTGGGGCGCCTTTGATGGCACGCCGTACTCCGAGGCCTTCAATGTGCAGTTCGAGGTTGTTTCTGCCGACCCTGTCGCCAACAGCGAAACTCTCACGACCAACCTGGACACCCCGCTGCTCATCGATATCGACGCCGATCTGCTCGCCAACGACACGCACGCAACTGGGCAAGTCCTGACCTTCACCAGCTTCACCCAGCCGACGGAACCCGGCAACACGCTTACTGACAATGGTGACGGCACCCTTACCTACACCCCTGACTCAGGCTTCTTCGGCCAGGATACATTCGACTACACGATCGAGGACGAGGACGGCGACCCCGACACCACGACTGTCACGATCAACGTCAACGACCCCACGAATACGGCACCCACCGCCAACGACGATGCGGTAGTGACCGATGAAGACACACCTCTAGTGATCGACCCGCTGACAAATGACACGGACCCGGACGGCGACCCCCTGGTGATCCTCGATTTTGACAACCTGACTGCACAGGGCGTGGTCGTAGTGGACAATGGCGATGGCACCCTCACCTACACCCCACCCGAGGATTTCTTCGGAGCGGACAGCTTCAACTATCAGATCTTCGATGGACGCGGTGGCAGCGACACGGCAACCGTGAACATCACCATCAACTCCGTCAATGATGCGCCTGTGTGCCAGGACTTCGATCTTGTTACCGCCTCTGGTGAGGACATTACCATCGATGTTGCCAATGACCTGATAGCGAACTGCACGGATACAGAAGGCGATGTGCTGTCACTGGACTCGACGACCCAGCCCACACAAACCGGCAGCACGGTGTCCTTTGATGGCAGCAACACATTGACATACAGCCCCTCACCCGATCTGGATATGGGCACCGACAGCTTCACCTACACCATCACTGATGGCACTGATACTGTTACCAACACCATCAGTATCATTATCGGGCAGGTGTACGGCAACTTCACCATGCTGGACGCTGCGGACGGCAGCAACTGCGCCACCTTCGGCGGCACCAATGACATCATTGCCGTGTGGGATGGCACGTTCAACACAACATCCACCGGCACCAACTTCAACATGACCATGTGCAGCGAGGGCTCCAACCCGGGCTGCACTGCGGTGCCCATCGGCAGCCCACTCACCACGCCTCCGGGCAGCCCGGAGTCCGCGGCAACCGCAGCCGAGGCCCTGTCCAGCAACCCTGGCTTTCCCTTCTTCGGGTTCTCCTGGGCAGCGCACCACATCCGTGTCTTCGGCCCCGGCACCTACACCATCGATACGGCCTGCCGCGCGGCTGACATCGAGGCAGGCATGGGCGATGACTGCGGTGGCAGCCCGGACCAGATACTCACACTCACGGTCGGCGCGGATCAGGTCGGAGCGCACATCCTGTTCGACTGGAACCAGGAGCGCGATATCCATGTAGTCAATCTGTGGGAGCGAAACAGCGTGTTCACACCCCCGTCGGGATCCACCATCTTCTCCGGTCCAAGGGCGCCTTCCGGCTCCTTCCCGGCTGATGCAACCTTTGAGCTTGCTGCGATGGACGCCGACGGCGACGGTTGCCCGGGAGCGCAGATTCTCACCGGCAACTTCACCGGCTTCAGACCCAACTTCAACCTCAACTTCACCACCAGCGGCGCTGGCGGCGAAGCAGAAGCGACGTCGGACACGGAAATCGACGGTCCCGGTCTGGGGTCCAGCGCCGGCTGTTCCCTGGGGAATACCAGGACTCCCGGTCTGGAGTGGGTGCTGATCGGCGTATTCCTTACAGGCCTCGGCCTGAGCCGGCGACGCCTGCACTAAACTGTCGCTCACAGCGTAATAAAGTCAAAAGCGCGGCCCTTGAGCCGCGCTTTTTTGTGTCATCAATCAACTTCATTTTCAGAGCACGGCATTCAACATCTAACATGACGTCGGACATCCGCCACAACCCTGATATGCCACCCTTGAAAAATACCTCCCGAAGGGCAAGAATCCGGACATCCACCAATCACCGCGGGACCGAGAACAATGCGAAAGATCCAATCCATCCTCACCCTCTTACTGTTGCTGACCAGCCTTCATCTCCAGGCGGAGGAACCGCCCGCCGAGGCCTATCTGATCCAGCCCGGCGATATCCTGCGCATCACGGTCTGGAAGGAGGAGGACCTGCAGCGCGAGGTCATCGTCCGGCCGGACGGGATGATCAGCTTCCCGCTGGTCGGCGAGCTCGCCGGCGCCGGTCAGCCGGTCTCCGGCCTGCGTGAGCAGATCGAGGCCCGGCTGGAGAAATACATCCCCGATCCGGTGGTCAGCGTGGACGTGGGCGAACTGCGGGGCAACACCGTCTATGTCATCGGCAAGGTCAACCGCCCGGGCGCCTTCCCGGTCACCCGCAACGTGGACGTGATGCAGGCCCTGTCCATGGCCGGCGGCATGGGCACCTACGCCGCGGCCAACAAGATCAGGATCCTGCGCCGCCAGGGCAGCGAATTGCGCGCCATCCCGTTCGAGTACGGTGAGATCGAGAAGGGTGAGAACCTGGAGCAGAACATCGTGCTGCAGCCGGGGGATGTGGTGGTGGTGCCGTAATCATCCCCCTCCCCCTCTGACCCTTTTGCCCCTTGGGTGCTCCCGCCAGGGGAGGGGGAATAAAACCAGATGAAGGGGGGCTGACATTCCCTTTTGGGGCAGTTTTTCTGTAGAATTCCAAACTGCATAACAATAATGGCATCGGCCAAAGACTTACTATAAATATTATATAGTTACGGGATTTCTGATCGACCCGTCATGCCGGCGAAGGCAGGCATCCATGGGTCTGATTCGACTGGATCCCGGCCTTCGCCGGGATGGCGGAAGAAAATTGTTCAGAGATTCCCTGGAGTTCTACTGGCGCCCCGCTGCAGTTCCCGCGCCGGCCGGCCGATGGTTTTTCTGAATCCTGACTAGGGCCTGGATGGATGAAACAACGCCTCACCCTGCTGCTCCTGCTGGGCGCTGCCGCCCTGCCGTTGTCCGCCGCCGAATGGGCCTTCGAGCCCGGGGTGGAGGGTCGCTACCGCTATGACGACAATCTGCGCCTGCAGCGTCAGGACGAGATCGACGTCCACGAGGGCGCCCTGCGCGCCTGGGCCGATTTCTCGCGCCGCACCGCCCGCAGCGAACTGACCGGCGCGCTCGAGATCACCGAGCGGCGTTTCGACGAGGACGGACTGGACACCACCGACGGCCGCTTCGATCTACTGTCCTTCTACAACCTGAGTCCGCGCCAGCGGGCCAGCCTGGACTTCAATCTGATCAAGGACACCACCCTGGACAGCCTGCTGGAGGAGACCGGCATCGTCTTCGACCGCATCGACCGCACCCGCGCGACCCTGACGCCTGGCTGGCTGTATTCCTGGGACGAGAAGACCCAGCTCAGCGCCAGCCTCGGCCTGACGGATGTCAACTATGACGGCGACAGTGCCCGCACCGGCCTGGGCGACTACCGCAACTACAGCCTCAATCTGAGCGCGGCGCGCAGCTTCACGCCCCAGACCCAACTCATCCTCGCTGCCGGCGCCAGCCGCTTCGAGCGCGACGACGACACCATCCAGAGCGACAATCAACAACTTACCCTGGGCTTCGACCACCAGTACTCGGAGCGAATCAATCTCAGCGGCTCACTGGGCGCGCGGCGCACCGAGACCACCCTGCGCCAGGGTGCCTTCGTCTGTCCCGCCGGCTTCGACCGCACCGATTTCTTCGAATTCCTGGTCACCGGCGCACCCTGTATCGACCGCAGCACCGGTGCGACCAGCAACCTGGTCCAGACCACCTTCACCCGGGATTCCAGTTCCACCGGCTTCGTCGGCAATTTCAACGCCGGCTACGACCTGGAACGCGGTCATCTGTCACTGAGCGCCAGCCGCCAGGTCCAGCCCAACGCCTTCTCCGGGACCACCGTCACCGACAGCCTGGTGGCAGCCTTCGAGCATCGCTTCAGCGAGCGGCTCCAGGCCGATATCAGGGTACAATGGACCCGCTCGGAGGACTCCAGCGACAACGACCTGCGCCTGGACCAGTCCTTCATCCGGATCACCCCCGGCCTGCGCTGGCGGCTTACCCGGGACTGGAGTTTCCGCGCCAGCTACCGCTACACCGAGCAGAGCCGCGAGGATACCGACGAGGACGCGACCGGCAATGCCGTCACCCTGAGCCTGAGTTACCAGTGGCCGAAGATGGCGGTGTCGCGTTAATGCTTGTGTAGGATGGGTGCAGGCGCTATGCGCCGAAACCCATCGCAACACCGGACAACGATGGGTTACGCTTCGCTCCACCCATCCTACTCAGGCTGCAGGTCGGACTAGTGCAGCGTAATCCGACCAGGGGGTTGTCGGCCTGGAGATTGCTTCGGCGCGTTGCGCCTCGCAATGACGAATACAACAAGAGATGTTGAAGATGGAAGAGAACACCAAAGACCTCAGCGATTATCTCAGCGCCTTCAAGCGCCGCCGCAGCGCCATCGCGGCGACCTTCCTGGTGATCTTCACCCTTGGCGTGATCATCGCCCTGGTCTGGCCACCGACCTATGAATCCTCCGCCACCATCCTGATCGAGGAGCAGGAGGTGCCGCGCGAACTGGTCCAGTCCACGGTGACCAGCTACGCCGCCCAGCGCATCCAGGTGATCAGCCAGCGGGTCATGACCCGCGCCAACCTGATGGAGTTGATCGAGAAGTACGGTCTCTACCGGGAAGAACTCGAACGCCAGACCACCGAGGAGGTCCTGGCCTCCATGCGCGAGGACATCGGCGTGCAGATGATCAGCGCCGAGGTCATCGATCCCCGCAGCGGCCGCCCCATGCCGGCCACCATTGCCTTCGAACTCTCGTTCAAGGGCGAGAACCCGGCCCAGGTACAGAAGGTCACCAGCGAGTTGACCAACCTGTACCTGAACGAGAACCTCAAGGAGCGTACCAGCCAGGCCGCCCAGTCGCTGGCCTTCCTCAGCGGCGAGGCCAACCGGCTCAAGCGCCGGATCGGCAGCCTGGAATCCGAACTCTCGGCGTTCAAGGAACAGCACCTGCACTCACTGCCCGAGCAGGCGCAGCTGACCACCCAGCTGATGGACCGCACCGAGCGCCAGCTCGACGATGTCGACAACCAGATCAATGCCCTGGAGGACCGCAAGTTCTATCTGGAGGGCCAGCTGGGCCAGATCGAGCCGCACGGCCAGAACGTGGAGATGAATCCCGCCGCCCGGCTCAAGGCCCTGCGCACCCAGTACTTCGCCCTGAGCGCGCGCTACTCGCCCGACCACCCGGACGTGCGGCGCCTGCAGCGTGAAATCAAGAGCCTGGAACAGGAAACCGGCCTGGGCCCGGACCGCGCCTCCCTGCTGGAGGAGCGCGACCGGCTGCAGACCGAACTCGCGTCTCTGCGGGAGAAATACGCCCCCGAGCACCCGGACGTGGTCAAGCTGCAGAAAACGGTGGACGAACTCAATGCGCAGATTGCGCAGACCCCGGAAACCCCGCCCGCCCAGCGCGCCCCGGACAACCCGGCCTATGTCACCCTGCAGTCGCAGCTGGAATCCACCCTGAACGACATCCGCGCCCAGGAGGCCAGAAAGGCCCAACTCCAGGCCGATCTGAAGAAATACGAGCAGCGTCTGGCCGCCGCGCCCGAGGTGGAGCGCGAATACCGCTCCATGCAACGCGAACTGCAGAACACGGTGGCCAAGTACCAGGAGATCACCGCCAAGGAGATGCAGGCCCGGATCGCCCAGCAGCTGGAATCCGAGTCCAAGGGCGAGCGTTTCACCCTGATCGACCCGGCCGCACTGCCGGAGGAGCCGGTCTCTCCGAACCGCCCGGCCATCATCTTCCTCAGCTTCGTGCTGGCGCTGGGCTCGGGCTTCGGCCTGGCTGCGGTGGCCGAGAGCCTGGATCACACCATCCGCGGCACCAGGGGCGTGGCCAACACCCTGCAGGTGATGCCGCTGGCCGCCATCCCCTACCAGCGCACCGAGGGCGAGACGCGCAAACGCCGCAGCCGCAAGTGGAAGGTCCTGGGCGGTACGGCGGTCGCGGTGCTGATCGCCGTCCTCGCGGTGCACTTCTTCATGTCGCCGCTGGATGTGCTCTGGTTCCGCCTCCTGCGCAAGGCCGGTGACATGACCGGGATGGATTTCATCGGTTGAGGGATTTCATAGCCACGGAAAACACGGACATTCATGATTTTGCCGAAGCGCTCCGCGCACGGCGTGAAACGTCACGTGTCATTGCGAGGCGCGCAGCGCCGTGGCACAAGCGAGCTTGCGAGCACAGAACGCCTTTATGCCCTTTGGGTACGCAGGGCGGCCCTTTATGCCCTATGGGTACGAAGGGGTGAGCGTAGCGAATAATCTCCAAACGCCTACATCCTGCGTTACGAGATTGCCGCGCTTCGCTCGCAATGACAGGTATCGGAAGTCCGTAGGCCGGAATAAGGGCCATGAGGCCCGTTTCCGGCGGTGCCCGCACATGCCGGGAACGCTGCGCTTATCCCGGCCTACGGATTCCGGCAAGAGTCATGCACTCATCCGTGCTTTCCGTGGCTATCGATTAATCACTTATTATTACTAAAGTTTTTCACCCTGCCGCCCGATAGCCTGAACATCCGCCCCCGGCTGTTATCGGGCCGACACAATCACGGTTATAATGCGGGGCCGGTCACCGGGCCGGCGATTCTGCCAAAGAGGTTTGAGATATGGAGCGCATCAAGGTCGCGCTGGAAAAGGCACGCAAGGACCGCGAGAGCGGAAGCCAACCCCAGGCCCACCGCCCCGCGGCACCGGGCCGGGCCGTGGCCAAGGCCGCCTCGACCAAGGATATCAGCTACACCCAGACCCGGACGGCCAAGGCCTCGAATATCGCCATGAAAAAGCACCGCATCCTGCCTGCCTACCCGAGCGGCGAGTATGCCGACGCCTTCAAGATCCTGCGCACCCAGGTGCTGCAGCGGCTGCGCGAGAACGACTGGAACGTGCTGGCCGTGACCAGCCCGTCCGAGGACGAGGGCAAGACGGTCACCGCCATCAACCTGGCCGCCAGCATCGCCCTGGAGATCCACCACACCGTGCTGCTGGTCGACGCCAACCTGCGCCAGCCGTCGATCCATGACTACCTGGGTATCGGCGCGGCCCAGGGCCTGAGCGAATACCTGCTGGACGAGGTCGATCTGGCCGACCTGCTGGTCCATCCCGAGGGCCTGGACCATGTGGTGCTGCTGCCCGGCGGCCGGCCGGTGCAGAACTCGGCCGAACTGCTGAACTCGCCGCGCATGATCCAGCTGGTGGAGGAACTCAAGACCCGCTACCCGGAACGCATTGTGGTGTTCGATCTGCCGCCGGTGCTGAGCGCGGCCGATGCGCTGGCCTTCGCGCCCTATGTGGACGCCGCCCTGCTGGTGCTGGAGGACGGCAAGACCCAGCAGCAGGAGGCCCAGCGCGCGGTCGAACTGCTGGAGAACACCAACATCCTCGGTACCGTGCTGAACAAGAGCGAGGCCACCGGCTGACACGCGATGGGTTGCGCTTCGTTACCCCCTCTTACCCACAATCCGGGTTTGTAGGATGGGCGCAGGCGCGTAGCGCCGTAACCCATCAGACGCTGAGCGGATCAACGATGGGTTGCGCTTCGCTTCACCCATCCTACGCGCTCCTCATACCCCTCTCCCTTGAGGGAGAGGG
>PABG01000002.1 GCA_002699185.1 Gammaproteobacteria bacterium | reverse complement strand
TTCTCCTTGTGGTTGGTGTTGTCTCGCAACTTCAACTTAACCACAGGAACCACCGCCTCCTCAAATGTGCGAAAAATACTTTACGTTATCGCTCAGCCAACGCCCCCGCAAGGGCCGGGCGCCGCGAGCCCTGGTGCTCACACCCACCCGGGAGCTGGCGGCGCAGGTCGGCGAGAGCGTGGAGACCTACGGCGCACACCTGAAGCTGCGCTCCGCCATCATCTTCGGCGGGGTGGGGATCAATCCGCAGATCGAGGTCCTGAAGCGCGGCGTCGACATCCTGGTCGCCACCCCGGGCCGGCTGCTGGATCATGCCGGCCAGGGCACGGTGGATCTGTCCGCGATTGAGATCCTGGTGCTGGACGAAGCCGACCGCATGCTGGACATGGGCTTCATCCACGACATCCGCCGGGTGATGAAGCTGCTGCCCCAGAGGCGTCAGAACCTGCTGTTCTCTGCTACCTACTCCAACGAGATCAAGCGTCTGGCCGACGGCCTGCTGCACCGGCCGGCCCTGATCGAGGTGGCGCGCCGCAATACGGCCGCCGAGACCGTCACCCAGCATGTGTACCGGGTCGACAAGGACGGCAAGCGCGATCTGCTGATCCACCTCATCGATGCCGGGCAGTGGTCCCAGGTGCTGGTGTTCACCCGTACCAAGCACGGCGCCAACCGTCTGGCCGAGCAACTCAATCGGGCCGACATCGAAGCGGCCGCCATCCATGGCAACAAGAGCCAGAGTGCCCGCACCCGGGCCCTGGCCGGGTTCAAGGACGGCAGCGTGCGGGTGCTGGTGGCGACCGACATCGCCGCCCGCGGCCTGGACATCGACCGCCTGCCGCATGTAGTGAATTACGAACTGCCCAATGTGCCGGAAGACTATGTGCACCGTATCGGCCGTACCGGGCGGGCCGGTGAGGAGGGCGCGGCGATTTCGCTGGTCGGCGCCGATGAAGCCAAGCTGCTCAAGGATATCGAGCGGGTGCTGAACAAGACCATCCCGGTGCTGCCCATGCCGACATTCGAGCCGAAGGTGCTGAAGGCGGCCCCCCGACCGGAGCAGAGGTCCAGGGCCACTCCCGGCAATAAGTCGAAGGTGAAGAAGAAGCCGGCCATCAGCCGTAACGCCGCGTCCCGATCCGGTGACAAGCCGGCGGAGGGCCAGCGCAAGCGGCGCCGGCGCAATCGCCCGTCCCAGTCCCCCGGCGCTGCCCGGTAACAGTCTTTCCGCCCCGTGCGCCCCTGGACCCTGCTCGACACTGCGCAAATCCCCGGCAACGGCGGCGAGTTGCAGCTGTATCAGCGCGGCGATGAATTCTCCATCAAGCTGGTGGGGCGGGGCGAGTTGATGAGCAGCCGCATCCATGGCTCGGAGGAGGCGCTGGCGACACAGACCTGCGCGCGACTGGCGGACAGCCAGCGGGCAGAGGTGCTGATCGGCGGTCTGGGTATGGGCTTTACCCTGGCCGCTGCGCTGCAGGCGTTGGGTGCGCAGTCCCGGGTGGTGGTCGCGGAACTCATCCCGGCGGTGGTGGCCTGGAACCGCGGCCCGCTGGGGCATCTGGCCGGGCATCCGCTGGATGATCCGCGGGTGCGTGTGCATGCGGGCGATATCGCCCGGCTGCTGCAGGCCGGCCCCCGGGCCTGGGATGCCATCCTGCTGGATGTGGACAATGGCCCCGAGGGCCTGACCCGCCGGGAGAACGACTGGCTCTACGACACGGAAGGGCTGACTGCGGCCTGTGCCGCATTGCGCCCCGACGGGGTGCTGGCCGTCTGGTCGGCCGGCCAGGCGCCGGAGTTCCTGCCGCGGCTGCGCAAAGCGGGCTTCGAGGCGGAGGAGGTGCGGGTGCGTGCCCACGGCGCGAAGGGGGCACGGCACGTCCTCTGGTTCGGCCGGCGCGTGGATTGATCCGCCCGCCGGTCGGATATACTTGCACATACATGAACCAGGTAATACAGAGGCAGGACCGATGGGCAATTCATTCGGCGACCAGTTTCTCAAGGCCGGGCTGGTGGACAAGTCCCGGCTCGAGAAGGCGAAGAAGTCCAAGCGCAGGCAGCAGAAGCTGAAACAGAAGCAGAAGGTCGAGGTGGTCGACGAGACCGCCGTGGCCGCGGAGGCGGCACGCAAGGCCGCGGCAGAGGCGGCGGAACGCGATCGTGAGCTCAACCGCCAACGCAAGGCGGCCGCCGAGCGCCGGGCAACCCAGGCCCAGGTCCGGCAGCTGGTGGAACAGAACCGACTCACGGATGCCGAGGGGGATGTCGTCTACAATTTCCAGGACGGCACCCTGGTCAAGAGGCTCCATGTCACGGAGACGGTCCGCGACCGGCTGGCGCACGGCCAGCTTGCCATCGTCCGCTTCGACGCGGGCTACGCGCTGGTCCCCGCGGGGGTGGCGGAGAAGATCGGGCAGCGCGATGCCGCCTGCCTTGTCAGTCCTGCCGGGAACCGGCCGCAGGAGGATGCCGACGACCCCTATGCGGCCTACCAGGTGCCCGATGACCTGATGTGGTAGCCGTCAGTTCCGGCTTCCCGGCCTGAGCCCTCCCATCCGAAATCCCAGGTGTGCAGCCTGCCCGCAGAGAGGGCCTCGGTTGTAACCGTCCCGTTCGATTCCCCGCTCATCCCACTCCTGCTGATCCGGTGCCGGGAAACCGGCTGAAGGCGCGACGGAATAACGTCAAGTCTCTGCCGATCCCGAATTTTCCATTTCCAACCAACTGAATATAAATAACTAATTTTTCTTCCTGTCCGTGGCACAGGACTTGCTTTTGCCTGTGCAGACATTCACAGGCACAAGGTACCGGCATGGCAGAAGAAGATCTCGATCTGGACGTGGATACCGCGGAGTCGGGCGGCGGACTGAAAATCGTCATCATCGTCGCGGTCGTGGTGCTGCTGCTGTCCAGTGCCGTGCTGGCCGGACTCTATTTCATGGGCATGCTGGGCGGGAACGAGCCGGCCGCCGAGCAGCAGGCGGCGGCTGCAGACGGGGCCGCGGCTGAAACCGCCGCGCCTGCAACCGGCGGCGGGCCGCTCATCTACCAGCCGCTGGAACCGCCTTTCGTCGTGAATTTCGGCCGCGAAGCCGACGTGCGCTTCATGCAGATCAGCATCCAGGTGGCGGACCGCGATCCGGCGGTGATCGAGCGGATCAAGGAGCACAACCCGGCCATCCGCAATGGTCTGGTGATGTTGTTCAGCAGTCAGGATCCCGAGGTGCTCAATACCCGTGAGGGCAAGGAGCAGCTGCGCCAGGACGCGCTGGAGGAAGTGCGCAGCGTGCTCGAGCAGATGACCGGCCGGGGGCGGCTGGAAAACCTCTACTTCACCAGCTTTGTCATGCAATAGGGGCGTAGCGTGAACGATCTGCTCTCACAGGAAGAAATCGACGCGCTCCTGCACGGGGTCGGCAGCGGCGACATCGAGACCGAATCCGACGACGGCGGCGGCGACGGCGAGGCGCAGAACTACGACTTCACCAGCCAGGACCGCATCGTCCGCGGGCGCATGCCCACGCTGGAGATGATCAACGAGCGCTTCGCCCGTTATTTCCGCATCTCGCTGTTCAACATGCTGCGCCGCCAGGGCGAGATCTCGGTCGGCGGCGTGCAGATGCTCAAGTTCGGCGAGTACATCCACAGCCTGTTCGTGCCGACCAGCCTGAATCTGGTCAAGATCAATCCGCTGCGCGGCACCGCGCTGTTCGTGTTCGATCCCAAACTGGTGTTCAGCGCGGTGGACAACTACTTCGGCGGCGACGGGCGTTTCCACACCAAGATCGAGGGCCGCGAGTTCACGCCCACCGAGCAGCGCGTCATCCAGCGCATGCTGGACCGCGCCTTCGACGATCTGTTCCAGGCCTGGCGCCCGGTGCTGCCGGTCGAATTCGAGTATCAGAACCACGAGGTCAATCCGCAATTCGCGAATATCGTCAGCCCCACCGAGGTGGTGGTGGTCTCCACCTTCCACATCGAGCTGGAAGGCGGCGGCGGCGCGCTGCACATCACCCTGCCGTATTCCATGGTCGA
This sequence comes from Gammaproteobacteria bacterium, assembly GCA_002699185.1. Lineage (GTDB taxonomy): Bacteria > Pseudomonadota > Gammaproteobacteria > Thiohalobacterales > Thiohalobacteraceae > Thiohalobacter. Next base: position 24,909 of record PABG01000002.1, on the reverse strand, counting down.
GCCCATTCGCGATCTGCTGGATGCCGGCGTGCAGAGCGATCGCAGCGACGTGGACGAACGCTGGCGCATCGCCATCAAGGAAGAGATGAAGGACGCCGAGGTCGAACTGTCCTCGCAGCTGGCCGAGACCACCATCACCTTCCGCGAGCTGATGGAGATGCAGGCCGGGGACGTGATTCCCATCGACATGCCGGAGACTATTCTGCTGCGTTCGCAGGACATCCCGCTGTTCCGCGGCCGGCTGGGCAGCGCCAATGGCAACAAGGCAGTCAAGATCATCGACAAGGTGAACCAGAACGCGATGGTTCCCCTGTCCAATGTAATTGAAAAGAACTGAGTGCGTGACGGGAGACAGTGATGAGTGACGATCAGGAAAACCTCGATCAGGATGCGATGGCCGACGAGTGGGCCGCCGCCCTGGCCGAACAGGACGACACCGGCGGCGGTGACGGTCAGGCCGAAGCCGCAACTCAGGTGCACAAGCCGGAACTCGATCAGTTCGAGAGCGGCACGGTGCCGGCCGGCAGCGATGAAGCCAATCTCGATCTGATCCTGGACATCCCGGTCACCATCGCGATGGAGATCGGCCGCACCCGGATCAGCATCCGCAACCTGCTGCAACTCAACCAGGGTTCGGTGGTGGAGCTGGACCGGCTGGCCGGCGAGCCGATGGATGTGCTGGTCAACGGCACCCTGGTGGCGCACGGCGAGGTGGTGGTGGTCAATGAGAAGTTCGGTATCCGCCTGACCGACGTGGTCAGCCCGGCGGAACGGGTGAAGAAGCTGAAATGATGCCGTTTCCCGCACGCATCCTCACGACGCTCGCCCTGCTGTGCCCGATGGCGCCGCGGGCATCCGAGGGCCGGCAGGCCGCCGAGTCCCTGAACGATCCCATGGCCTGGTCCAACCTGCTGCAGGTCCTGCTGGGCCTGGTGGCAGTGATCGTTCTCATGCTGATCTTTGCCTGGCTGATGCGGCGCATGTCCGGCTTCCAGGGCGGCGCGCCCGGTGCCATGCGCGTGCTCGGCGGCCTGTCCATGGGTGCGCGCGAGAAGGTGGTGCTGGTTCAGGTCGGCGAGACCCAGCTGGTGCTGGGCGTGGCGCCGGGCCGGGTCCAGACCCTGCATGTGCTGGAGGAGAAGATCGAGGCACCGGTGCGCGAGGGCGCCGCCATGAACAGCTTTGCCCGCAATCTGCAGCAGGCATTGAGCCGGGGAGACAGGTCATGAGACTGCGCGGCCTGATCAGCCTGCTGCTGCTGTTGCTTCCGGCTGTCTCGCTGGCCGAGCCGGGCATTGCGGCCTTCCGCATGGAGAACAACCCCGACGGCAGCGAGACCTATTCCATCAGTATCCAGGTGCTCGCCATCATGACGGCGATCACCTTCCTGCCGGCGGCGCTGATGATGATGACCTCCTTCACCCGCATTCTGATTGTGCTGTCCATCCTGCGCCAGGCGCTGGGCACCATGCAGACGCCTTCGACCCAGATACTGATCGGTCTGTCACTGTTCCTGACCTTCTTCATCATGGTGCCGGTGTTCGACGAGGTCTACACCGAGGCGGTCAAGCCCTATCTCAACGAGGAACTGGCACCGGATGAGGCGCTGGCGCGCGCCGCCGAGCCGTTCCATGCCTTCATGCTGGCGCAGACGCGCGAATCCGATCTGGAGACCTTCTCCGACATTGCCCGGGCCGAGCCGGTCGAGCGCGCCGAGGACATTCCCTTCTCGCTGCTGCTGCCCTCGTTTGTCACCAGCGAGCTGAAAACTGCCTTCCAGATCGGGTTTCTGATCATGATCCCGTTCCTGGTCATCGACCTGGTCATCGCCAGCCTGCTGATGTCCATGGGCATGATGATGCTCTCGCCCATGATCATCTCGCTGCCGTTCAAGATCATGCTGTTCGTACTGGTCGACGGCTGGTCGCTGATCATGGGTACGCTCGCATCCAGTTTCTATATCGCCAGCTGAACAGGGGTAGGACATGACACCCGATACCGTCATCACCATCGGCGAGCAGGCCATGTACATCACCGTGCTGCTGGCCGGGCCGCTGCTGATCGCCTCGCTGCTGGTGGGCCTGGTGATCGCCATGTTCCAGGCCGCGACCCAGATCAACGAGATGACGCTGACCTTCATTCCCAAGCTGGCGGCGATCGTGCTGGTGCTGCTGCTGGCCGGACCCTGGCTGCTGCGCAGCCTGCTCGATTTCACACTCAATCTCTATCACAGCATCCCCACGCTGATCGGTTGATCGCCGCTGCCATGGTCACTCCGCTGCTCATCAGCACGAGCCAGATCGCCGGATGGATCGGCGAGTTCATGTGGCCCTTCATGCGCATCGGCATGATGCTGATGGTGATGCCGGTATTCGGCGGCCAGCTGGTGCCGGCGCGGGTGCGGATCCTGACCGCGGTGGTGATCGCTGCCATCCTGGTGCCGGTGATCCCCGCGGCGCCGGCGGTGGATCCGCTCAGCGCCGAGGCGGTGGCGATCACGGTCCAGCAGCTGGCCATCGGCATGGTGATGGGATTCATGCTGCAGCTGGTCTTCAGCGCCCTGGTCATCGGCGGGCACGCCATCGCCATGAGCATGGGCCTGGGCTTCGCTTCCATGGTCGATCCCCAGAACGGCGTGAACGTGCCGGTGATCGGCCAGTACTACGTCACCCTGGCCACGCTGCTGTTCCTGGTGCTGGACGGTCACCTGGTCCTGATCAGCGTGCTGGCGGAGAGTTTCCACCAGCTGCCCATCGCCGCCCACGGGCTGTCACGCGACACCTTCTGGACCCTGGCCAACTGGGGTACGCGCATGTTCGCCGGCGGGGTGCTGATCGCGGTGCCGGCGCTGATCGCGCTGATGCTGACCAATATCGCCTTCGGCGTGGTCTCGCGTGCCGCGCCGCAGCTCAACATCTTCGGCGTGGGTTTCCCGGTGACGCTGACCTTCGGTTTTGTGGTCATCTACCTGACCCTGTCCAACCTGGTGCCGCAGTTCCAGGTGCTGCTGCATGACGCCTTCCCCCTGCTGGGCAGTCTGGGGGCGGACTGATGGCGGAGAACGAGGACGGGCAGGAACGCACTGAAGAGCCGACTACCAAACGGCTTGATGATGCACGCCGCAAGGGCCAGATCCCGCGTTCACGCGAGCTCAATACCCTGACCATGCTGATGCTGGGCGCGCTGACCTTCCTGATCATCGGCGAGACCATGATCGATCAGTTCTCCCAGCTCATGCACACGGGGCTGTCGTTCGAACGGCGCGACGTGTTCAACGTCGAGGCCATGTTCCAGGCCATGAAGGTCGCGCTGGGCACGGGGCTGACCCTGGTGCTGCCCTTTCTGCTGGTCAGCCTGCTGGCGGCGATCGCCTCCTCCATCGCCCTGGGCGGCCTGTCCTTCAGCCTGGAGGCGATGACGCCCAAGCTGGAGAAGCTCAACCCCATCAAGGGCATGCAGCGCCTGCTAGGGGTCAAGGGCCTGGTCGAACTGGGCAAGGCCATGGGCAAGCTGCTGCTGGTCACCCTGGTCGCGCTGGTGCTGTTCTACCAGTTCTTCGACGAGATGCTCTACCTGGGCCGGCAGACCCCGAAGCAGGCCATGGCCAATGGCGGCGAGATCCTGCTCTGGTGCTTTCTGTTTCTGAGCCTGGGGCTGATCTTCGTCGCCGCCATCGATGTGCCGTTCCAGCTGTGGGATCACAAACGCCAGCTCAAGATGACCAAGCAGGAGGTCAAGGACGAGATGAAGGACACCGAGGGCAAGCCCGAGGTGAAGCGGCGCATCAAGCAGGCCCAGTACGAGATCGCCTCGCGCCGCATGATGGAGGCCGTGCCGGAGGCCGACGTGGTCATCACCAACCCGACCCATTTCGCCGTGGCCCTGAAATACGACGATTCGGCCATGCGGGCGCCGCGCGTGGTGGCCAAGGGCAGGGGACTGGTGGCCGCCGAGATCCGCAAGCGCGCGCTGGAACACAACGTGGCCCTGTTCCAAGCGCCGCCGCTGGCGCGTGCGCTCTATTTCAGCACCGACCTCGACCGGGAGATCCCGGCCGGACTGTATTACGCCGTCGCCCAGGTGCTGGCCTATGTGTTCCAGCTGCGTACCGCGACCGCCTACGGTGGGGCGCGGCCGCCGAAGCCGGGTGATATCGAGGTGCCGGACGAGTATTACCACCCGCCGGCGGATTGAACCGGCATTCCCCTCTCCCCTCGGGGAGAGGGTCAGGGTGAGGGGGCTGAACGATATTGACCCTCACCCCTGCCCCTTTTATGCCCCTTGGGTACTCCCTTAAGGGAGAGGGGAATAAAAGTGGTAAGAAGGTTGCATAGCCTTTGACCAACGACTGAAACCAGACGCAGCGAGACGCAATGGAACAGGTACTGAACACGATGAAGGAGCTGGGCCGCAACGGCCTGGGCGCGCCCGTGCTGCTGGTGCTGATGCTGGCCATGGTGGTGGTGCCGCTGCCGCCGCTGGGGCTGGACATGCTGTTCACCTTCAACATCTCGCTGTCGCTGATCGTGCTGATGGTCACCATCTATGCCATGCGGCCGCTGGACTTCGGTATCTTTCCCACGGTGCTGCTGATCGCCACCCTGATGCGGCTGGCACTCAACATCGCCTCCACCCGCGTGGTATTGCTGGAAGGGCACACCGGGACCGATGCCGCCGGCAAGGTCATCGAGGCCTTCGGCGAATTCGTCATCGGTGGCAATTACGCCGTCGGTCTGGTCGTGTTCGCCATCCTGGTGATCATCAACTTCGTGGTGGTGACCAAGGGTGCAGGGCGCGTCTCCGAGGTCAGCGCCCGTTTCACCCTGGACGCCATGCCCGGCAAGCAGATGGCCATCGACGCCGACCTCAACGCCGGCCTGATCAGCCAGGACGAGGCCCGCAGCAAGCGCGAGGATATCACCGCCGAGGCCGATTTCTACGGCTCCATGGACGGTGCCAGCAAGTTCGTCCGGGGGGATGCCATCGCCGGTATCCTGATCCTGTTCATCAATATCCTCGGCGGGCTGGGCATCGGCATGCTGCAGCACGACATGGCCTTCGCCGATGCCATGCGCAACTACACCCTGCTGACCATCGGCGACGGCCTGGTCGCCCAGATCCCTTCGCTGGTGCTGTCCACCGCCACCGCCATCATCGTCACCCGGGTCAACAGTTCGCAGAACATGAGCAGCCAGGTGCTCTCGCAGCTGTTCGAGAACCCGGCTTCGCTGGGCGTGACCTCCGCCGTGATCGGTCTGCTGGGCCTGATTCCGGGCATGCCCAACTTCGCCTTCCTCACCCTGGCGGCCATCGGCGGCGCCGCCACCTGGTGGCTGAGCCAGCGCCGGCGCCAGCCGGTGACCGAGGCGGCGCCGGTCGAGGAACCCGAGACGCCGCCGGAGGCGCGCGACCTGAGCTGGGACGATGTCGCCCCGGTGGACATCATCGGCCTGGAGGTCGGTTACCGGCTGATCCCGCTGGTGGACCGCAACCAGGGCGGGCAGCTCATGGACCGGATCAAGGGCGTGCGCAAGAAGCTGTCGCAGGAACTGGGCTTCCTGATCCAGCCGGTGCACATCCGTGACAACCTGGATCTGGGGCCCAGCGCCTACCGGATTACGCTCAACGGCGTGCCGGTGGGCGAGGGCGATATCCAGCCCGAGCGCGAACTGGCCATCAACCCGGGCCAGGTCTACGGGAGTGTGCCCGGCACCGCCACCACCGAGCCGGCCTTCGGCCTGGAGGCGGTGTGGATCGATCCCGACCAGCACGACAATGCCCAGACCCTGGGCTACACCGTGGTCGACGCCAGTACCGTGGTGGCCACCCACCTCAGCAGCCTGCTGCAGCAGCATGCCAGTGAGCTGCTCGGCCACGAAGAGGTGCAGCAACTGCTCGACACCCTGGCCCGCACCTCACCCAAGCTGGTCGAGGACCTGGTGCCCAACACCCTGCCGCTGGGCACGGTGGTCAAGGTGCTGCAGAACCTGCTCGAGGAGCGCATCCCCATCCGTGACATGCGCACCATCGCCGAGACCCTGGCGGAGCATGCCGGTCGCACCCAGGATGCCGGTAATTTGACAGCCTCGGTGCGGGTCGCCCTGGGGCGTTCCATAGTTCAGCATATCAATGGATTGCAGCATGAACTTCCAGTCATTGCTCTGGATCCGTCGCTGGAACAGATATTGCTACAGAGCCTTCAGGGCACCCAGGAAGGGGGCGCCGGCTTCGAGCCGGGACTGGCGGAGCACCTGCACCAGGCCCTGGCCAACCGGACCCAGCAGCAGGAGATGAACGGCCAGCCGGCCGTGCTGCTGGTGGCCCCGCCGGTCCGCAACTGGCTGGCGCGGCTGTTCCGGCACAGCATCCCCGGCCTGCATGTGCTGGCCTACGACGAGGTGCCGGACAACAAGCAGATCAAGGTGGTCGCCACCGTGGGCCAGGCCCCGGCGGGACTGCAGCAGCAGGCGGCGCCGGCCTGAGCCGGGCCGGACACAACCGACTGGAGCGGGCGCGAGGACACCGAATAAACGCAGCGCGCAGCGACACGTCAGCCCCCTCTCCCGCTGGTGGGGGAGGGTTGGGGAGAGGGAATTATGAAGATAAAACGATTCTTCGCTCAGGACATGCGGCAGGCCATCCGCAAGGTGCGCGATGAACTGGGCGCCGATGCCGTCATCCTGTCCAACCGCAAGCTGGATCAGGGGATCGAGATCATCGCCGCCATCGACTATGACGAATCGCTGGTCGGCGGCGGCGCCGCCGCGGCGCCCGAGACCGCCGCGGCGCAACCGGGCGCACCGGCCCCGGAGACGGCCGGGACCTATGACGCCCGCGCCCGCTACAGCGAGGCCCCCGCTGAGTCACCGGCCCCGGCGGCCGAACCGGCGCAGTCGGCCACGGCGAGCGCCGGGGTCCGCTCCCAGGCCCGCAACCCGCTGGCCGACATTGAATGGGATCACGACCCGGCCATCATCGAGATGCGGCGTGAGATTCAGGAGATGCGCGGCCTGCTGGAGAATCAGCTGGCGCACCTGGCCTGGGGCGAGCTCAACCGCCGGCGTCCGGCCGAGGCCGGCATCCTGCGCCGGCTGAGTGCGCTGGGCCTGCCGTCCGCACTGTGCGCCGAACTGGCGCAGGCGGCCGGCGAGACCGCCGACCCGGAGCAGGGCTGGCGCCGTGCGCTCGCGCTGCTGGCCCAGCGCCTGCCCGTGACCGACGACGACATCCTCAGCCAGGGCGGCATCGTCGCCCTGGTCGGCTCCACCGGGGTGGGCAAGACCACCACCGTGGCCAAGCTGGCCGCCCGCTATGCCCTGCGCCACGGCCCGCGCAGCGTGGCCCTGGTGACCACTGACAGCTATCGCATCGGGGCCCATGAGCAGCTGTTCACCTACGGCCGCATCCTGGGGGTGCCGGTACAGGTGGCGGGCGATCACACCGAACTGCACAACGCCCTGCAGAGCCTGCGCGACAAGCGCCTGGTGCTGATCGATACCGCCGGCATGAGCCAGCGCGACCTGCGCCTGAGCGAACAGTTCACCACCCTGCGCGAGGCCGGTCTGCCGATCCGCAGCTACCTGGTGATGTCGGCCACGACCCAGGCCGGGGTGCTGGAGGAGGCGGTGCGCGCCTTCAATCAGGGCCGGCTGGATGGCTGCATCCTGACCAAGGTCGACGAGGCCGCCGCACTCGGCGGCGCGATTTCCGCTATCGCCGGGCACCAGTTGCCGCTCGCCTATGTCGGCGACGGCCAGCGCGTGCCCGAGGATCTACACCCCGCACGGGCCCAGAACCTGGTCAACCGTGCGCTTTCCCTCCAACAACAAGCCGGACAGGAAACTCATGACGATACCCTTGCAGAACGTTTCGGCGCACTGGCAGCCAATGGCCGTGTCTAGAATGGATCAGGCGGCAGGATTGCGCAGCATGGCCCAGCCCAAACCGGTTCGCGTGATTGCCGTCACCAGCGGCAAGGGCGGCGTGGGCAAGACCAATGTCTCGGTCAACCTGGCCGTGGCCCTGGCCGACAGTGGCCGGAACGTGATGCTGATGGACGCCGACCTGGGCCTGGCCAACGTCGATGTCATGCTCGGCCTGCATCCCGAATACGATCTTTCCCATGTCATCGACGGCAGCCGCACGCTGGAGGAGGTCATCGTGCCCGGTCCGGCCGGTCTGCAGATCGTGCCTGCGGCCAGCGGCACCCAGCAGATGGCCCAGCTCAGTCCGGCCGAGCATGCCGGGGTAATCCGCGCCTTCAGCGAACTGAGTCAGCCGCTCGATACCCTGATCGTGGACACCGCCGCCGGCATCGCCGACAGCGTGGTCAGCTTCGTGCGCGCCTCGCAGGAAGTGATCGTGGTGGTGTGCGACGAGCCGGCCTCGATCACCGACGCCTATGCCCTGATCAAGGTGCTCAACCGTGACCACGGCGCCCAGCGCTTCCGGGTGCTGGCCAACATGGCGCACAGTGCCCAGGAGGGCCGCGACCTGTTCAACAAGATCTCGCGGGTGACCGAGCGCTACCTGGACGTCACCCTCGAGTTCATGGGGGCGGTGCCCTACGACGATTATCTGCGCAAGGCCATCAAGCGCCAGAAGCCGGTGGTGGACGCCTACCCGCGTTCGCGCGCCGCAATGGCCTTCAAGAATCTCGCCCAGAAGGCTGACAACTGGCCGATCCCGACCGGGGCGGCCGGCCATCTGGAGTTCTTTGTGGAACGATTGATCACCTCCAGCAGTGGACAGATGGAGGTCATGCCATGAACGGAGCCGCCATGTACGCAACGACACAGGAACGTGGACAGGACGAGCTGGTCAACCAGCACGCGCCCCTGGTCAAACGGATCGCCTATCACCTGATGAGCCGGCTGCCGCCCAGCGTGCAGGCCGACGACCTGATCCAGGCCGGCATGATCGGCCTGCTGGAAGCGGCCAAGAACTACGACCCCTCGCAGGGCGCCAGCTTCGAGACCTATGCCGGTATCCGTATCCGCGGCGCCATGCTCGACGAGATCCGCCGCACCGACTGGACCCCGCGCTCGGTGCATCGCAAGGCGCGCCAGGTGGCCGAGGCGGTGCGCGAGATCGAGAACGCCATGGGCCGCGATGCCCGCGATCACGAGGTGGCCCAGGCGCTGGGCATCGGCCTGGACGAGTATCACCGCATCCTGCAGGACGCCACCGGCGCGCGCATGTTCAGTTTCGAGGATCCGGGCGCGCTCGGCGACGAACAGGAACTGGGCGGGCTGGAGCAGCCCAACGAACCGCTGGACAACCTGCAGCATGAGGATTTCCAGGGCGCGCTGGCCGATGCCATCGCCGGCCTGCCGGAGCGCGAGCGCCTGGTGATGTCCCTGTACTACGACGAGGAACTGAACCTGCGCGAGATCGGCGAGGTGCTGGGGGTGTCGGAATCGCGGGTGTGCCAGATCCACGGCCAGGCCCTGATCCGGCTGCGCGCCCGCATGGGTGAGTGGGTTCAGAGTTGATGGGGTGGGAACGCAGAGACGTTGAGTATTGTAGGCCGGATAAGGGCCGTATGGCCCGTTTCCGGCAGCGGCTCGGCCTTGCCGGGAACGCTGCGCTTATCCCGGCCTACGTGTGAAACGCAAGTATATTTGGAATCTATGGAACTCTGCGTCTCTGCGTTGATATCGCAGCAGTGAGAAGAGCCACTAAGCAAATCGACGTACCGGCCGCTATGGCCAACAGGATGAAAACGGACTGAATGCCGCGGCGGCCGCAGCCGTCGTCAGCAACTGGACGACTATCGGGAGGTCGTGTTGGACAAGAACATGAAGATCTTGATCGTGGACGATTTTTCCACGATGCGACGGATCATCAAGAACCTGCTTCGGGATCTCGGGTACAACAATACCCACGAGGCGGACGATGGTACCACCGGGCTGCCCATGCTGCAGTCGGGCGATTATGAATTCCTGATCACCGACTGGAACATGCCGGGCATGACCGGCATCGACCTGCTCAAGGCCGTGCGTGCCGATCCCAAGCTGGCCAGTCTCCCGGTGCTGATGGTCACGGCCGAGGCCAAGAAGGAGCAGATCGTCGAGGCCGCCCAGGCCGGTGTGAACGGCTATATCGTCAAGCCCTTCACCGCCGTGACGCTCAAGGAGAAGATCGAGAAGATCTTCGAGCGTCTCGGTACTTCGGCCTGAGCAGATCGGCGGGGAATATAAATGACACAACAGAACATGATGGCCGATCCGGAAACCATCGCCATGGCCCGCGATCTGGTGAGCGAACTGGAGGCCGGCAACGAACTGGCGGTCAACGACCTGCTGGACACCCTGTCGCGCAAGCGGGAAGAGGGGCTGTTCGTGGAACTGGGCAAACTGACCCGCGAACTGCACGAGGCGCTGAACAACTTTCAGATCGACTCGCGCATCGCCAGTCTGACCGAGTCGGATATCCCGGATGCCAAGGAGCGGCTCAACCACGTCATCAGCATGACCGAGGAATCGGCGCACAAGACGCTCAATGCCGTCGATCAGAGCCTCCCGATCGCCGAGGAACTGCAGCAGCGCGCCACTGACCTGCACGACAAGTGGAGCCGGTTCCGGCAGAAGAACATGGAGCTGGAGGAGTTCCGCGCCCTGGTCCCGGAAATCGACAGCTTCCTCGAACTGACCCACCGCCATGCCGGCACGCTCAACGCCAGTCTGTCGGAGGTGATGATGGCGCAGGGCTTCCAGGATCTCACCGGGCAGATCATCCGCCGGGTGATCAACCTGGTCACCGAGGTGGAGGACAACCTGGTCCATCTGATCCGCATATCCGGCCAGCATTTCAAGGACACCGTGACCGAGGCCGAGTCTGCGGACAAGGACATGTCCAAAGGCTATGGTCCGCAGGTGCCCGGGGTTGACGCCGGTGCGGAGGTGGTCAACAGCCAGGACGACGTGGATGAACTGCTCTCCAGCCTGGGCTTTTGAGCCGCGAGTGCAAGGACAGGAAGGCTGAAGGAATACTGCTATGAGTCTCGATCCCAACGACGACATACTCCAGGATTTCCTGGTCGAGGCGGGCGAACTGCTGGAACAGCTCAATGAGCAGCTGATCCAGCTCGAGCGCAGTCCCCAGGACAAGGACCTGCTCAATGCGGTGTTCCGCAGCTTCCACACCATCAAGGGCGGCGCGAGTTTCCTGGGTCTGGATAACCTGGTCACCATCTGCCACACCTCGGAGGATGTGTTCAACATCCTGCGCAATGGCGAGCGCATCGCCGATGCCACCCTGATGGACGCCGTGCTCAAGGCCGTGGACGTGGTCAATGGCATGTTCGCCGAGATCCAGGGCGGCGAGGAGCCGGGTGCGGCCGATCCGGCACTGGTGGCGCTGCTCAACTCCTATGCCAAGCCCCAGTCCGAGGATGCCGCGCCGTCGACGCCCGCCGCCCCGGCCGAGGTCAGTGATGCCGGAGGCGATGCCGCGGACGACGAGTTCGAGGCCCTGCTCGATGCCGCCCGTGCCGGTTCCGGGGCCGGGTCTGACGCGACCGCTGCTGCCGAACCGGCGGCCGGCGGGCAGACCGCCGGCGGTGATGAGATCAGCGAAGAGGAATTCGAGGCCCTGCTGGACCAGCTGCACGGCGCCAAAGGCGCGCCGGGCAAGGGCGAGAGCCAGGCACCGGCTGCGCCCCCTGCGGCTGCCGCCAGTGCTGACGGCGATGCGCCGGCCGGCGGCGGGGAACTGATTACCGACGACGAGTTCGAGGCCCTGCTGGATCAGCTGCATGGTCAGGGCGCTGCCCCTGCCGGCGGCGGAGATGCCGCCGTGGCCAGCGCCCCGGCGGCTGCCGCCGCGGCAGCCAAACAGGAGCGACCGGCGCCTGCCGCGAAGGCCGAGGAGCGTTCCGCACCGGCCAAGTCGCCGGCGCCCCAGGCCGAGACCTCGGTGCGCGTGGACACCCGGCGCCTGGACGAGATCATGAACCTGGTCGGCGAACTGGTGCTGGTGCGCAACCGCCTGGCCACGCTCAAGCAGAATCTGGGGCAGGAAAAGGCCGCCAGCAACGAGGAGATCAGTAAGGCCGTGGCCAACCTGGACGTGGTCACCGCCGATCTGCAGACCTCGGTGATGAAGACCCGCATGCAGCCGATCAAGAAGGTGTTCGGCCGTTTCCCGCGCGTGGTGCGCGACCTGGCCCGGGCCATGGACAAGGAAATCAACCTGGAGATGCAGGGCGAGGAGACGGATCTGGACAAGAACCTGGTCGAGGCCCTGGCCGATCCGCTGGTGCACCTGGTGCGCAACGCCGTGGACCACGGCATCGAATCGCCCGAGGAACGCGTAGCCGCCGGCAAGCCGCGCGCCGGCACCGTGATCCTGGCCGCCGAGCAGGAGGGCGACCATATCCTGCTGTCCATCGAGGACGACGGCAAGGGCATGGACCCGGATGCGCTGCGGCGCAAGGCGGTGGAGAAGGGGCTGATGGACGAGGAGGCCGCCGCCCGGCTGGACGATCACGACGCCTACAACCTGATCTTCGCCCCCGGCTTCTCCACCAAGACCGAGATCTCCGACATCTCCGGCCGCGGCGTGGGCATGGATGTGGTCAAGACCCGCATCGGCCAGCTCAACGGAAGTGTGGAAATCGACTCGCGCCTGGGCCGCGGTTCGCGCCTGAGCATCCGGGTGCCGCTCACGCTCGCGATCATGCCGACCCTGATGGTGGTGCTGGGCAACCAGCCCTTCGCCCTGCCGCTGGCCAGCGTGATCGAGATCTTCGATCTGGACATCAGGCAGACCAACGTGGTGGACGGTCAGCTGGTGGTGCGCATGCGCGAGAAGGCCATCCCGCTGTTCTATCTGCGTACCTGGCTGGTCAAGGACTGCTACAGCCTGAGCGAAGACGAGAAGGGGCAGGGACATGTGGTGCTGGTCAACGTCGGCAGCCAGCGGGTCGGTTTCGTGGTCGATGAACTCCTCGGTCAGGAGGAAGTCGTGATCAAGCCGCTGACCGCCATGCTCAACGGCATGCCCGGCTTTGCCGGCGCGACCATCACCGGTGACGGCCGCATCGCCCTGATCCTGGATGTGCCCAGTCTGATGCGCAAGTACGCCAGCCGGTTCTGAGTCCGGGGAGGCACAGGGTGTCGCTCGCTAACAAGGAAAATACCGCTTCCCGCCTGCGCGTCCTGGTGGTGGACGACTCGGGTTTCTTCCGCCGCCGCATCGTGGAGATACTGGAGGGCGACGCCAAGCTCGAGGTCGTCGGCACCGCCGCCAACGGCCAGGAGGCGGTGCGCCAGGTGCTGGCGCTCAAGCCCGATGTGGTCACCATGGACATCGAGATGCCGGTGATGGACGGCATCACCGCTGTACGGCGCATCATGGCGCTGCGGCCCACCGCCGTGCTGATGTTCTCCTCGCTCACCTACGAGGGCGCCCAGGCCACCCTGAATGCGCTCGAGGCCGGTGCGCTGGATTTTCTGCCCAAGCGCTTCGACGAATTCTCCCGGGACAAGGAAGAGGCCAAGCGCACCCTGCGCAACCGGGTGCGGGCCATCGGCCTGGAGGGGCTGCGCATGCAGCAGGCCCCGGCGGCACGTCCGGCCGTCGCCCGCCCGGCGGCGCCGGCCGTGCCGCGGCCGCAGCCGGCGGCGCACAAGGGCGACTTCCGGTTGATCGCCATCGGCAGTTCGACCGGCGGGCCGGTGGCATTGCAGCAGGTGCTGGGCGGCCTGCCCGCCGATTTTCCACTGCCGCTGCTGCTGATCCAGCACATGCCGGCCAGCTTCACCCCGGCCTTCGCCGAGCGGTTGAACCAGCAGTGCAGTATCCAGGTCAAGGAGGCCGAGGACGGCGAGGCGCTGCAGCCGGGCGTGGCCTATCTCGCCCCGGGCGGCCGGCAGCTGGCAGTCGAGAGTCAGGGACCGCGGATCTGTCTGCGGGTCTATGACGATCCGGCCCAGCATTACCGGCCCTGCGTGGACCTGGCCTTCGAGTCCGTGGCCCGGGCCTTTCACGCCAGGGCGCTGGCGATTGTGCTGACCGGCATGGGCGCCGACGGTCGCGAGGGCGCGCGTGCGCTGAAGCAGGGCGGGGCCAGTGTCTGGGTCCAGGACGAGGCGAGTTGTGTCATCTACGGCATGCCGGGCGCGGTGGCCGACGCCGGCCTGGCCGACGAGGTACTGTCGCTGGCACAGATCGGCCCGCATCTTGCAGATTCCGTATGAGGCAAGGATCGACCTCGCGTCATCGTCATCCCGGTACCGGACTGACGGAAGCAGCTAGGCCGGGTTAGCCTGAGGCGTAACCCGACGGATCGCGGCGTTTGTCGGGTTACGCTGCGCTAACCCGACCTACGAGATTCCGGCACTTGGAACCTGAGCAATGAAGAAGATCTGGGCAGTCGCAAATCAGAAGGGCGGGGTGGGCAAGACCACCACCGCCGTCACCCTGGCCGGACAGCTGTCCGCCGAGGGTGAGCGGGTATTGCTCATCGATCTGGACCCGCATGGCTCGCTGACCACCTATTTCGGTCAGGACCCGGATGGCATCGAGTTGTCGGTCTACACCCTGTTCAAGGATCGCGCCGATAAACGCTCCGAGCCGCGCTACGATCAGGTGCTGCTCGAGACCGCCTTCGAGAATCTTTTCCTGCTGCCGGCCTCGACCGCCCTGGCCACCCTGGACCGCCAGCTCGGCGCCGAGGAGGGCATGGGCCTGGTCATCGCCCGCGCCCTGCAGGACCTGGACGCGCGCTTCGATTACGTCTTCATCGACTGCCCGCCCATGCTGGGCGTGCTGATGGTCAATGCCCTGGCCGCCTGCGATCAGCTGCTGATTCCGGTGCAGTGCGAGTTCCTGGCCCTGAAGGGGCTGGAGCGCATGCTGCATACCCTCAAGATGATCGCCCGCGCCCGCGGCGAGAGCCCGGCGCACCTGATCGTGCCGACCATGTACGACCGCCGCACCCGCGCCTCGGGCGAGGCGCTGGAGGTGCTGCGCCAGCGCTACCCTGAACTGTTGTGGTCGGAGGTGATTCCGGTCGACACCCAGTTCCGCGAGGCCAGCAAGGCCGGCAAGCCGCTGTCATTGTCCCAGCGCAGCGCCCGCGGCGCCCGCGCCTATGTCCGGCTGCTGGATCATCTGCTGCAGCGCGACGGCGAAGCGGCCGTTGCCCATCCCCCGGTACAGGACCAGGCATGGGCATGAAATCCTCCCCCCAGAGCCCGGTCCAGACCCGTATGGCGGAAGAGAACCTGGTCATGCTCGACCAGCAACTCGCGCTCGGGGCCTATCTGAACGCGCTGCTGACCCCGGCGCCCGGGGTCGAAACCGCACCCGAGCCGCAACCGCAACCCGAGGTCCGCGCCGAGCCGGCCCCGGCCCCGCCGGCCACACCTTCACCCGCACCGGCCGTACCGGAGGTCGGGCCGGCACCCGTTGCGGAAGTCGCAGCACAACCCGCTGCAACGGCTCAGCCTGACTGGGCCGAGGGCGAGTTCCAGTGTCTGTTGTTCCAGGTCGCCGGCCTGACCCTGGCCGTACCGCTGGCCCGTCTCAGCGGCGTGGCGCCCTGGGACGATGCGGCCCTGACCGAAATGCCCAATCACAGCCCCTGGTTCCTGGGCCTGCGCGAGCATCATGGCCTGCGGGCCCGGCTGGTCGATGTGGCCGCCATCGTCCTGCCGCCGACGCAGTATGCGCAGCTGGCGCCGGCGGACAGCGGACGCCTGGGCAAGGTGGTGATGATCGACGACAACCGCTGGGGCCTGGCCTGTGACGCGGTCGGCGACGTGATCACACTCAGCCGCGATGACGTGAAGTGGCGGACCGGGAAGGGCCGGCGGCCCTGGCTGGCCGGGACCGTCATCGAGCACATGTGCGCGCTGCTGGATACCGATGCCCTGGCCCGGATGCTGGGCGAGGCGGGTCCGGAGATGGGCTGATTCCGTGGCTCATGTCATGCTCGGATATTGCCGGCCGGTCACAGGTTGGCTGTGGCTGGCACGATTTCTGCAATCTCAAGTTATGGGTCAATCGTGACGACTGAAGATTGACAGCCCCGGCACCGGCCGGGCGGAACCCGAACCAGAGGCGAACCATGAACCAGGCAGCTCAGAGCGTTGACGACAAGCATTTCCAGTGTGTGACCTTCCGCCTGGCGGACGAGGTCTATGGCATCAATGTGATGCTGGTCCAGGAGGTCCTGCGTTGGACCGAGATCGCGCCCGTGCCCGGTGCCCCGGACTATGTGCTGGGCATCATCAATCTGCGCGGCAATGTGGTCACCGTCATCGACACCCGTCTGCGCCTGGGGCTGCCGCCGCGCGAACCCGACGACTCCTCGCGCATCGTGATCATCGAGGCCGAGCGCCAGGTGGTCGGCATCCTGGTCGATTCCGTGGCCGAGGTGATGGACCTGAACAGCGCCGAAATCGACTCGGCCCCCAACGTGGGCAATGACGAAAGCTCCAAGTACATCCAGGGCGTTGCCAGCCGCGATGGCAACCTGCTCATCCTGATCGATCTGAACAAGCTGCTGACCGATGAGGAATGGATGGAGCTGATGGCCCTCTAGCCACGAGGTGAACAGCCATGGCGGACATTGGAAGGATTCCATCTCCGTCGCCGTTCGAGCGGGTGCAGCCCGGCGAGCGGATCAAGGAGCGCGACGGCTCCGGCAAGCGACGGGACAGGGACAGGCACCGCTCGCGCAAGGATGAAGATCGCAAACGCCCCGACGACGACGGACACCGGATAGACGAATACGTATGAGCATCGAAATCGGCATCGGCATTCTCGCACTGCTCTGGGCGGTCTCCCTGATCGGGCTGATCCGTGCCCAACGGCGCCAGCGACGTGAACTGCAGGCACTGCAGGAACGGCTGGCCGGGCGGGAATCCGACCTGGGCGCGCTGCAGGGTGATCTGGCCGCGCTGACCCGGGCCTCGGTCGGTGCCGGCGAGCATCTGATGCAGGTCGAGCACCGGGTGCGCCGGCTGAGCGAGCGTCAGAACCAGACCGAGATGCGCGCGGGCGGCGACCGGCCCTACCAGCAGGCCATCCAGCTGGTGCAGGGCGGCGCCGATGCCGAGGCGCTGATCCGCCAGTGCGGGTTGACGCGCGGCGAGGCCGATCTCGTGGTGATGCTGCACGGCGTGGCCCACGCCGGCTGAGCCCGCCCATACCTCTCCCGGCGGGTTCAGCAACGCCTGTACGTCATTCCGGCGCAGGTCGGAATCCAGTTCCGTAGGTCGGGTTAGCCTGATAGGGCGTAACCCGACATCATCTGCAGCACTGTCGGGTTACGCTTCGCTAACCCGACCTACGTGACTGCCTCTCAGGCCGCCGTGTCGTCCAGCTTGAACAGCTGCCAGCCCGGATGGCGGCCGCGGTAGGTACGCTTGAGCGCATAGCCGCCCTGCAGTTTGCCGCCTTCCAGCCAGACCTGCACCAGCCCGTCCTGCACCGACTGGCGCATGGAGCAGCCGTCGCGGCGCAGGTTGCGGTAATGGCCGGTATCCCACACCAGTACCGCGGCATCGGTGTTGTCCGACGTCGGCAGGGGGCCGCGGAACACGCTCTGGTCGAGCGGCTGATCGCCGGTCTGGATGGCGAGGCGGCGGTCGTCGGGTTCGGTGGACACCCCTTTGGGCACGGCCCAGGAGACCATGACGTCGCCGATCTCCAGCCGCAGGTCATAGTGCCAGGGACTGCCGGGATGGCGCTGAACAATGAAGCGGTGCAGACCGGGGATGCCCGGCTCGCCGGGAGAGGTGGCTGGAGCCCGGGGGGAAAGATCGGTCCTGAGCGGCTTGTTCCTCATGCGGCGGCCCCCCGTCAGTGAGTCAAGCGGCTGCATGCCGGGGCATGCGCGAGAGAGGGCGGATTCTTTCATTCAACGCCCGCGTTGTCCAGTGTGAATGCAGGCGCCGGCCTGCGAGCCGACCATGACCCGCACGGTCCCCGGCAGCTACTGCGGCGCCTTGCCGCTGATGTAATAGGCGAAGGCGATGATCTCGGCCACGGCCAGATACAGCGCCGGCGGGATCTCCTCACCCAGTTCCAGTTTCGACAGCAGTTCCACCATGGGCGCATTCTCCTGCAGCGGCACCTCGTGCTCGCGCGCCAGGGCGATGATCTGCTCGGCCAGTTCGCCGCTGCCCTTGGCGGTGACCCGCGGCGCCCGTTCCCCGTCGTACTGCAGGGCCACAGCCAGTTCCGGTTTCGGTGTGGTCTCGTCCCGGCTCATGCCTGGTCGTCCAGGATGGGTCCGCGAGCTGGCGTGGCCGGCGGTTCGCGCAGCCGCCCACGCTTCACGTCCAGTTCATTGACCACCAGCCCCGACTGCTCCAGCCGGGCGCGCAGCCGCGGCAGGTGCTCGCTCAGCCGGCGCAGGGGCTCGCCCTGCTCACTGAGGAAGCGGGTACTGATATTGCGTTCTCCGCTCAGGCTGACGCGGGCCTGCACCGGCCCGAGTCCGGGCAGGTCGAAGGCCAGCATTACGGTCCAGCCGGCGCCGCCCTGTTCTGCCTCGCTGTCGCTGCGGCCGCCCTCGCGGCGCAGTCGCAGGCCCCAGACATCAATGGCATCCTCGCCACGGCGCACCGGCAGTTCCACCAGCCATTCCGGCGGCTGCTGGCGTTCCTGCGGCAGCGAGGCCAGCTGGTTGAGCTTGACCCGTGACAGGGCCGACTCCACCTGCTGCAGCAAGCCTCCGCGCTGCAGCAGCTGGGCCAGGTCCAGCCGCAGCGTGCGGCCGTCGACCCCGGCCTGGGGCCGCGGCGGCATGCCGGGACGCAGGGATGCCAGGCTGTCCAGGGCCGGCAGTGGCGCAGCCTTGCCGACCGCCGCAGCCATGGCCGCCGCCAGGGAGGTGGCACCCGGCGCCAGCGGCGATACCGGGGGCGCCGGGCTGCCGGCAGCGGCAGGGAGGCGGGGAGAACCGGTCGTGGCGGCGGCCTGGCGCAGCCCGGCGGCCAGCTGCAGCAGGCCGGCCTTGAAATCCCCCTGGATAGCGGTCTGTGCTGACTGCGGCGATTGCCCGCCGGGCGCGCGGGCATTGCCGGCCTGGGCGGCGGCGCGGGCCAGCTTGCCTTCCAGGAACAGGCCGCTGTTGGTCAGGGCCTGGCGCAGGCCCTCGGGGGTGCCGACCCGGGCCGGGTCGGGCAGCTGCTGGATTACGCTGCGTACCAGCCGGGAGAGTTGCGGTGCGCTGCGGGCAGCATCGGCCAGCGCCGCCAGCTGGTTCAGCAGCGTCAGGGGCTGGGACAGGGGTCGCTGGGCCGGCAGCGCCTGGCGCAGGGCCTGGCTGACCGTGTCCTGGCGCAGGGTGTCGAGCAGCCGCAGTACCGGCAGATCGCGGCTCAGGCTGACCACTTCCAGACGCAGCGGCTGGCCCGGACTGAGTTGCAGGCTGCCGGTGCGCGCCTGGACCAGCTGGCGTCCGATCTGCAGCGGGGTCTGGCCCTGGCTGGATTCGCGCACCACCAGTCCCTGCAGCACCTGGCCGACCCGCCAGGTCGCGGCCGTGGTGGCGGCCTTCGTCCCCGGCTGGGCCGGTGGCAGGGGCGGAAGTCCGGGGCCGGTGGGTTGCATAAGTCGATTCCTTGAAGCCTGTCTCAATATATCGGCCGGCTGCCCGCTAAATTGGGGAGCAGGCCCTGCAACAGAGAGTAAGCCTACCCCGATGACAGCGTCCACCGAACAGTTCTGGTTCACCCGCCGTGCCGGTCAGGTACGGGGACCCTATCAGGGGGGCGAAATCAGCCGTTATATCCTGCTCGGCCGGCTGCGGGAGGCTGATGAAATCAGCCCCGACCGCCATCACTGGCGGCAGCTGGGGGATCATCCTGAACTGATTCCCGAAGTGATACGGGAAGCGGACAGCGAGGCCGGACGCCGGCGGCTGGCCGCGGCCCGGGCTGAAGCCGATGAGCGCGACACTGCCGGACGCAACCCCCGGCGGCTGGACCCGCCCTGCATCGAGCGCCGCAACGGCCAGCGTCGGGCCGTCATGTCACTGATGCATCCACAGGCCGGGGCCGTGCGCCGGCCGCTGGCGACCGCGGCCCTGATGTTCGGGCTGACCGGGTTGGCCCTGCTGCTGGTTTGAGCCGCCGGCAGGCGGCTTGGTAAGATTAAGAGCCTGAAGAGCGCCACGGAATACACGGACAAACCCATGACTACAGGCATTGTCATTGGCTGGCGCGAAGCGCCATGCCCAATGACAATAAAATTTCCGTGCTTTCCGTGCTTTCCGTAGCGCATTTGATTTTTCCCACTACCCAATCCTGTAACCATGGACAAGACCCCCAATCCCCAGGGCAAGGGCCTGGTGCCGGTGCTTGAGAGCCTGGCGGCGACCCGGGCAACCATCGCGGTGCCGCCCAAACGCATCGATCAGATCTCCAGTGAACTGTTCACTTCCCTGTTCGTGCTGGAAAGCGATTTCAAGTTCCGGCCGGTGGTCGGTCGCAGCTACTGGCTCTACCGCAAGGGCGAGCGCTTCTGGTTGTCCATGCTGGCCCCGCATGAATGGTCCGCAGCCGCCCACGGGCAGGTGATCGGCGAGTGCACCCTGCAGGATGACATCACCTGGACCCTGACCCTGGACGCGGCCGCGGCTCGGGACACGGCCCTGCTGCGCCTGATCGAGGCGAAGAAGCTGGCCTTTGAACAGCGGCTGGAGAATGCCGGGACGGTCGATGAGGCCCTGCCGGTGTTCGACGCATCCCTGCCTTTCTATCAGCGGGTGTGCGCCTCGGCGCTGGCCGCCTCGCTGCGGGTATCCATGCAGAAAAGCGGCATCGAGGGGCTGAGCTACGACGAGGCCCGCGGTCTGCTGGCCGCCCCCGAGGCCGATACCCGCGATTGACATTCCGGACTGGTCGGTCCAGTATCTGTCGCATGCCCGCCGGAAGACCCCTTGAATACGATCCCGATGCCGCCCTGGAGGCAGCGATGCAGCTGTTCTGGCGCCAGGGTTATGAAGCCACCTCGCTGCAGGATCTGCTGCGCGAGATGCGGCTGTCCAAAAGCAGTTTCTATCAGGCCTTCGGCAGCAAACACGCGTTGTTCGGCCGCTGCATCGATCACTACCGTGACAGTCTGGCGCGCGGTATGCAGCAGCAGCTGGAGGCCGCGCCGCGGGCATGGGACTTCATTGCCGGCATGCTCCAGTCGGTGGCCGGGGAGACGCAGGGCGAGGATGCCCGCCGCGGCTGTCTGGTCATGAATACCGCCAGCGAGTTCGGGCAGAGCGATGCCGAGGTGGCGGCGCGGGTCAGGGCCGGAACCGCGCGTTTCCGCAAGGTCTTTCTCCAGGCTGTCAAGCGGGCGCAGGCCGAGGGCGACATCCCCGCCGAGCGGGATGCCGGCCTGCTGGCCGACTATCTGGTCACCAATATGAGCGGGCTGCGCAGCCTGACCAAGGCCGGTGCCAGTGCAGCCTCGATCCGGCGCATCGCCGGCGTGACCCTGTCGGCACTGCGCTGAAAAAATTTTTCGCCAAATATGGACCGAATGGTCCATATTGCTCAGGGGTCAGAATCGATGACTGCAGTTACATGCCGTCATCCCCGCGCAGGCGGGGATCCAGCAGCCTCGACGGTTCATGGATTCCCGCTTACGCAGGAATGACGATGTCCTGGTTAATCCGTCATACCGGATTCGCCGGGATGACAAAAAGGGAATCAATCAGAGTTTTCCTGAATCAATTCAACAAGGAGATCCGTCATGAGCTACGCCATACACGACAGGCAATCCGCCCCCGAGGCCTCCCGCGAGGTCCTGGAGCAGGCCGAACAGGCCTACGGTTTCGTGCCCAACCTGTTCGGGGTGCTGGCCGAATCGCCGGCTGCGCTGCGGGCCTATGCGGCCGTCACCGATATCCTCCAGCACGCCGGGCTGGACCCGGTGCAGCAGCAGGTGGTGATGCTCACGGTCAGCGCCGACAATGGCTGTACCTATTGTGTCGGGGCGCACTCGGCGCTGGCGCAGATGGTGAAGATGAATCCGGCGGTGCTCGAGGCCCTGCGTGCGCAAGGCGAACTGCCGGATGCGAAGCTGGAGGCGCTGCGCCGCTTCACTCTGGCGGTCATGTCACACCGCGGCTGGGTGCCGGAGGCGGAGTTGCAGGCGTTTCACGACGCTGGTTATGGGCAGCGGGAGGTGCTGGATGTGATCACCATCGTCGCTCTCAAGACGTTGAGCAACTACACCAACCACATCGCCGCAACCCCGCTGGATGCGGCCTTCGCGGGCCAGGCGTGGGAGCCGGGGCGGGAGACCGGCTGAGGCCCAAGCGCAGCGCCGGTTCAACCGAAGCTCTCGGTGGTGTAGCGGCTGATCCGAAGCCGGTCCGACCAGTAATCGGCCGGCAGTCCGGCCTTGCGCTTGAGTTCGGCCAGAAAGTCGGCCGGTTCCGGCAGGGACTCCCAGACCGTGGGCAGGAAGGTGCCGCGGCGACCATCCTCCTCCAGAATCAGGCCGTCGATGCCCGGCCGCAGCTGGCGCAGCAGGTCGGCCTCGTGGCTGAAATCCAGCGGCTCGCTCGGGCCGAGCACGGAAATGGATACTTCCAGGTCCGGATATTCACCCCGGGTCAGCGGCGGGAAGCGCGGATCCCGGAACGCCGCCGCGTAGGCGTTGTGGCTGATTTCCTCGACCAGCGGCTGGCGCGGCTCCAGGCTGCCGATGCAGCCACGCAGGGCGCCGTTACGATGCAGGGTGACGAAGGCCGCGCCGGGTTCGCGCAGGGCGGGATCGAAGTTCTGCGGGTCCACCGGCAGCGGCCGGCCATGATCCAGCCCGTGACGGATGGAGGCACGGGCCAGGTCGATCAGGGCGCGGCGCTGCTCCGCGCTGAAGCGTGATTCAGTCGATGGCATAGGCCCCGTATCCGACCACCTGGTTGCGCGGTCCGGCGGTATCCCCCGAGTTGCGCAGATCCAGGGTGTGGGCATGCAGGCCGCGGGCACGGGCGGCCAGCAGCAGCCCGCCGACCGGGGTGCGGCCGCAGGCGTGGTCGTAGTCGATGCGTTCCGGCGCCAGCGCCTCGATGGCGACCGAGGTGGCCCGGTCCAGGGCGCGGGCGGTGTCATAGTCGTGATAATGGCTGAGGTCCGAACTGATCACGATCAGGGTCTCGTCCCCGCCCCAGAGGTGGTCCAGCACCTCTCTTACCTCGGCATAGCCGGCATCCCCCACCACCAGTGGAATCAGCTTGAACTCACCCAGCACGGTCTGCAGAAAGGGCAATTGCACCTCCAGACTGTGTTCCAGGGCGTGGGCGTCATCACGGACCTGCACCTGGGAAAATCCGCTCAACCCGGCGATGGCCTCGGTGTCCAGCGGGACGTCGCCCAGCGGCGTGCGGAAGGCCTCGCTGCTCGGTGCGGCCAGCCCATGGAAGGGCACCCGGTGTGAAGGCCCGAGCAGCACCACCCGCCGGATGCGGTCGCGAGCGGACGCCAGCCGGCCGTAGACGCTGGCGGCCACCGGTCCGGAATACACATAGCCGGCATGGGGCGCGATGATCGCCTTGGGGGCGGGGCCGGTGGCGGCGGCTTCGGCTTCGGCCAGCAGTGCCTGGATCTGCCGACGCAGCGTGGCCGGGTCATCGGGATAGAACATGCCGGCAACGGCGGGTTCTCGGACCTTGTGCATTGAAATCTCCTCCCCGGCAACCGACTTGATGCAGATCATCGCATTCGCACTGGGCAAAGCGCATGGTTGCATTCCGTTCACGCGGGCACTATCTACAATAATAGTAGAAACGATACGCATCCGGATGCAAGGGACACAATGTCGGAGCCATTACAGGACGGCGTGGTAAAAACCCGCTACTGGCACCGCCTGGAAGACGGGCGGGTGCAGTGCGATCTGTGCCCGCGCTACTGCAAACTCAAGGAAGGCCAGCGGGGGTTGTGCTTCGTGCGCGCCAACCAGGGCGGCGAGGTGGTGCTGACCACCTATGGCCGCTCCAGCGGCTATTGCATCGATCCGATCGAGAAGAAGCCGCTGAACCACTTCCTGCCGGGGACCCCGGTGCTGTCATTCGGCACCGCCGGCTGCAACCTGGCCTGCAAGTTCTGCCAGAACTGGGATATCAGCAAGTCGCGTGAGATCGACACCCTGGCCGATCAGGCCAGCCCCGAGACCATTGCACGGGCGGCGGAGGAGCTGGGCTGCCGCAGCGTGGCCTATACCTACAACGATCCGGTGATCTTCCATGAATACGCCATCGACGTGGCCCGTGCCTGCCACGAGCGCGGGATCAAATCGGTGGCGGTGACCGCCGGCTACGTCACCGCCGAGCCACGCCGGGAGTTCTACCAGTACATGGACGCGGCCAACGTTGACCTCAAGGCCTTCACCGAGGATTTCTACTGGAAGATCACCGGCGGCCACCTGCAGCCGGTGCTCGACACCCTGTTGTATCTCAGGCAGGAGACGGATGTCTGGTTCGAGCTCACCACGCTGCTGATACCCGATCACAATGACTCCGATCGGGAGCTCGACGAGATGACCCGCTGGGTGGTGGAAAACCTCGGCCCGGATGTACCCATGCACTTCACTGCCTTTCATCCGGACTGGAAGATGCAGGACGTGCCGCCCACGCCGCTGGAAACCCTGACCCGGGCGCGGCGTATCGCCATGAACAACGGCGTGCGCTATGCCTACACCGGCAATGTGCATGACAGGGAGGGCGGGAGCACCTGGTGCCACAGCTGCGGCAAGCGGCTGATCGGACGCGACTGGTATGTGCTGAGTGACTGGAACATCACCCCCGAAGGGAACTGCAATCAGTGCGGCACAAAGGTGGCGGGCGTGTTCGAGGCCGGGCCGGGTCACTGGGGCTCGCGTCGCCAGCCGGTGCGGCTGGCCGATTACGCCTGACACGCGGCTGCCGGAAACGGGCCACGGACC
>PABG01000001.1 GCA_002699185.1 Gammaproteobacteria bacterium | reverse complement strand
ACGGCGACGCTTCGCCATACTCTGTTCCTCCGATGAACGGTGGAACACACCTTAAGCCCTTGTCCAATTTTTCGGGACCAGCTCTATCTTCCGGACTCGAAGACCGGAGCAAAAACAGTGCATTTAGGCACCGCCGCCACAGATCGAATCAAAACGATAAAGAAACTTGAGGACAACGATTTCGTCATCACAGGCAAGAAGTCCGGGGGACGCCTGACCGACCTCCAACACCCCTGGAGGCGTATCCGGAAAACGGCCGGGCTGGACGATGTGCGGCTTCATGACCTTCGGCACTCTTTCGCCAGCCGCGGTCTTATCGTCGGCGAGGGCTTGCCAATGATCGGGAAGCTATTGGGGCATTCGCAGATTCAGACAACTGCTCGCTATGCCCACCTAGCAGATGACCCAATAAAATCAGCTGCAGATCGAATCGCTGAAAAGATATCGACATCAACCGCCGCATCCTGATTGTCCGGCACTTATAGTGGCCGGCACCCATGCGATCGGTTGCCCGGACTATTGGAACTTGGTCGATGGCCCATCCAGTAGGGGAAGATCCCAGGTATCGCTTGGTGCGAGGGTCGGCGACTGTCGATTCCAGCCAAACCTTTTCCGAGCCACAGCTAAACCACCGTTGTGCGCCCAGACGGCGCCGCCCAGTCTCACGACAAGGATAGGAGTGCGGCGAACTCTCCCTCGCCGCCGGGTAAGTTTGCAAAATTCACTTCTGTGACACTCTGTCTATCGACCAAGCCGAGG
The DNA here is from genome assembly GCA_002699185.1 of Gammaproteobacteria bacterium. GTDB lineage: Bacteria > Pseudomonadota > Gammaproteobacteria > Thiohalobacterales > Thiohalobacteraceae > Thiohalobacter. Next base: position 11,053 of record PABG01000001.1, on the reverse strand, counting down.
GTACCCATCATTTATGTTAGGATGAAGCCGTTCACTCGTGTTCTCGCGCTGATCTTTCTTGCCGCGTTTGCAGTAAGCATGGCGGTGCACACTGCAGGCGCGACGACCATGGCATTAAAAATGGCGAGCGGCACCATGGACATGGGCGACTGCGAGCGATGTGGGTCTGACGATGGCGACGAAAAGAGGGCCGCCACCTGCAACATTGTCTGCGTCTCTTCCTTTTCTGGAACCTTGAACGCCGATCAAGCGGTTCATCGTCGGCCACCAGCTACGCCATCGGTTTTCGGGCTATACGACTTCGTTTGCCGCACCGAGCCGCCCGACCCCTACCCTCCTCGATTTCTATCCTGAGCTGACGCCGGCCGGACATCTTTCCGGCTGAGCGCGTCGGTCCGCGGTGCGCAGTGCACCGCCCATGGACCCTGCTTTTCTCAGGTTCGCGGCTATGCCGCCCACCTGTGATCGATCGACAGTCCTCAGGAAAGATCATTCTATGTCCCGGTTCCGAAAACCGACGCTCTCGCGCCGTGCGTTTCTCGCAAGCGCGGGCGCTGGCACGGCGGGTTTAATGCTCACTCGACCTCTCTGGCGGCCCGCCCGTGCGGCCAGTGCTAAGAACATCCACCTGCGCGCGGCACGTGGCCTCGCACGGCTGGTGTCCGAGCCACACGGCAAGACCCTGGCCTGGTGCTACAACGGCCTCGTTCCCGGTCCCGAAATCCGCGTGCGCCAGGGCGAGCGCTTACGGGTCATCGTCGAGAATGGCCTCGACGAAGAGACCACCGTCCATTGGCACGGCGTACGGTTGCCGAACGGCATGGACGGCGTACCGGACCTGACCCAACGGCCGATCGGTCCGGGCGAGACCTTCACCTACGAATTCGACGCCATCGATGCCGGCACCTTCTGGTATCACCCGCACCAACGCAGCTCCGAACAGGTCGGCCGTGGGCTCTACGGTCCGCTCATCGTCGAGGAGGCAAAGCCGGTCCGGATCGACAGAGATGTGACCTGGGTACTTGATGACTGGCGGCTCACCAAATCGGGCGCCATCAGCGACGATTTCGGCAACGGTCACGACATGAGCCACAACGGCCGGGTCGGCAACACGGTCACGATCAATGGCCGCGTGCCCGACACATTCGCGGCGCAACAGGGCGAGCGGATCCGCCTGCGCCTTATCAATGCCGCGAACGCACGGATCTTCGGTCTCGATTTTCAAGGCCACGAACCGATGGTGATCGCGCTCGACGGCCAGCCTGTCACACCCCATGCGCCGGATGGCGGGCTCGTCGTTCTCGGTCCAGCCATGCGTGCCGACATCGTTCTCGATATGACGGGTGAGCCGGGCAGCCAATCCGCCATAATCGACCGGTTCTACCAAGGGCTCGAATACCAGCTCATCGATCTTTCCTATGACGCCAAACCGCTCAGGGATCGTCCGCCTGAATGGCCGATGGAATTGCCGGCCAATCCACTGCCGGAGCCGGATATCAAAAATGCTGTCCGCCACGAGGTCGTGTTCAACGGCGGCATGATGGGTAGCATGGTCATGGCCGACATGGGCGGCAGCATGGGCGATGGTTCGTCGGACGGGATGATGGGCGGCATGGGCTCGATGATGGGCATGATGCACTCCGGCAAGATCTGGTTCATCAATGGCGTAGCCGCCGAGGGTCACGTCATGGACCCGATGCTGACCCTCGCAGGCGGCCGGTCGTACGTCCTCGCCATGACCAACGCGACGGCCTGGCACCATCCTATTCATCTGCACGGCCACTCTTTCAGGGTCGTCACCCGCAACGGTCAGGCCACGACGCACCGTGAATGGCAGGACACGGTGCTGATGGCGCCGCGGGAGCGGGTGGAAATCGCCTTCGTCGCCGATAACCCCGGCGATTGGATGTTCCATTGCCACATTCTCGAACACCAGGCGGCGGGAATGATGGGCGTCATCCGCGTCACCTGAAACAAACACCGATAATCAAGGAGAACCCCCATGCGCAAGACGATCATAGCCGTGGCCGCAGCAGCAGCGATTGGCGGAACCGCCTACCTTGTGGCCGGCCCGAGTGCGGCTGCCGAAGAGGTGACACTCTACAAGAACCCGCAATGCGGCTGCTGCGAAAACTACGCCGACTACTTGCGGGACAACGGCTTCACCGTGACAGTCAAGCCGACCCATGAACTCGTCCCGATGAGCCGCAAGGCCGGCATTGCGGACGACTTCCAGGGCTGCCATCTCGCCTTCATCGATGATTACGTCGTGAGCGGCCATGTGCCGGTCGACACGGTCAACAGGCTTCTGACGGAGCGCCCGAACATCAAGGGAGTCACGCTCCCCGGCATGCCCATGGGGTCGCCGGGGATGGGCGGCGCCAAGACCGAGCCCTTCACGGTTTATGAAATCAATGGCGGCCGGCCCAAGGTCTACGCGGTCGAATGATGACAGGACGGAATATGCGCATGTCGTCCGGCCTGTTCCTTGGCGCTGCGGCAGTTGCCGCAGCGGCCGTGGCTGGATGGGCTTTCTGGCCGTCAACTCCTGACAGGCGCGCCGACGCGAACGACGCGCGTCAGGTGAGGCTTGGGGAAGTCGTCTATCGGGAAAATTGCGCGAGTTGCCATGGCCCGAACCTCGAAGGCCAGCCGGACTGGCGCATTCGCAAGCCCGACGGCCGATTGCCGGCGCCGCCGCATGACGAGGCAGGCCACACCTGGCATCACCCGGACGAGCAACTGTTTCGCATCACCGAGCTGGGCGTGAAGCCACCGCTGGCCCCGGAAGGCTACCAGAGCGATATGCCGGCATTTGGCGGCGTGCTGTCCGACGATGAGATCTGGGCGGTACTGGCCTTCATCAAGAGCCGATGGCCAGGCGAGGTGCTTGCTCGCCAGCCGTCGCTCAACAAAGGAGATGCTCGAAAATGAATAACATGATGGATGGTATGGGCGGGATGATGTGGGGGATGGGGCTGCTCTGGCTGCTTGTTTTTGCACTGGTCATCTTGGCCATTGCCGCACTCATCAAGTTCCTATTCTTCAGCCGCCGGCAAGACGACAATGAATGACTCGTCGCTGGCAGGATCGGTTCCAGAACGGAGGCGGTCCCGATTGCGGCCGGTGTTTCTGGTTCCGATCGTCCTGTTCATTGCCATCGCGATCGCGCTCGGCTGGGGTCTGACACGCAACCCCAGCACGATCCCCTCTGCATTGATCGGCAAGCCGGTCCCGGATTTCGCTCTGGCGCCCGTGCAGGGACGCATGCTTGGCCTTGCCGCCGCAGACGTTCGCGGCCAGGTCTCGCTCGTCAACGTCTTCGCCTCCTGGTGCACGGCCTGCCGCGCCGAGCACCCGTTGTTTATGGGTCTTGCCCAGTCCGGTGCGGTTCCGATTCACGGCCTCAACTACAAGGACCGGCCGGCCGATGCCGCCCAGTGGCTCGATACGCTGGGCGACCCCTACACGCGGACGGGCGCCGATCTGGACGGGCGGGTCGGCATCGATTGGGGTGTCTACGGCGTGCCCGAAACCTTCGTCGTCGATGCCGACGGCCGTGTCGCCTTCAAGCACATCGGCCCCGTGACCCCGGAAGCTCTCAAGGAAACGATTCTGCCGCTCATCAAGCGGCTCAGATCGCAAGGTCAGGGAAGCGGATCATGAGGACATTTTCGGCCGTGCTGTTGCTCATGGCCCTGAGCATCTCTGGCGTCCCAGCTGCGGGGCCGCCCGCGATGCCTCTGCACGACACACCGCGTCCCGTGCCGGAGATTGCCTTCACCGATGGCGAGGGCGAACCCCGCACCCTTGACGCGTGGCGAGGCAAAATCGTGCTCCTCAACATATGGGCCACCTGGTGCGGCCCATGCCGGGCAGAGATGCCGACCCTCGACCGGCTCCAGGCGCGTCTCGGCAGCGATCGCTTCGAGGTGATCGCCCTTTCCATCGATCGCGCCGGCGTCGGTGTCGTCGCTGAGTTCTTCGAGGAGATCGGCATTGAGCATCTCCGCATCTTCATCGACGAGAGCGGAGGCGCCGCCCGCGACCTGAAGGTCTTCGGCCTGCCGGCCACGCTGTTGATTGGGCGTGACGGCCGTGAACTTGGCCGCCTCGTCGGCCCGGCGGAATGGGATACCCCGGAAATGACCGCCTTCCTTGAAACCCTCATCGCCAACCAACAGGAAAGGAACTGAACCCGTGTCGATCGAAGAGATCACGAACCCCACTATCCAACGCCAACGCCTGGCACCACGCCTTCCGAATTGGCTCGGAGGCCGGCGCCGGTGGGTCCTCGCGGGCCTTGCAGCCGTTGGCGCCGGGCTCGCCCTGAACTGGGACTGGCTCACCGCAGTTGGCGCCGCCCCGATCCTGATCAGCCTTTTGCCCTGCGCCGCGATGTGTGCGCTGGGCTTGTGCATGCGTGGCGGCACGGACGCGTCGTGCTCCGCCACCATCAAGGGGGACGATCCTCGTCCCTGATTCGCCAGGTCACATGACCTGGTCACACCCGCAGAACGGAGAAAACTCATGCGGAATACATTGAAAGCACTCACCCTCTCGCTCGGCATTCTCGGCGCCGCTTCCATAGCCCTCGCAGATGAGGTCACGCCCCCCGGTCAGGGAACGCAGAAGCCCGGAGCCATGATGCAAGGTGACGGCATGATGGGCGGGGACGGCATGTCCGGAATGATGGGCATGATGAAGATGATGCAGCAGATGGAACCGATGATGGAACGCTGCAACGAGATGATGGCAGGGATGACCGAGCACATGAAATCGGCGCCTCATGGAACTGAAACGCCGAAAGAGCAGGGCTGACGGCCACACAAACCCAGCCGGCTCCTGTGCCGGCTGGGGCCATCAGCAAGGAGAGAGCATGCAATTCAGACATCCGACGGCCGTGTTATTTGCAGTGCTTGCCCTGGCGGCACCGGCAGCGGCCCATCATCCGGGCGATAATCTCGACGAGGTCATGGGCAGCAAGGAGGAGTATTTTCAGGCGATCGACAAACCGGCACCGTCGTTTGCCCTCAGAGACGCCCGCGGCGACACGGTCACGCTGGACGCGTTCTCCGACAAGGTCGTGATTCTGCACTTCATCTACGCCGGCTGCCCGGATGTTTGTCCGCTCCATGCGGAAAAGCTCGCCGAGGTGCAGGCGATGATCAACCAATCGCCGATGAAGGACATGGTCCAGTTCATCACTATCACCACCGACCCCGTCAACGATACGCCTGAGGTTCTGGAAGCCTACGGCCCGGCACATGGGCTCGATCCCGCGAACTGGACCTTTCTGACCACGCGGCCGGAGCAGAGCGAGGAGGCGACGCGAACCCTGGCGGAAGCCTTCGGCCACCGCTTCACCAAGACCGACGACGGATACCAGACGCACGGTGTGGTGACGCACGTGATCGATAGGACCGGGCGCTGGGCTGCGAACTTCCACGGGCTGCGGTTCGAGTCGCTCAACCTCGTGCTTTACGTCAACGGGCTTACCAACAAAGCGCCGGCTCCGCCGACGGTCGCGCCGAAGCCTGGCTGGCGGGAACGGCTGAAGGGTCTCTTCTGAATGAGCGCGACATCGGAGGAACGGAGCGCCGCCTTGCCGGTCTGCGAAAATGCGTACTGGCTGCGAGCGCTACGACGCTACATGGCGTTCGTTGCGGTTACGAACCTTGCCTGGGAGTTCGCCCACATGCCCCTCTATACATTGTGGGAGACAGGAACGCGCGGCGAGATCGTCTTCGCCGCGCTGCATTGTACGGGCGGCGACGTGCTGATCGCGCTCAGCGCGATCGTGCTGGCGCTGTTTCTGGCTGGAACTCCCGCCTGGCCGGTTGCGAGTGGGCAGCGGATCGTCGTGCTGACGCTGGCCTTCGGGCTGGCCTACACGCTGTTCAGCGAGTGGCTCAACATCGAGGTTCGGGAAGCGTGGGCATATCGCGACCTGATGCCGGTAATACCGCTGATCGATGCGGGGTTGAGCCCGGTGCTGCAATGGATTGTCGTCCCGCTCACCGCTTTTTGGTGGGCGATGCGGCCGTTTCCAAACGCAAAGGCGAGATCTCGCCCTATAGGTGAACGCTGCCGGCCGTCGCGCCGGTCGCTGGACACCGAGAGTACCTCTTCCGCACTCAATCGATCGCGAGATTGATATGGGCTTCTACGACAAACACATCCTGCCGCGCCTCACTCACTTGGCGATGCGGCAGGAGCAACTGACACCCTATCGCCGTCGCGTAGTTTCAGGGGCGGAGGGCCGCGTTCTCGAAATCGGTGTCGGCTCTGGGCTCAATCTTCCTCTCTACTCCGACAAGGTAGAACGCGTGTTCGGCGTTGATCCTTCTGCGGAACTGTTGCGGATTGCGGCGAATGCTGCGGGCGGCGCGCAGCCTGACGTGGAACTGATCGAAGGTTTGGCCGAGACTGTGCCGTTGGAAGACGCAAGCGTCGACTGCGTCGTCGTCACCTGGTCGTTGTGCAGCGTGACCGATCCCCAAAAGGTTGTCGGCGAGGTCCGCCGCGTCCTGAAGCCGACTGGACGCCTTCTCTTCGTTGAGCATGGCCTAGCGCCCGAGCATAGCGTCCGGCGCTGGCAAGACAGGCTGACGCCGATCTGGCGGCGATGCGCCGGAAACTGTCATCTCAATCGCCCGGTCGCCCTATTGATAGAAGACTGCGGCTTCAGGATGGAGAGGCTCGACACCGGATATGCGAAAGGCCCGAAGCCGATAACGTTCATGTATGAAGGCGTTGCGAGGCCAAACTGATGCCTTTCGACTGGGATTCCTGATGCTTGAACTGTCCGGGATCGGGATCATTGCAGCGTTCGGCGCCGGCGCGATTTCTTTCCTGTCGCCTTGCGTGCTCCCTCTGGTGCCGGGTTATGTGTCCTATATCGCTGGGCGGACGGCAGGCGGTATGGGGCCTGGCTGGCGTCTTTCCGCCGCCGGCCTAAGCATTTGCTTCATTTTCGGTTTTACGACGGTGTTCGTCATTTTGGGCGCAAGCGCAACGGCGCTCGGCCAGATGATGCTCGGCTACCGCTACGAGTTGAACCTCATCGGCGGGGCAATCATCATCGTGTTCGGCCTGTTCATGCTCGGAATGACGCGGCTTGCCGTCATGGAGCGAGAGTTCCGCTTCCACCTCGCCATTCCTGGCGGGAAACCGGTATCGGCCTACGTCCTTGGCCTCGCCTTCGGTTTCGGCTGGACGCCCTGCATTGGCCCGATCCTGGGTGCGATCCTGACGGCGAGCGCGACTTCAGCAACAGTGGCGGAGGGTGTGGCGCTACTCGCTATCTACTCGGCCGGACTGGGTGTGCCGTTCCTCCTGGCAGCCATGTTCACCGATCGCCTGACCCGGAAAATCAGGTCGATCGGACGCCTCGGCCGACGGCTCCATCAAGGCGCCGGCCTTGTTATGGTCGCCATGGGCATCGCCATGATGACGGGACAGCTTTCCGCGCTGTCTTATTGGTTGCTGGATGCCTTCCCGGCCCTCGGCCGGATCGGCTAATGCGGCGGCCATTTCTGCGATCCGCCGCCGTCAGCCCGTACTGTCCATGAATGCAGGGCTGCTCTACCTCGATCAGCCGCCGCTAGGGTGACCGGACTAGCCATGGCCAATGAGTTGTATCTCATCGCAGGCGTGGCGCGCGCACTCCAGTTCGAGCGTCGTGTGGCTGATGCCAAGTCGCTCGGCAGTCAGGGTCTTGATACTGGACTTGATCGCGTCAGCATCCTGCCATCGACCTGCATCGATCACGATGTGGGCGTCGAGCGCTGCGGCATGCTCCTGCATTCGCTAAAGGTGAACGTGATGAACGCTAGCGACGCCATCGATCGCATTGAGTTCATCGACAACACGATTGACGTCGATGTCGGGCGGACTGCCCAGCATCAGGATACGAACGACGTTGCCAATCTCGGAAAAGGATTGCCACAAGATGTATCCTGCAATCAGGAGAGTGACGAGCGGGTCGATCAAGCGCCAGTCATATAGAAGAATGGCGACGCCGGCCACGATCACCGCTATGGAACCGAGCGCATCGGCGACGTTGTGTAGGAAAGCAGCGCGGATATTCACGCTCGATTTTGACATCGCGTAGGTCAGCGCGGCTGTCACCGCGTCGACCACAAGCGCCACACCGGCGATGATCACAATAAGCCAACCATCTACGGGTTGCGGGTCGAAGAACCGCATGATCGCTTCGTAAACGAGATACAATCCGATAACGATCAAGGTCGTGTAGTTGATAAGGGCTGCGACGACTTCCGCCCGCCCATAGCCAAAGGTCATGGATGCATCGGCCGGGCGCCGGGCGATCTTGCGCGCCGCAAACGCGATGATCAGCGAAATGGCGTCGGAGAAATTGTGTAGCGCGTCGGCGATTAGCGCCAGACTCCCGGACAAAATGCCGCCGACGACTTGAACCACAGTGAGTCCGAGATTAACCAGTATGGCGAGCGCAACACGAGTATCGCCGGCGTCGGCATCGACGTGATGATGATGCCCGTGCGCGATTAGACAAACACTGCCGTGCCATACATCACCGCTAGCCCCAACGTTACGCCCAGCAGATTTGCCACGGTGACCGGTCCTTTAGTGGGCGCCCGGCGCGCCAGCATTCCGCCAACCTCGATGATCACCTGCAGAATAGCCCCTGCGCCGATCCCAAAGCAAAGCGCTATCCAGTAAGGGCTGACGGCGGCGGATCCCAGCAATACGCCGGGCGCCGCAGGCAGTCCAGCCAGCGCGGCGAGGCCGACAAATGTCAGAAACGTCGGTTGTCGGTCAGCCAACGGCGTCGAGATGGCGACGCCTTCGGAGACGTTATGAATGGCAAACCCGACCACCAAGAAAGTCGCCAACGCCCCCGCCCCGGCTGCAAGCGCGGCACCGACCGCAAGCCCCTCGCCAAAATTATGGATGCCGATGCCAAGGGCCATGAAAATCGCCAGCGCCCTGCCTTCCGGCGGCTTTCCGCTGCGCCGGCCAATAGCCAGCAGAATCAACGCCACAGCCGCCGCGGAGACCCAAACCAGACTTTCCGTCCGCAATCGGTCGAGTGTGCCCGCCGCGATCTCCAGTCCCTCGGACAGGGTATCGAGCAACAGATAGCCGAGCAGGCCGATGGTCAGGGCCAGCAGGAAATCCATCGTGCTCCGTGACGCGCGGCGGATCGCGGGGAAAGCCAGTAACCCTGCCGCAACCGGCGCAAAGCCGAGGAAGAGGCCGATCAGGATCATCTGCAGCGTCGCGGCCGAAGACGCCGATAGGTCGGCGACTGCAACGTCGATGCTATGCTCGAAGGTCAAGCCAGAGGCCGTGACCAGTAGAATGTGGTGCGTCTCCCCCTCCACCCAGGGGTAGGGAATATCAATTCGCGCGCTCTCCAGCCTGCCGATTTGGTTAGAGGGTCGGACGGTGAATTTGCGATACGCGCCGTCCACCTGTACCTGCGCGATCGTTACCGGAGCCGAGCCGTCAGCGCGCACGGCCAGCGAAATCAGGCCTGGCGTTAATGTCATTGCCTCGACAGAGATTTCCTCGACCGGTGGTGCCGACGCCGTGAGTCGGTCAAGTGGCCGCCCGATCAGCACCGCGGCCAGGATCGCCACCAGGGACAACGCCGGCAAAATCAGCCAGAACAAGCGCATCCCGGTCCGGGGCTTGCGGTGACTTGCGGTCGTGCGATCCATTCCGGCACTCATGCGTCGGTCACTTCGAAAAAGCTCATCCAGCCGAGCTCCGCGAACTCGGATTGGTGAGCGTGAAACATGTACAGGCCGGGCTCATGCTCCGAAAAGTCGATCTCCAGGATGCCGCGCTGGCCCTGACACTGCATCACCGTATCGACCATCCGCAGCGTCGGCGTCAACGTCGTACCGTGATCGTAATAGTCGTAGAAATTACCATGCAGGTGCAGCGAATTGATCGGATCGAACTCGGTCGCGTTGACGAGGTAAATACGGATCGGCCGCGAGCGTTGGACCGAGATCGGCTTCTGCCCGTAAGCGAAGGCGATCGAGTTGATGGCATAGAATTCGTTCTCGTCATCGAAATTGGTATCAAACCCGTTCATCACCATGACGAATTCTTGCCAGCGCGCATGCTCGGGCGTGCCGTGGCGCCGGCCCAGAGCAGCGTTTCGATGCTCTGGATGCCTGTCGGGGTCCGGGTCGATGATCAGCGCGCCATAGAGGCCCTTATGGATATGGCGTTTCAGTGGCATGGCGTGGCAGTGGTACAAGTGACAGCCGAAAGGCCGGGCGTCGATCTCGTACGTGAAGGCTTCGCCGGGCTTGACTAAGCCAGCGCCCGCGATTCCGTCCATGCGTGCGGGGTGAATTGAGTGCAGGTGGATCGTGTGCGGATGCGAACCGCCGTTCTGAAAATAAATTCGGAGCCTCTCACCCTCAACACAACGCAACGCCGGCCCAGGCACGCGCCCATTATAAGTCCAGGCCGGGAAAAACACGCCGGGCGCGATCTCGATCTCTCGGTCCAAGGCCGTGATTGTCCATTCCCGTTGTGGACGCCCATCCGGCCCGCTGGAGGTCTCTCCATAGTCGAACTCGGTCAGTAGCTGCTCCGGAGTGAAGCCGTTCACCGCATGATTGACCTCACCGACCACCATATTGCCGTCCGCTGCCATATCATGGCCAAGCGTATCAGCAGTCGTTTGCGCCATAGCGCGCTGAGTCAACAGCGCCGCCGTGCCGGGGATGCCTGCAAATGCAGCTAACGTTTGTCTACGTGTCGCTCGCACGGGCATCTTCCTAACGTTGCCTTGGCAATTTGACGGAACTCAATTCTATCGTAAATTATGCCTTGGCTAACATTTAACGTCAAGGCATAATTGTGAAACTCTGATATAGTTGGGCTGGCATTGCCTTGTGATGTCCCAGGGAGGTTCAGGTGCGCGACCGATACTCTGATCGATACCGATCACTGCATCATCGTCAATGTCGAGGCAATACCGGGCTGGTTCTCTCAAGAGGTCGTTGCCGCTACCCGCTTCTTAATGCCGTGCCTCCTATTT